>CAXIBC010000047.1:0-22879 GCA_964022115.1 uncultured Oleispira sp. | reverse complement strand
GAATCCTTTAGGAATTCGCTGTTTGGCACTAAACCAATTTGTACGAATATGCCTGCTAGTTCAATTGTCCTTATCTCATCGCTGCCGCGGTCTTTATAGTTCAATGCGGTTACGCGAGTTCCATCGCCAATCACTTCCGTCGTCTGAGCTTGTTTAATGATTTCGATGTTGCCCATGCTTTCTGCTTTGTTCACTAGCACTTGGTCAGCGCGCAAGGTATCAGCAAATTCTAAAACCGTAACGTGTTCTACTAAACCGGCTAAATCGATCGCCGCTTCAATACCCGAGTTACCACCACCAATTACCGCAACGCGCTTACCTTTAAACAAAGGGCCATCACAGTGTGGGCAGTACGCCACGCCCTTGTTGCGGTATTCTTGTTCACCCGCTACGTTCATTTCTCTCCAGCGTGCGCCGGTAGATAAAATGACGCTGCGGCTCTTTAACGTTGCGCCACTTTCTAAGCGAACGTGAATGTAACCGTCTTCTGTTTTTTCAGCGGCAACAATGTTATCGGCTTTTTGCTCTTTCATGATATCAACGTCGTATTCTTTAACGTGTTCTTCAAGTGCTGCCGCTAGCTTTGGGCCTTCGGTTTCTTTAACAGAAATAAAGTTTTCAATCGACATAGTATCCATTACCTGGCCACCAAAACGTTCTGCAATAATACCCGTACGTATGCCTTTACGTGCGGCATAAATCGCAGCGGATGCACCTGCAGGGCCACCACCTACAACCAATACTTCGTAGGGCGCTTTTTCATTCAATGCGGCGGCTTCTTTTTTCGCTGCGCCCGAGTCTCCAAATTTCAAGTCTACTTTCTTCAGAATTTCAGTTAATGAAATACGGCCTTGAGTAAAGATCTCACCATTCAAGAACACACTTGGCACTGCCATGATGTTGCGTTCTGCGACTTCGTCTTGGAAGGCCGCACCGTCAATCATGGTGGTTTTAATGTTTGGATTAATCGCCGCCATCATGTTGAGGGCTTGCACTACGTCTGGGCAGTTTTGGCAGCTTAATGAAATGAATACTTCAAAATTCATTTCGCCTTCAAGGTTAGCGATTTGCTCAATCACATCGGCTTCTAGTTTCATTGGGTGACCACCGCTGTGCAGTAGGGCCAATACTAATGAAGTAAACTCGTGACCCATAGGTAAGCCGGCAAAACCAATTCGGGTATTTTTGCTTGGGTTAACTACCTGCATGATCGGTTTACGCACACTGGCGCTTTGATCTTCGATCACTTTTACCTTGTCATTCAGTGATGCAATGTCGTTAGCAAGCGCTTGTAGCTTGTTTGAGGTATCACTGTTATCAAGGCTAAGAAGCAAATGTACGTCGGTTTTTAAGTTTTCTAAATAGGCTTTTAACGAGCCTTTCATTGTTTGATCTAACATAGTGATACCTTCTTAATTTTTTCAATAATGTTTACGCAATATAAGATGGATGCGTATGGGGATAAGTCTCTCCTTAAGTGGAGGCCAAATAGTTGCAGAGCTGTTGTAAGGTTTGCTTTTAAATGCCCGCTGCTTAGAAAGTAGCGGGCATTGTTTTAGTCATTTAATAATCAAGGCATCGACCTAGATTATTAACGGGCTTAGATCTCTCCGCTTAGATCTTGCCAACAAGGTCTAAAGATGGCGCTAAAGTTTCTTCACCTTCTTTCCATGCTGCTGGGCAAACTTCACCTGGGTTAGCGGCAACATATTGTGCTGCTTTCACTTTGCGCATTAGGTCTTCCGCGTCACGGCCAATACCTTCTGCAGTGATTTCCATTGCTTGGATAACACCTTGTGGATCAACTAAGAAAGTTGCACGATCTGCAAGGCCTTGGCCTTCACGCATTACGCCAAAGTTGTTAGTGATGTTGCCAGTTTGGTCGCCTACCATGAAGTAGTTGATTTTACCGATTGTTTCAGAGCTATCGTGCCATGCTTTGTGAGTGAAGTGAGTATCGGTAGATACAGAGAATACTTCTACGCCACGCTTTTGTAGCTCTTCGTAATGGTCAGCAACGTCGCCTAGCTCAGTTGGGCATACGAAGGTAAAGTCGGCTGGGTAGAAGAAAAATACAGCCCACTTGCCTAGTACGTCTTTTTCAGAAATTTCTACGAACTCGCCTTGTTTAAAAGCCGTTGCGTTAAAGGGTTTGATTTGAGTATTAATCATTTTGTATTCCTTTTTAACATCAGTTGAGGGTGTGAATAAGTTTGATTGGCTTCTTCCCAATCCATGAGAGGTATTATGACCTTGCATAAAAATAGTTAAATTGAATTAAATCTATCATATAGATAGTTTTAAACTATCAATCTGAATGGACTATACTTTTCTTCAGATAAACTTGGTATGACTCATAATTAACTCCCATGGAAGTGCTCATGACTATGCAAGAAGCCCAGGACATCGATAAAGATGCCATAATGAAAAGAAACCATGTTCATATAACTGGGCAAGGTGATAAAACCATTTTGCTGGCCCATGGGTTTGGCTGCGATCAGAATATGTGGCGTTTTATGCTGCCAGAACTAGAGAAACGCTTTAAAGTTGTGCTATTTGATTATGTTGGCTCAGGGCAATCAGATTTAGAAAGTTTTTCTACTAAAAGATATGCCAGCCTTGATGGTTATGCGAAAGACCTTGAAGAAATAATACTTGCACTGGATTTGCATAATGTCTCAATCATTGGCCACTCAGTCAGTTCGATTATTGCGGGGATAGCATCAACTCATGTCGGTGATCGCATCACCAATATCACAATGATTTGTCCATCGCCTTGTTTTTTAAATTTACCACCTGACTATGTAGGTGGTTTTGAGCGTATTGACTTAGAAGAACTGATCAATCTGATGGATAAAAATTATATTGGTTGGGCTAATTATCTAGCACCGCTGGTAATGGGGAGTGATCATTCTGCTGAACTTGTGGGCGAGTTATCAAACAGTTTTTGCAGTACGGATCCTATTGTCGCTAAAACCTTCGCCAAGGCGACCTTCTTTTCTGATTACCGATCATTATTAACAGAGATTGCGAAACCTGTACTTATTTTCCAAAGCTCAAAAGATTCTTTAGCATCCCCTGAAATTGGTAACTATATGACAGAAAAGATTATGGATAGCCAGTTGGCGCTGATCGAAGCGCAAGGGCATTGTTTGCACATGACACACCCTGAATTAATTACGCCCTTGTTGATCGATTTTGTCGAACGCAATCAATAAGTCATCAAACTTATCAAAATAGGTAGTAGACAACTTGGACTCTGTTTTAGACGTCTTTCATTCTGGAAACCTTGTGGTTACTTCTAACAGAGAAATCACTTTTAGTAATCAATATATCGCGGATAAGCTTGGCTGGAGAAAAGATGAGCTGTTAGGACGATCCTTACGTGATGTATTCACTAAAGCTTCTAAGATTTTTATTGATAGCTATGTATATCCGTTATTAATACATGAACGCAGTGTGGAGGAGTTGCAGCTAACGATGATGACGTCAGATGGTGGCCGCTTATCTGTCGTAGCAAATATAAAAATCGATGAAAATCAAATAACCTATTGGTCGCTCTATGACTGTGCTAATCGCGATAAACTTTATCAGGAACTGATTAAAGCTAAAGAATTATTAGAAAAGCAGAGTCTTGAATTGATTGAGTTAGCGACGATTGATTCACTGACGGGCTTATTAAATAGAAGGGAGCTGAATAATAGAGTTCAACCAATGCTGTCACAAGCCAATCGAACTGAGTCATCGGTTGCGACTATTATTATTGATATCGATTTTTTTAAAAATGTAAATGATACTCATGGTCATGTATTTGGCGATGAGGTTTTACAGCATATAAGCCAAATACTCTTAAATAATCGCCGTGAGCATGACATCATTGCCCGTTTTGGCGGCGAAGAATTTGTATTGGTTTTACCTAATATAACCACTAATGATGCCTTTAAGGTAGCTGAAACATTGCGGCTACAGATTGAAAACTCAGAGGTTAAAGGGATTAAAATAACGGTGAGTATGGGTATTAGTATGAACAAGAATGGCAATAATGATTTTGATTCATTGTTCAAGTTAGCGGATGCTGCCTTATACCAAGCAAAAGAAAAAGGTCGTAATATGACTGTTATTAGTGAAGAGTAAACCAATAACCTGATACGTGTTTTTTATTGCTACTTCCATGCTAGTCAATAGTAGCCATCCATTATTTCCAGTCATTCTCTCTAAATATTTAACGAATTTACATGAAATTACCCTTTTTTCCTTCCATTCCAAGACGATCGGTCATAAAGTAATAAGCATGAATAGACCACGACGCAGTGAACAGACCCGTGAAGCCTTAATCGAGGCCGGCATACAGCAGTTGTCTGTCCATGGATATCATGGCACGGGCATCAAACAGATATTAGACGAAGTGAGTGTTCCTAAGGGATCGTTCTATAACTTCTTTGCTAGTAAAGAAGCCTTTGTTGCAGAAGTAATCAGCCATTACAGTCATGACTTGCTGAATCAGTTGTCTGAGTTTATTAATGGTGAAGGTAAGGCATTAACCCCAATTGAACAGCTTAGGTCGATCTATCGCTATAGTCTTAAGCAGTACGCAAGCCATGAGTTTAAGAAATCCTGCTTAGTTGGCTCGATCGCCACCGAGATTTCCGCTGAAAGCGAAATGTGCCGTTTAGAGTTAGAGCGTGCAATGAAAAAGTGGCTACAGTTTTTCAGTACTATTTTTGCTGAAGCGCAAACTCAGCAACTGGTGCGCGATGATATTAGCTCAACCGATATGGCTGCGGTTTATTGGGCTGCTTGGGAAGGGGCACTCATTAAGATGAAGATGTCGGCAGATACTCAGCCAGTAAAACGCATTATGGAGCTAATGATCGAGACTCTGCTGAAGGTTAAATAGATCAGCGGGGGAATTCAGATAAGCAAACTAATAGCATTGAATTTAAAGCACTGGATTTGTGCTTTTTTTAAACTTAATTAAAAGACGATCGGTCTAACTGCAAGCAAGTGATCGTGAATCTTAAATCGAATAAATACAATATAGGATACCAATATGAGCGCATTATTAGCTTCTAGTTTTACCTTAAAAAATGGCCAGCAGATAAAAAATCGATTATTTAAATCGGCCATGAGTGAGCAATTAGGTACTCGTGATCACAATCCAAAGCCGGGTCTAGCAAAACTTTATGGCCGCTGGGCTGAGGGAGGGATCGGCTTGTCGATGACGGGTAATATCATGATTGATCGTGGTGCTTTGGGGGAGCCTAAAAATGTGGTATTGGATGAAAAGAGTGACTTAACCGAATTTAAAAAGTGGGCGAATGCGGGAAAGAAAAACGGTGCTCATATTTGGACTCAGCTCAATCACCCTGGTAAGCAAATTCCTAATTTTATTGTTGATGTGCCGGTTGCCCCTTCTGCGATTGCTTTAACTCGTGGACTGGAAAAAGGCTTTAATAAGCCCCGTGCATTATTAGAAAGTGAAATTTTAGAAATCATTAAAAAATTTGCGACCAGTGCCAAATTAGCAAAAGAAGCCGGTTTTACCGGGGTTCAGATTCATGGTGCTCATGGTTATTTAGTAAGCCAGTTTTTATCACCGCGTCATAACCAGCGTGATGATCAATGGGGCGGTTCATTAGAAAATCGTATGCGTTTTGTATTGTCTATTTATAATGCCATTCGTGAGCAAGTTGGCGCTGATTTCCCGATTGGTATTAAACTGAACTCGGCTGACTTTATGAAGGGGGGGTTTAGCGAAGAAGATTCTATGCAGGTGGTTAAAACCTTGGCGGATGCCGGTATCAACTTGATCGAAATTTCCGGTGGCACCTATGAGAATCCATCCATGATGGGCAGTGATGCAAAAAAATCCACGGTCCAGCGTGAAGCCTATTTTTTAGATTATGCCGAGAAAGTGCGTGCTCTAGTGGATACGCCATTAGTGGTTACCGGTGGTTTTCGTTCGTCTAAAGCCATGCAAGCAGCGTTAGATTCTGGCGCAACCGACTTTATTGGTATTGCCCGAACTACTTGCGTTGATCCTGACTTTCCTAATAAATTAATCGCGGATGAAAATCATCAGCAGCCATTAAAAGTATTAACCACGGGTAAGCGTGCGATTGATAAAATGGCGATGTTGGATATTACTTGGTACGAAGCTCAGCTAGCCCGTATGGCAAAAGGCAAAAAACCAAAAGAAAACCTAAGTGAGTGGGGGGTATTCTTTGGTACGCTATTGAATGCAGGTATTTATGCGTTTCGAAAGCGTCGTGCTTAATTATCTGCTTGCAGGCAGAATCACAGATTAATGCGTGATTCTGCTTGAGTTATTCAGTGAATCTCTGCTTGAGTTATTCAGTGACCTTCAGCGTGTTTTAATAGCTGAGTTAAGATCTTTAACCGTCTTTTATTTTATTCATCACTTCTAAAGGCCAGTACCAACTCTTTTTTCATGACCAATATTGCGTCTAGTTCATTAATCCCTTCTTGCTTGGCTAAATGATTCATGACCTTCTCTATATTCATGCTGAAGCGATGGCTAAGCAATCATGCATATCATTCAGTTTCATCGTCCTTATAAGGGTCTTCAAAACCTAAGTCTGCCATCACTTGACGCTCAATGCCTTCCATTTCTTCGGCTTCTTCATCTTCTATATGATCATAACCTAATAGATGTAAGCAACCGTGAACTGTCATATGAGCCCAGTGAGCGATCAGTGGTTTACCTTGTTCAATAGCTTCGCGTTCAACGACTTGTCGGCAAATAATTAAGTCCCCTAATAACGGAATCGGGATATGAGCAGGGGCTTCAAAAGGAAAAGATAAAACGTTAGTTGGTTTATCTTTTCCACGATATTCATGGTTGAGCTCTTGGCTTTCCGCTTCATCAACGATGCGAATGGTGAGTTCAGGTTCTTCATGGGCTGTGCGTTTTATGATTGCCGCACTAACCCATTTATTAAGTTGTTCTTCACTCGGCAGGTCGGTTGCACTGCCATAGTCGGTTGAGCAGGCGATTTGCAGATCGAGCTGCAAATCGATTTCGTTTACAAATTCTTCAGTCATGACTTGTTATGATCACTATCTATATTTTCAGGAGTTGTTTTCTCAGGGGCTGTTATCGCTGGTGCTGGCGCGGTAAGAATGGCGTGAGTCGCTTGCAGTTGCGCACTTTGCTCTAAGGCGATGCGTTTTTGTTCTGCATGTTTTGCTTCTTTACGTTTTTTCTCGGCACTTTCAAACTTGTCGTAGGCATCAACTACTTTTTGCACTAATGGATGACGAACGACGTCTGAGTTAGCAAAGCGAGTGAGGCCAATGCCTTCAATACCATCGAGTACATCAAGTACATGGCGTAAACCAGATTGTACCCCACGAGGTAAATCGACCTGGGTAATATCCCCAGTGACGACAGCCTTGGAGCCAAAACCAATACGGGTTAAAAACATCTTCATTTGTTCCCGAGTTGTATTCTGACTTTCATCTAGAATCACGTAGCTGTGGCTAAGCGTCCGGCCACGCATATAGGCTAGTGGTGCAACTTCGATTACATTACGCTCGATTAATTTCTCGACTTGTTCGCTGCCTAACATGTCGTTTAGGGCATCGTATAGCGGACGTAGATACGGATCGATTTTTTGTGATAAGTCACCGGGTAAGAAACCCAGTTTTTCACCTGCTTCTACCGCTGGGCGCACTAATAAAATACGGCTTACTTCATCGCGCATCAAGGCTTCAACCGCACAGGCCACGGCTAAATAGGTTTTCCCCGTACCCGCTGGGCCGACCCCGAAATTGATAACATTTTCACGGATGGTTGCTAGGTAGCCGAGTTGATGATCCCCACGGGCCTGAATGATCATACGTGGAGTTTTAATCACATCGCTATCACTGATATCCGCACTGGCTTTTTTGCGCTTATACCCATGCTCGGCTTTGGCTTCGCGTAATAATAGATGAATCAGATCTGGAGTGATCTCGGTACCATTATGAGTTTCACGATAGAGGCGATTGAGCAGATTTTTCACCGCTTCTGCTTTATCTAGGTTGCCTTCAATTTGAAAGCGCGCACCACGGTTGTATATCTTTAATTTAAAGTGGTTGGCGATTTGCTTGATGTGGCTATCGAGTTGGCCGCATAAGTTCGCAAGGCGTTTGGCATCTTCGGGTTCTACACGGAAGGTGATGCCATGTTTGGCAGTCTTGTTGGTTTGCTCATCTTGCGGTTCGTTTGCATTGTTTTGCTTTGCATTTAATAAGGCTAGTTTTTCGCTCAACTGGGGTCTCGCTCCCGATAAGTAGGATATATCTTTAGCTTATGCTGAATGGTAGTAGGTTCGCAATGTGAATCTGAAGTTTTCAAACTCATTAATCTATAAAAGAAAAGGAACTGGCAAAAAAGAAGTGTGGTTAAAAAACCACACCTTTGATGCTCGTCACTGTATCAATTCAGCAATACTTAATACGCTAAATGGGGGTCAACTACGGTACCCATCAAGCTATTAGGTAAGGCTTTATCAATATGAACCTTAACAAACTTGTTGATCAGGCTATGATCGTCGCTAGTGAAGTTCACGACGCGGTTATTTTCTGTGCGGCCCTGCAAGCGGTCTTCATCTTTACGTGAAACCCCTGTTACTAGGATGGTTTCGGTATTACCGACCATTTTACGGGCAATAGCTTGGGCTTGCTGATTGATACGGTCTTGCAATATGTGCAAGCGCTGCTTCTTCACTTCTTCTGGGGTATCGTCGACTAGATCCGACGCGGGCGTGCCTGGGCGCGCGCTGTAGATAAAGCTGAAGGATAGATCGAAGCCAATTTCCGCAATCAAATCCATGGTATCTTGGAAATCTTGTTCGGTTTCACCCGGGAAGCCGATGATGAAATCAGACGACATACACAAATCTGGACGAATCTGTTGAATGCGTTTTACTTTAGCAATGTACTCGTCACGGCCATGGCCACGCTTCATGGCGCTTAAGATCTTGTCAGAGCCGCTTTGCACGGGTAGGTGTAAGTGGCTTACCAGCTCAGGGACTTCAGCATAAACGTCGATTAAGCTATCGCTGAATTCCATTGGATGCGAGGTGGTGAAGCGAATACGGTCGATGCCATCAATATCGGCAACACGACTGATCAATTCCGCTAAATCCGCGTAGTCTTCGGCATCCCCAGCATTATTGATGTCGTTACCTTGGGCATCCGAGATAATCACCCCTAGACCTTGTGTCGCAGCTACAGCACCACTGTATACCGCCCCACGGTAAGCGTTTACGTTCTGGCCTAACAAATTAACTTCCCGAATGCCTTGAGCCGCAACTTCTTCTACTTCTTTTAATACGTCGTGTAGCGGGCGGCTGACCTCTTCGCCTCGGGTATAGGGTACAACGCAGAAAGAGCAGTACTTGGAGCAACCTTCCATAATAGAGACGAAGGCGCTCGCGCCTTCTACTTTAGGGGCCGGCAAGTGGTCGAATTTTTCGATCTCTGGGAAAGAAATATCAACGACCTTTTCATTATTTTCTGACTTATTCACCATCTCAGGCAAGCGGTGCAAGGTCTGAGGACCAAATACCATGTCGACTACCGGAGCACGATGCATGATGGCCTTGCCTTCTTGGCTCGCCACACAGCCGCCAACACCAACGATAAGATTTGGGTTCTTCTCTTTAAGGTGCTTCCAGCGACCGAGCTGGTGGAATACCTTTTCTTGTGCTTTTTCACGGATAGAGCAGGTATTTAGCAGGATAACATCGGCTTCTGCTTCATTGGTGGTGATTTCCATTTCATGGCTTTCACCCAGCATATCGGCCATGCGGGATGAATCGTATTCATTCATCTGACAACCGTGGGTTTTAATAAACAGCTTTTTCGCCATGATTGAGCGACCTCGTTTTAATCTGGGGTATACGTATTTAAAGAGACAATTGCGCGGCATTATACTGCTCAATGGCTGAACAATCTAATCTTGTATTGTCCATCGCCCATCTAACTAAAGGAAGTATGGTAAAATGCGTTTTTTCATTGATGAGTTAGAGCCAAATGGCCGAGAAACCTACTGCCGAACCGATTTATCGAGTTGTTTTTAACAACCAAGGTGAGGTCTACGAGCTATATAGCCGCTATATCTATCAAAGTGAGATGTATGGCTTTGTGGAAGTTGAAGAGCTGCTATTTGATGAAAGTCAGGTTAGTGATGCAAGTGACGAGGTCGAAGCACAAGCCAATTTTGAGAAATTGAAATTGGAGTTTGCTGGGGTAAAGCGCAGCTTCATTCCACTGCCTTCTATTATCCGTATCGATGAAATGGAAAAACCTGGGGTAGTGAAAGTCACCCCCGCGAAAGATGACCCTAGCGGCAATATCCGACACTTTCCTAGCCAAGCTTTTAAACGCCCCCCAGTTGATCCTATCGACAGCTCTTCTGACGAGTAGTTATTTGCATTAAGTAAAAAAAAGACCTGCAATTAAAAACTACAGGTCTTTTTTATGTGATGTTTGATCGCCTTTTTATTAACGGCTTTTGCGCATCACTTTTTCTACTTCAGTCGCAAGTACGGCAGCTTGTTCGTCGAAGGGGCGGTGGCGAATATCGTCGTGCTTAAGCGCTACGGATACGCGATATAACCAACGCTCTACTTTTAGTGCAATCGCTTCAGCATTATCGCTATTCGCATCATTTAATTCATTAGCGAAATCGGTAATGACATTCGCATGATCCGCAGCGCGCTGGGCGTCGTGGGTTACAGAAAGAATTTGTTTCTTAGCACGTGGGGTTTTGCTAATCACGGCTTGTGCTTTCAGTAGGCTACGCTGTGCGACAGCCCAGCTACTAGGTGCAATGCTATCCCCACCCTTGCCTTTGATATTATTTAGCTGATCTTTAATCGGCTGCAGCTGAATAAACTCAATGGTTTCTACTTCGTTTGCGTGCATACGAGGTAATAGAGCTTTTTGTCCTAGCTGAGCTTCCGCTATCTTGCCATCTTCTATCAGATCGATTAGCTCAACTATGGTCGCGGTTATTTGTTGATAGTTTTCTGGGTAGTATTTATCGGCCTTGATCTCAAGCAGTTTTTCTTTGTGTTTAAGGGCAGGGCGCAAGGTTTTGATAACGGTTTTTTTGTTGGCTAAGCCGGCTTCAAGGGTTTTCTTAGACGCCATAGCAACGGGCTTCACTTCACCATCAGGATCGCCAGAAGTATGCATGTCGCGCGCTTGTAGCAGTTTTTTCTGAGCGATGGCTAGGTGGCGAGGGGCGTAATAAGCCAGTTCTTCGCTTTTACCCAGCTCTATGTTCATTTGTGCGCGTTGAATGCTTTTTGCCGCCGACTCATCTGCCATAGCAGCATCTTTTTGTGCTTCTAGCTCAATATAATCTAAGTTAGCGACCTTAGTCGCACAACCTGTGATTAAACTCGCTGAAAGTAGGGCGGTAAGGGGTAATAAACGCAAGGTGTGCATGGACTGTCCTTAATAATTTTTCTTGAATAGTATCACTTTTAACAAGCAAGTGAACTTTTTGACTGTTCTGACTATAAGAACAAGGGGTTGGCCTGCGGGTAGGGAGCATGAAAATCGACAGTATCTTATATGACTTTTATCTATTTTTTTGCGCTGAATTACCCTTAAAGCCACTCAACATTGAACGATAACTAGACAGTAATCACTAAAAGTTAATGGATTTAACCTTGCGCGACCTATATTGCCCTGCTAATAATAAGTGAGCACTGTTAATAAAAATCAGCCCAACGAATAAAAGTGCGTCGGGTAAAGGTGCGAAGTTAGCCACTCTAGAGGAGTAAACGACATGAATGCCGTATTGCAGCCCTTGTTTTGGCGTCTAGCCAATGAACAGAATAGCGACCTAGATGTCGTTAGTGTCTTGATGCCCCGTGGTGAAGAAGCCGATAAGGTCGCGATTGAATATGCGATTGATGTTTCTTTTAAATCTTCTAATAAACATCAAAACCCCATCGACTTACGCTGGTCTGATGAAGATAGTGAGCTCTTTATGTGCTTATTACGTAAGGTGATGAATATTACCGATAAGGATGTTGAACTGGATATTGAAGATGGCATGGTACAAGGCTTAATCAATCTTGTGGCGACCGCGCGTTTTCATACCCCTTGGCCTGGGGAAGAGTTGGAAGGAGAGGATTTTATTACCTATCGACAAGAAATCGAAGTCGGTGATCTAGTCTCTATTAATACCAAATACGGCTTTTACAGTGCTGTGATTGTCGCTTTGGATTCTATTGATGCTACCTGCGTTTTATTGGATGACATTATAGCGCCTGATGCGGACGATGAGGTGGTTATGCCGACCCATAGCTTGATTATGGTGAATCGAGTTGCGGTATTGAGCCCTGATTTTGCCGAGGACGTTGAAGCGAGCCTGTTGCATTAATAAGCGACTATCTGGCATTGATGGTGCTGGTATTGATGGTGCTGGCAGTTGATGACAGAGTATTCTGTATGCTAGCAAAGGCAAAAAAAGCCCCACAGCGATGAAGTCAGCTTGGGGCGTTGGCTATCAGTCTTACCAGCAGTAAGTGTTAGCTGTCTTTATTCGGCGTCGGCTTCTTTTTCTTAATCGGGGCGAAGCCTTGAGTATCCATCAAATTACTTGGCTTAGGGCGACTAGGGCGTGGGCCATTAGCTTTCTTCGCGCTAATCTTCTTCTTCGCTGGCATAGCCCCTTTACCTGGACGTTTATCACGGCCTGGACCTGCTTTTTTCTTCTTAGAACCTGCCGCTTTACCTGACGCTTTTAGGCGTTTAGGACCACTATAAGCTCCTTTCAATTCTTTAATTACACGATTTTCAAGATCTTGCTTAAGGTAGCGTTCAATCGCGGCTTTAAGGTTCCATTCAGTATGATCGATCAAAGAGATCGCCGTACCGGTTTCGCCAGCACGACCGGTGCGGCCAATACGGTGAACATAATCATCGCCTTTACGTGCCATGTTGTAGTTCACAACAAGGTCGATGCCTTTGACATCAATGCCACGAGAGGCCACATCGGTCGCGACCAAGACGTTGATTTTACCATCGCGGAATAACTGCATAGTCGCATTACGCTGGTCTTGGCTAAGTTCACCGTGCAATACCGCACAGCGACAGCTGTGCTGACGCAAGAATACGTTTAAGCGCTCAGATTCGATGCGAGTATTGGTAAAAATGATGGCTTTCTGGAAAGTATCATTGGATAACAACCAGCTCAAAATACGGTCTTTGTGTGCATCATCGTCCGCCAGAATCGCTTGCTGGCTGATGTTATCGTGCTTGTCGCGTACGGTGGCGGTCGTGATCTCAATCGGATCCTTCAGAACCTTAGCGGCAACACGAGCGATGCCTTTATGGTGAAGTGTCGCTGAGAATAATAACGTTTGGCGGTTACCTTCGTTACACTCTTCCGAGATAATTTCCATGTCTTCTGCGAAACCCATGTCTAGCATGCGATCGGCTTCATCTAATACCAGTATTTCAAGACCGACTAGGTCAGTTGAGCGACGCTTAATGTGATCGACTAAACGACCTGGGGTGGAAACGATAATTTCAGGGTTCTTACGCAGCATAGCGGCTTGGAATTTGAAGTCATCACCACCGGTTAATAGGCCTACGTTCATACCGTTCATGTCGGTAAATTGTTTAGCCGCTTTAAATACTTGGCGCGCCAGCTCTCGAGTCGGGACTAATACCAGTCCACGAGTGCCTTGAATGGTTGATTTAGACTCTAAGAACTTTTGCATCATAGGCAGTAAAAAAGCCAGAGTTTTACCACTGCCAGTTTCGGCACAAACCTGTAGGTCTTTGCCATCTAATGCATGAGGAATTGAGGTCTTCTGCACGTCGGTTGGGATATTGAGCTTGAGTTTCTCAAGGGTTTTTTCAATACGATCGTGAATGAAAAAATCAGAAAAAGAAGTAATTTCAGCAGACAAGGTAAAGCCTCGGTGGATGTTCTCAGATATAAGAATAGGGGTATAGGTAAAAGTCTAGCTACATTCTACCAGACTTGTCGTTTTTTGCTGCTTCTTTCAACAATTTAGCTAATAGTCGGGCCGCAGGGCCTGTATTCGCCTTATCGGCAAAAATAAGGTTCATCTTGGTACTAAGGCGACCCCCACCATCGATATCCAGCTCTTTCAGTTCGCCCCGTTCGAGCGCGGGTTGAGCGATACTGCGCGCTAATACCCCAGAGCCAAACCCCAGTTTTAATAATTCAAAGGCTTCTTTCATGCTAGGGACGGTCCAGCGTTGATCTGAACCTAGCCAGCCACGATTTTCACGACGATAGCTACCCGAATCGCGAATCACTATTTGGCGATGCAATTTCATATCGCTGGGGTGAATCGCTCGGCCTAATTGATGTAGTGGGTGGTCGGGGTGCGCGACGCGAACAAACTCCATTTCGACAATCGGCTCACCGACCATACCACTAGGAATCATATGGTTCACGGCTACTTGGGCTTCACCTGAGCGTAGTTTATCGTCAATACCGGAAAGTACCTCTATGTATATTTCTAGCCGTGTTTGAGGGCACTGTTGGCCAAAGATCGTTAACGCACTATGTAGGATGTGTTGAGGAAACATCTCATTTAACACTAAGCCTATTTGCGGCTCCCAACCAGCGGAAAAGTCAGCGGCTACTTTTTCCGCTGCATTGGCTGCGTGAAGCAAGTCTCTGGCTCTTTGCAGCATGAGCTGGCCCGCATCGGTAAGCTCAGCGCGGCGCCCCTTGTGTTGGAATACCTTAACCCCTAAACCTTGCTGCAGTTTCTGCATGGCATAGCTAATACTACTTTGGCTTTTTAGTAGTTTATCGGCGGCGGCTTGAAAGCTGCCAGCTTCCACAACCGTGATAAACATTGACCACTGTTCAAGGCTGACTTGAGGTATCGGAGATTTGTGGGGGTGGGTTGGCGTGCTTGCTGTGGTCATAAAAACTTAGCCTTGAGTGCTTAATGGGGACCAGTAATTGATCGAAAATTACGATTGATTAGATCGATTTTAGCCGGTACCTAATCAAATTAATAGATATATACTGGCTTCATTAGTTTATGACCTGTTTTATTTTAAATCCGTAGGTTTTAGGAGACACATTATGAAAATAGTACATATCGATTCCAGCATGGCGGGTCGCCAAGCTACTTCATCGCTTTTAGCAAAAACCATTGTTGATCAATTGACTCAGGTTGAAGGTACTGTGGTTCATTACCGGGATTTAAACCAAGAAGGTTTAGGCCATTTAACGGAAGAAGTTTTTGCCGGTTTTCAATTAGAGGTACAGCAACGTAATGCCGTACAGCAGGCGGCAACAAAACGTTCTGATGAGTATATTGCTGAACTGCAAGATGCCGATGCTCTGATTCTGGCGGTGCCTATGTACAACTTCAGTACGCCTTCTACAGTAAAAGCGTGGATTGACCATATTGCCCGTGCTGGGGTGAGTTTCCGCTACGGTGAGCATGACCCAGAAGGTTTATTGAATGTGAAAAAGGCTTATGTTGTCGCAACGCGAGGTGGCCAGTATGCCAATACGGCATTTGACCATCAGGCGCCTTGGCTTGAGCAGGTGCTTAAGTTTGTCGGTGTACAAGAGGTTGAGTTTATTTATGCCGAAGGTTTAGCAGGTAACCAGGCCGAGCAAGCGGTGCAAGCAGCGAATACGCAAATAGCCGAGCTAACTTATAGCTAGCCTAACGATACCCTTACTTAAAATAATGATTGGAGAAAAATAATGACATCACTAGACCTACAAAATGCCATTGGCGATACTCTGCTACAAGTTGTCTTACAGCAGCAAGCACAAAGAAAGCGTTTGCAAGAAGATGCAAAAGATAAAGCATCCTCCTTACCTAAAGCAGCTTAGTGAATCGTTAAAAGCGCTTTATTAATCAATAAGTCGCTAAATAGGAAGGGGGGTCGTCTTCGGATGCGAGAGTAATTTTAAGCCAAGAAGACCCAGCAGTGCACAGCTAGCCATCACCCAAGCCATAGGGCTGAGACTGTATTGATGGCTTGCTATGAATTCCAGTTCGTGCAAATAAGACCATAAAATCCCGACCAAAGCCCCTAGTGTAAATTCCGTGACCCCAATCACTGCCGTCGCCGTGCCACTGATATCTGGAAAGAAATTCAGGGTGCCGGCGGTCGCATTAGCGGCAATGAGTCCTAGCGAACCGACAAAAAGCATATTTAACATCACAATGAGATAAAGGCTCGGCTCAAGATAGCTAGCGATGACTAATGCGATGGCGCATACCAGCTGAATGCATAAACCCGTGGTTAAAATGCTACTGGCAGGGTAATGGTTTAATGCCCATACATTGATACGGTTCATCAGCATCATCACTAAAACGTTAGCGCCAAATAAAAAAGGGAAAAGTTGTACGCTGACCGAAAAATATTCCATATAGGCGAACGCTGACGAGGTAATAAAGACAAACATGCCGCTAAAAGCAAAACTGATGGCGACAATGTAGCCCATCGCTTGACGGTGCGTAATGACCCGATAATAGGAATGCCACAGTTTGGTTTTAGTCTGGGGTTGTGCTTTTGTTTTTGGGTTGGTCTCTGGCAAGCGCCAAAGTAATAACAGCATGACTACGAATGAATAGATGGCTAGGCTCAAGAAAATAGCTTGCCAGTTGAAAAAGCTCACCACCAAGGACCCGAGTAGTGGGGCGATAAGGGGGGCAGACATCATGACGATAGCGACCATGGATAATACTTTTGCCATTTCGTCGCCGGTAAATAGGTCTCGGATCATAGCCGATGAATTGACCGTAGCCATGCCTCCACCGATAGCCTGTAACGCTCGTAAAAATAGTAGCTGGTTGATAGATTCTGTTTGGGTCAGTAATAAACTCGTTAAAGAAAAAATAATTAAGCCAATGGCGATAATAGGCTTGCGACCATAGCGATCCGATAATGGCCCGCCAGTGAGCTGACCGAGAGCAAAACCCAATAAAAAAGTACTGACGCTTATTTCGACATAATGAATGGCGCTTGATAAATCTATGGCCATGGCTTTCATCGCGGGTAAATACATATCCACAGCTAAAGGCGCGACAGCGGTGAGCATTGCCAGTAATACGGCTAGGGTGCGTATTGATGGTGCAGCAGAGGCTGGTTGAGAGTAAGGGTGCGGCATAGGATACCTAACGCAGTAGTAATGGCTGAAAATATGAATGCATTAATTATACGCTTTTATTTGCTGAGCTATTTAAAATATTGCTATCGTGGGCGCAACTTACTGTCCCTGTGCAAGGGTATACAAGGCAAGGGTATAAAAAGGGTTTCAGCATGTTATTTTGGTTATGGCAATTTGTTCGACCGTATCGTTTGCGTTTAATCATAGCGATATGTGCTTTGGTTTTTACCGCAGGACTTACCTTGTCTTTAGGTCAAGGCATTAAATTAATGATTGATGAGGGTTTTTCTAATCAATCGACTTTAGGTTTAGCGAATGCATTATCCTTGGTAGGCATTATAATTTTTGCTATGTCGGTCGGTGCCTATTTTCGTTTTTATATGGTGTCTTGGTTGGGGGAACGGGTTGTCGCCGATATTCGTAAGCAGCTTTATTCCCATCTTGTTAGTTTGCCACCGAGTTTCTTTGAGGATAATTTAGCCGGAGAAATACAAAGCCGCGTCACCACAGATACCACATTACTACAATCCGTTATTGGCTCTTCTTTATCGTTTGCTCTACGTAATACCCTGACGTTTATTGGCGGCTTAAGTCTGATGTTTATGAGCAATATAAAACTCACCTTGATCGTCTTATTGGTCGTGCCTTTGATTATATTTCCGTTAATCTATTTTGGCCGTAAAGTGAAAAAACTATCCCGTGATAGTCAGGATAAAATTGCCTCAGTCGGTGCTTGGGCTGGAGAGAGTTTACAGCATATTAAAGTCGTACAGGCTTTTACTCGAGAAGATATGGTAGTGGCACAATTTGATCTGGCTGCGGAAAGTGCCTTTACTGTGGCGTTAAAACGAATTCGTCAACGAGCCGCTTTAATTGCCATGGTGATGATGCTAGTTATGGGGGCGGTTGCGGGCATGTTATTTGTGGGGGGGAGCGATGTCATTGCTGGCCAACTCTCGGCTGGAGAACTGGCGGCTTTTGTATTTTACGCCATCATGGTCGCTGGGTCGTTAGCGGCGGTAACTGAAGTCTATGGTGAAGTACAAAGAGCCGCTGGGGCGGCTGAGCGCATCCGTGAATTATTACTGACAGACGCCGCAATACAGTCTGCTAAAGACAGTAATCTTCCTCCGCAAAAGGATGATGGGGTACTGATTGAGTTTAAGGATATGACTTATGCTTACCCTTCGCGCCCACAAACTCCCGCATTATCTCAGTTAAATTTAACCGTGAAAGCCGGTGAGCGTATTGCGCTAGTGGGGCCATCAGGGGCAGGAAAATCGACGTTATTTGATTTGTTATTGCGCTTTCGTGATCCACAAAGTGGTGATATAAAAATATCGGGCCAGTCGTTATCACGTTGGAATTTACAAGATTTACGCAGTCAATTTGCACTGGTGCCTCAGCAACCTGTGTTATTCAGTGCCAATGTTTGGGATAACTTAAAGTACGGTCGACCAGAGGCATCGGCAGACGAAGTATTGGCCGCCGCCAAAGCGGCCCATGCGGATGAGTTTATTGATCAGCTAGCGGATGGCTACCAGTCATTTTTAGGGGAGCAGGGAGTTAAGCTTTCCGGTGGCCAGAAGCAGAGACTGGCGATTGCCCGTGCGATATTGCGTGATCCCAAAATCTTATTATTAGATGAAGCAACCAGTGCTTTGGATGCCCAAAGTGAGCATTATGTGCAGCAAGCATTAAACGGATTAATGAAAGGGCGAACCACCTTTATTATTGCCCATCGGTTAGCGACCGTGAGGCATGTCGACCGTATTGTATTATTTGACCATGGAGCGCTGGTGGATGTTGGTAGTCATGATGAGCTTATAGAGCGCTCACCCTTGTATCGACGTTTGGCTGAATTACAGTTTCTTGAATCGTCTATGGATTCACAAAAAATAACAAAGGGTGACATAAGTTAACCTGAATTGACTTGGGGGTGAATATCATTAGAATTTAAGGCTTAGATATGTGAGATAGCTATGTAGAGTTAGGTATGAGAGACAGGCATGAAGATCCGTGCATGTTTTGTCCCCATGATGCTCATACTAGTGATATTCGTATCAGTCAATTAAGGACCCATTATGATTAAGCCAATTTCTGCCGCTGCTTTTCTTCTTCTTTCGACCCTCTCAATCAGCTCTCAAGCCGACGTTGAACCTGGGGTCTATTTAGGTATCGATAGCAATACTAGCTTGATAGGCACTGCCAAAACGGAATATAAAAGTTCAGGTAGAGAAGAAAAAGACGATATTGATACGACTGGGTTAGGTTTGTTTCTTGGCTTTCGCTTTGATACTAATAATCGCTTTCAGATTTCCCGTAGCGTCATTAAGGCGACGTATGATTCAGATGATGAAGCTAAATTCCATGGCACTGATTTTGATTGGCATTACGTTTATGGCGACGATAAGGTTTTGCCTTATTGGGGGCTAGGTTTTGGATTATATAACTACGAAGATTCAGGCAATGTGTTTACCAGCGATGAAGACTTATCTGGCTTCTCTTTTCAATTATTAGCCGGTATCAAGCTGGACTTGCATAAGCATTTTGAACTGGATGTTTCCTATCGAATTAAAAGTATTGCTTGGCAGGATATAGAAATTGAAGCATCCAATGGTTTGTTTACTGCTAATGAAACCATCAGCTTAAGCCATACCATGAGTTCGTTAAATCTTGGTGCTGCGATTAAGTTTTAAGTTTTACAGCCTAAGTTTAGCTGACAGTAGAAAGTTAGCACGAGCCTAACTTTCTACTGTCTACCAAATGACGCGCTAGACTAAACCATTCACCAGTACTGCAATAATCGCAATAGGCGCTAAGAAGCGTAGGGTAAATAACCAAAGATTGAATAGGAACGGATAATCGATTCCAACTTCATTCATGGTCTTAGTTTTGGAAACCTTCCAGCCGGTAAATATGGCTATCGCTAGCCCCCCTAATGGCAATAAAATATTGGTAGTTAAAAAGTCTAATAAATCAAACGCTGTTTTATCAAAAACCTTCATATCCGACCATATATTAAATGAGAATACGGTTGCTAGACCTAATGCCCAAGCGCTGATTCCAATCGCCAACGCCGCTTTATTACGACTGATAGTAAAACGTTCAACTAACCAAGCAACAATGGGTTCGGCCAACGAAATTGCTGAACTCCAAGCAGCAAAAGAGACCAAGACAAAAAACAGAGTACCAAAAATTACCCCAGCACTCATTTGGCCAAAAGCAATAGGTAAGGTTTGGAATAATAGACCTGGGCCCGCAGTAGGCTCTAAACCATTAGCAAAGACAATTGGGAAAATGACTAGGCCAGCCATAATGGCAACGGCGGTATCTAAGAAAGCAATAATCAGTACGGTTTGAGCAATGGAGGTTTTTTCCGGCATATAAGCACCATAAGCCATGATAGCGCCTAAACCTAAGCTCAACGTGAAGAAGGCATGACCTAGTGCTACGATAATGCTTTCCGTGGTTAGCTTGCTAAAATCAAAGCTGAACATAAAGTCGAGACCTTGACCAAAACCGTCAGAGCTTAAGGCATAACCAAATAAAATAAATAATAAGATAAATAATGCCGGCATTAAAATCTGAATGGCTTTTTCTAATCCTGCCTTTACCCCACGGGCCACAATCACCATAGTCAATAGCATAAAGGCGGTATGCCAAATAGTTAACTGAATCGGATTGGCTAATAAGGCAGAGAAAATATTGCCCGACTCTTCGGCACTAATTTTAACAAAATCACCATCGGCCATATCGACGGTATAAGAGAGGGCCCAGCCGGCGATAACCGAGTAAAAAGATAGAATCAAAAATCCTGCAAGCGCACCCATCCAGCCAATAATGCTCCAGTTAGGGCTGGCATTATCACGCTTTGCTAATGCTTTCATGGTATTGATAGGGCTTTGGCGACCCATGCGCCCGAGAGATACTTCGGCGATCATGACCGGAATACCGATAATTGAAATGCATATTAGATAGACTAAGACAAAAGCCCCACCGCCATTTTCGCCCGTGATGTAGGGAAATTTCCAGATATTTCCGAGACCGACCGCAGATCCCGTTGCCGCTAAAATAAATAGCCAGCGGCTTTTCCAAAAGCCGTGCATGTTTGCATTGGAAGACATTGATTACCCTTGTTTAGTGATTTTTATCCAGGTGTAAATTAATCTGACCTTTCGGTCTGTATTTGTTTGGCGCGCAAGATAGCACACTCAGTCTTATTTTTTAGGGCTAAGTTAATCAAAAAGCATAAAAATTTAATCTATGATGCTCTTCTAATATGTCTTAACTGTCTAATATATAAGGAATTGTCCCTTTTTAGCCAAAAGCTTGGGTTAATGATTATTAGTGATAAAAATATCCATACATTTTGTAACAATTATTTTACATCCCTATATCTCTATTGAATGTCCATTCAATCAAGTTTCCTGTAAGGTGACGCATATTGAATTATGACTGGTTGAAAAATAGCCAAGCATAAGGCGCTGAGTATTTAGCAGATACTCAGATAGATAAGAATTGAGAATAGGCTTGTATCAATGAAGAAAAAATTACTGTTAGCAACGACGTTAATAGCGGCTACTTTTACCCATGTTGCAATGGCGGCACCGACCGCAGATATCTATGGTTTTGTGGATATCGGTTTAGAACACTTTAATGAGTCTGACCTTACTAATGGCACAGATGTTTACCCTGGTGGTGAAGCACCTAACGGTAATAGCGATGCCCAAGAATTTGCGTTAACCAATAACGTGCAATCACGTATTGGTATTAAGGGGGAAGAAGCCATTGAGGGTGGCTGGAAAGGCACTTATCGTATGGAATTCCAAGCGAACGTTTTAGAAAGTGGTGGTGAAGCACTTAAAACACGTCTAGGTTGGTTGGGGCTAGAAAAAGGCGCTCATAGTTTTAAAATTGGTACTCAGTGGTCTGCTTTTATGCAATACAGTGGTTGGAATACCGCCCGAGGTGAGTCTCAAGGTTTAGCTTCCTATTTCTATGTAACCGATGAGCTTAAAGGTTCAATGGCTTATGGTTTCCGTAACTCTAGTGTCATCAGTTATACCTATGGTAACGGCGGCTGGGGAACAGCGTCTCCAGTAACAGCAACAGTTGCTTTGCATGTAGGTGATGATGCTCGCAGTACTGATGTGAATGGGGCTGATGAACTAACCAATGATGCGGGTATTACCGGTATATCAGTGGCTGGTGCAACGACCCTAGGTGACATTACTTTGAATGCGGTTTACGTTAAAAACTTAGTAGCAGAAAGTGAAGCGGCGAAAGCGAACTTAGCGGCGGCAAAGTTATCTGCCGATGCCGGTAAAATTGCAGCGGCGAAAGATCTAGTTTCTGAACCAGCGATCTTTGGTGCTGGTGCTAAGTTGCAAGCGACTAAAGATTTAGAGTTTGGTTTTGCTTATCGTGGTGCTGATCGTGATACGGAAGAAAATAGTTATACTTATACCACTTCGCTATCGACTCAGTATCAGATTGATGAAAAAACAAATATCCACTTAGGTTTGGGACAAGGCGAAGATGATGATGCCTCTGCTCGTCAGTTGAAAGCCAACATCTATGGTCAAGTTTGGTATCAAGTAACGGAAAGCCGTTCGGTGCGTTTTGAATTTGACCATGCCGATTATGGTGATGATGGTGAAGTATTAGCGACCTTAATAAGCATGCGCCAGAGTTTCTAAGTATTAACTAAAT
>CAXIBC010000046.1:0-23036 GCA_964022115.1 uncultured Oleispira sp. | reverse complement strand
ACACATGCAAGATAGTTTATACGGCGCAGGCTAGACCTAAGAGCAGCCACAAAAAAACCGCTTCATATTGCTATGAAGCGGTTTCTTTTAAAAGTCGATTCTTTAAGATTATTTGTCCAAAGACTATTTATCTAAAGGATTACGACCTTTCTTAGCAGCCGTACGTAGACGTAAAGCATTCAACTTAATGAAGCCTGCTGCGTCTTTCTGATCGTATGCGCCAGCGTCGTCTTCAAACGTAGCAATGGCTTCGTCGAATAAGCTGTCTTCAGACTGACGTCCAACAACAATCACGTTCCCTTTATAAAGCTTAAGACGAACATCACCGTTAACAACCTTTTGCGTATTATCAATGGCCGCTTGCAACATTTCACGCTCAGGAGACCACCAGTATCCGTTATAGATAAGGTTGGCGTACTTAGGCATTAACTCATCTTTAAGGTGAGCCGCTTCGCGATCTAGAGTAATAGACTCAATTGCACGGTGTGCTTTTAATAACACAGTACCGGCTGGGGTTTCGTAACAACCACGAGCTTTCATGCCCACATAACGGTTTTCTACGATATCAACACGACCAATACCGTTTTCACCCGCTACCTTGTTTAGCTCTTCCATCACAGTCGCAGGGGTCTTATCAATACCATCGATTGCAACAACATCACCGTTTTTAAAGGTAAGGGTTAAATAAGTAGGCTCATCAG
The DNA here is from genome assembly GCA_964022115.1 of uncultured Oleispira sp. Classification (GTDB taxonomy): domain Bacteria; phylum Pseudomonadota; class Gammaproteobacteria; order Pseudomonadales; family Oceanobacteraceae; genus Oleispira. Next base: position 22,335 of record CAXIBC010000046.1, on the reverse strand, counting down.
GTGCGTTTTCTGGAGATTTAGTCCACAACCACATGTCTTCTTCTGGTTCATTCCAAGGATCTTCTAGAATGTCGCCTTCGTAAGAGATGTGCAGCAAGTTAGCATCCATAGAATAAGGAGACTTCTTGCCTTTTTTCTTTTCAACTTCAATGCCGTGCTTATCGCAATACGCCATTAAAGATTCGCGAGACGATAAGTCCCACTCACGCCAAGGCGCAATTACCTGAACGCCTGGCTTAAGGGCATAAGCACCTAGCTCGAAACGTACTTGGTCGTTACCTTTACCAGTAGCGCCGTGAGAGATGGCATCAGCACCGGTTTCATTAGCGATTTCGATTAAACGCTTAGCGATTAAAGGACGAGCAATCGACGTACCTAGAAGGTATTCACCTTCATAAATAGTATTCGCGCGGAACATTGGGAAAACGAAGTCACGTGCATATTCTTCACGCAAATCATCGATGTAAATTTCTTTGATACCTAACGCTTCTGCTTTAGCACGCGCTGGCTCAACTTCTTCGCCCTGACCAAGGTCAGCAGTGAAGGTTACAACTTCGCAGTTATATTCTTCTTGCAACCATTTAACAATTACCGACGTATCCAGACCACCGGAGTACGCCAACACCACTTTTTTGATGTCAGACATATGCATGCTCTCGTTATTACAACTCATATTGAGTTGGGGATTGAATTTGGGAGTATGAAATACAAATTTAAGGGCGCAAATTCTACTACAATTGCCCCAAGATGAACAGATACCGCAGAGATGTAGTAGAATGGCAAAAATGATTGCCAACTGTATAATGGCCAGTCTTTCTTATCCAAACAGTCAACTATCTAGTTAAGCAGTGAGATTTCTTATGTCTGACAACCCCATTTCTCAACCTTCTGAGACACAAGGCAAGCCTAAAGCCGTTGTAATCTACTCTGGTGGTATGGATTCTTATACCATTTTGAACAAGGCAAAAGCCGAAGGTTATGATCTTTACGCGCTAACCTTTGATTATGGGCAAAAACACGATAAAGAAATTGTATTTGCCAGTAACGCTTGCAAAGCGCTAGACATCAAACACAAGATCATCGACATCACTGCGATCAACCAGTTATTACAAAGCTCTTCTTTGACTTCAGACATTGAAATCCCTGAAGGTCATTATGAGTCGGCTAATATGAAATCGACTGTGGTGCCAAACCGAAATATGATTCTATTATCCCTGGCGATTGGTTATGCCGTAGATATTGGTGCTAATAAAGTATTTTACGGTGCTCATTCTGGCGATCATGCTATTTATCCAGATTGTCGCCCTGACTTCGTCCTAGCAATGAATAAGGTTGCTAAACTAGCAAACTACGAGCCTGTCGATATTGTAACGCCTTATCTGAATAGCGATAAAAATGAAATATTAGCCGATGGTTTGAAAATGGGTTTAGACTACGGAAAAACCTGGACCTGTTATAATGGCCGTGAAAAAGCGTGTGGCAAATGTGGCTCTTGTGTAGAACGCCTTGAAGCGTTTGCAATTAACAAGACAACCGATCCACTGGCTTATGAAGTTCAATAGCCCAATACTCAATTAAATAAATAAAGTCATAATGAACAAAACGTATCGCATAAAAGAGATTTTCTACACCCTGCAAGGCGAAGGCGCTCAAGCGGGCCGCCCTTCTGTTTTCTGCCGTTTCAGTAAGTGTAACTTGTGGAATGGTAAAGAAGAGTCTCGCCGCCAAGCGATCTGTGATTTCTGCGATACTGACTTTGTTGGCACCGATGGTGAAAATGGTGGCATCTATTCTGCTGAAGAGTTAGTGCAGCTTATTTCTACCTTGTGGCCAGGGAATCCAAGCCCCAAAAACAAAGATCATCAGCAAGGTAGCCCTTATATTGTCTGCACCGGCGGTGAGCCGCTTCTTCAACTTGATGAGCCATTAATCGACCTCATGCATGATTATGGTTTTGAAGTTGCCGTTGAAACCAACGGCACCCTGCCGGCTCCAGAAGGCCTTGATTGGATTTGTTTAAGCCCAAAAGCCGACGCAGAGCTGGTATTAATTGAGTGCGATGAATTAAAACTGGTATACCCACAAGCCTTAGCCATGCCCGAATCTTTCGAGCACGTACAAGCGACTCATCGATACTTGCAACCTATGGCGGATGCATCCTTAGATTATATTGCCTCCGACGCACATCAAGGCTTATCACAAAGTAATACTCAAAAGGCGACCCAATATTGCCTCAAACATCCGCAGTGGAAGTTAAGCCTACAAACTCATAAAATGCTGGGTATAGAATAATTTCCTCAAAGGAAGTGATATGCCAGCAACCAACCTGCTTAAGCTCAAGGTGATTAAGTTCAGTGTGGAAAACCACATTGCCACGATTACGCTAAACCAACCAGCAACCCGCAACTCAATTTCCGAGCATGAAATGATTGATGCCATTGTTGCGGCCTGTGAAGAACTCAATCAAAATCAAGATATTCGTGTAGCCATCTTAACCGGTGCAGGCAGCGCATTTTGCTCTGGTGGTAATGTTAAAGACATGCGTGATAAAACCGGCATGTTTGCAGGCTCGAGTGATGAACTTGCGGATAACTATCGTAACGGCATCCAAAGAATTCCTTTAGCCTTAAGCCAAGTTGAAATCCCCCTAATTGCCGCCGTGAATGGCCCTGCCGTCGGTGCTGGCTGCGACCTAACCTGCATGTGTGATATTCGCATTGCCTCAGAAAAAGCTAAATTTGCTGAAAGTTTTATTAAAGTCGGAATTATTCCGGGTGATGGTGGCGCTTGGTTTTTACCCCGAATCATTGGTATTAGCCGGGCGTCACAAATGGCTTTAACCGGACAGATGATTGATGCCGCCACAGCCATGGCGTGGAATCTTGTTTCAGAAGTTGTCGAGCACGAACATCTTCTAAAACGTGCGCATGAACTGGCCCAGCAAATTGCCAGCAACCCACCGCAAGTGATACGTGCGACTAAACGTTTATTACGACTAGGACAAACCCTAGAGCTAGCTGAATTACTCGATGAATCCGCTAAGGTACAAGCTCAAATGCACGCTACGGAAGATCATCTTGAAGCCGTTAATGCCTTCTTAGAAAAGCGTAAACCTAACTTTAAAGGGCAATAGAGGATGAATACCCTATGGCGTAGCGGCTTACACCATAGCCTGCTCATTTTAAGCCTGCTTATACCGCTAGAGTTAATGGCTTTAGAGTCAAGCTCTTCAGAAAAGGTGGTGGCCCTAGCCTCACAAGAGAAACCACCAGCACATCATATTAAGGGAAAATTTCGTAACCCCTATTTACCGGCCGATTTTCAACCTAGCTTTATAGCTTTTTTAAAAGCACGTTTATTTGATGACATGCAATGGCCAGCCGAGCCTGAGAATTATCGCCAAAATTGGCAAGCGGCTAATTTAGAAAAAATACATAATCCAAACTTTGATATCGCCCAGGCTACCCTGATTGGTCACTCGACCGTATTATTGCAATACCGAGGCATCAATATTCTCACGGACCCGATTTTTTCTGAACGCGCCTCTTTTTCACAGAGTATCGGCCCTAAGCGCTATACACCTCCTGCTCTTTCTATAGAGCAACTGCCCAATATTGATATCATTGTGATCTCTCACAACCATTACGATCACCTAGACGTCGACTCAGTGAAAGCACTGACCAGTGCGAAGTTTGTAAAAAACATTAATGGTACTCAACCTCTTTGGTTAGTGCCATTAGGGTTAAAGCCATGGTTTGCGCAATACGATATCTCTAACATCCACGAAATGGATTGGTGGCAAAAATTTGAGCTAGGAGACCTCACTATTCAGGCTCAACCGAGCCAGCATTGGTCACGTAGAAGCCTATTTGATACTAATGAAAGCCTCTGGGCTTCGTGGGCGTTTATCTGGCCAGAGTCTGAGAATAACAAACGTTTCACCGCATGGTTTGGCGGTGATACAGCCTATAATAAATATCAATTTAAAGAGATTGGCCAGTCACTAGCTGAAGTGGATTTGGCTATGATTCCTATTGGCGCTTATGAACCCCGTTGGTTTATGAAATTTCAACATGTGAATCCATTGGATGCGGTTGAGATTTTTAAAGATATTAACGCCAAATCAGCCTTTGGCATTCATTGGAATACTTTTGTATTAACCGCTGAGCCAGTTGATGAACCGCCAAAGGCATTGGAAAATGCCCTACACAAAAATGGTTTTAATGCAGAGCGGTTTCAAGCGATGGGAATTGGTGAGACCTGGTTTCAATAGCGCAAGATAAGTAGCAATTGCCAGCAAGTTAGACCTGCGCAGTAAACTATGTCTGAGCAGTAAACTATGTCTGAGCAGTAAACTATGTCTGAGCAGACGGCCTCGCACTCACCAACTCGTACCAGCGCGCTAAATGAGGATGCTTTTCTTCATCAATACGACGCTTGATCACTTTCGCAAAATCAATCGCACATAAGGCGGTAATATCCGCCACCGAGAATTCATCCCCAGCTATGTATTTAGAATTAGCTAAGTGTTTATTTAATTTATGAATCTGCTTATCCGCATTGTCAGCGCTCACTACTGAAAACTCTGCGACCTGTTTGGTTACCGCTTGCCACATAGGGTTGCTATGACGAAAAGACAACGCGATAGCAAGATACAGATTAAGCTCTATGCGTCGATTCCACATCTCGATGACCGCTTTACTTTTTGCATCCGTGCCAAATAAAGGATTATTAGGATAAAGCTCCTCAAAATAACGACTAATGGCCATAGATTCGCTAATATAATCACCATCATCCAGCTCTAATACCGGCAAACCACCATAAGGGCTTATCTTGCGAAACTCCTCATTAAAAGATTCACCTTTAGCAATATCCACATTCACTATTTCGATACCTGCTTGTGTATACGAAATTCCTTTCTCCGCTAAAAACATACGAACACGACGTGGGCTAGGTGCCATCTTGTAATCATAGAGTTTCATTTCAGTTTTCCTTATCACTTCACTAATAAATTATTTACCGCTTGAAAAAACTAACTGCATCAAACAGATTGGTCAACAAGCAATTGTTTAATTGGATTGAATCTCATTGGCAGACCCAAAACTACGATTAGCAGATGTACTTAAGAGGGACATGATGCAAGTCTGGAAAGCTGAGCTGGCCGAAATGACCTTGGATCAATGCAAAGGACCATAACCTAAATAGACAGTCGGTATGATCAGCGCTTAGCGGCTAAATTAAATACCCCATAATCGGCCGCACACTCAAGTAAGTACTGCTGAACATACTCAGCATCAAGATCATCTTCTTGTACCTGATTTAAACACAAACGCTTAACATGTAAGGCGAAATCAGCACTCTCTAAACTCTGCTCAGAGGGATATTGCCAGCCATTATCCCAACTCGTGTTTTTATCTAGGCTGCCATAAGCATTCATTGGTCGAATAAAGGTTAATAATAACGCCATCACTACTAGACCTGTTAAAAAGGCACTTTTTTCATATTGAGCGATGACCTTAATCATTATTACGACCCTACTCACTCTACTAGCAATCTATTATTTATCACTTGTTCAAACTAGATTAGTCCTACTCAGCAATCGCCGCTAATCGATGTAACAATTTCCAACATAAAACCGAGACTGGATCTCCGCCATAGTTTACGTTAACGTAAAGGTAATGCTAAATTTAAATCTTCATTGATCTGCAGTGTTCAAATGAAGCTATACCAAGAGAACTGCAAAAATGACAGTTAAGACATATACCATTGGCGAACTCGCCCAAGAGTTTGATACCACTACCCGCACCATTCGTTTCTATGAAGACCAAGGGCTGATCAGCCCTAAACGTGAGGGGCAAAAGCGTATTTATAGTGCCGGCGATCGCATCACCATTAAGCTCATCTTGCGTGGCAAACGCCTTGGGTTTTCATTAGCAGAAAGTAAAGAGTTAATTGAGCTATACAGCCATGGCAGCAATAACCAAGATCAGTATTTGAAAGTATTAGAGAAGGTTAATATCAGCCGTGAACGTTTATTACAGCAACAAGCGGATATAGACATGATGTTAATTGAACTCGACGAACACGAAGCCAGAGTTAAGGCCGATATGAAATCTAAAAATAAGAATAAAAGTTAATCAATTAAAGGGATTCACCATGACTCAATATACCAGTACCCCAAATCAATCGAGCTACCATGAGCTTAACTTTGGCCATGGCGAAACCATTGATATGCTGCGTGAGAGTGTCAACGCTTTTTGCGCCCAAGAAATCGTGCCTATCGCCGACCAAACTGATAAAGAAAATGCCTTTCCAAACCCGCTTTGGAAAAAATTTGGTGACATGGGCTTACTGGGCATGACGGTTAGCGAAGAGTTCGGTGGCACGAATATGGGCTATTTGGCGCATACCATTGCCATGGAGGAAATCAGCCGCGCGTCAGCCTCTATTGGTTTAAGTTATGGAGCATTTTCTAACCTGTGTGTGAATCAAATTTTTCGAAATGGTACGCAACAGCAAAAAGAAAAGTATTTACCTAAGCTAGTATCGGGTGAGCACATTGGGGCACTCGCGATGAGTGAAGCAAATGCCGGTTCTGATGTTGTGAGCATGTCTCTTTCTGCAAAAAAAGCTCCGCATGCGCACAAAAAAGGCGATAGATACATTTTAAACGGCAATAAAATGTGGATTACAAACGGCCCTGACGCCGATACTTATGTCATTTATGCAAAAACCGCGGTAGACAAAGGGGCTCATGGTATTACCGCCTTTATTGTTGAGCGCAACTCCCCTGGTTTCACTCAAGGTGAAAAACTGGATAAATTAGGCATGCGTGGTTCCAATACTTGCGAGTTAATTTTTCAAGATGTGGAAGTGCCTGAAGAGAATATTTTAGGCGGTTTAAACCAAGGTATTAAGGTTTTAATGAGTGGCTTAGATTATGAGCGCATCATTCTCTCCGGTGGGCCTAGCGGTATTATGCGCGCGGCCATGGACATAGTTATTCCTTATATTCATCAGCGTGAACAATTTGGTAAAAGCATTGGCGAGTTTCAACTGGTACAAGGAAAGGTTGCCGATATGTATACCCGCATGAATGCATGCCGTTCTTATTTATACGCAGTTGCTAGCGCTTGTGATCGTGGTGAAACGCAGCGTAAAGATGCTGCTGGGGTGATTTTATATTGCGCTGAATCAGCGACACAATTGGCATTAGATGCCATTCAGTTACTCGGTGGAAATGGTTACATCAATGACTTTTCGACTGGGCGTTTATTACGCGATGCCAAGTTATATGAAATTGGGGCAGGCACCAGTGAGATTCGCCGCATGTTAATCGGCCGAGAAATTTTTGCTGAAACTAAATAACCCCCTAGTCATAAAGCGCTCGATAGCGACAGAGGTATCCATGGCCATATTAAAAACAGCCGCTAATGCAAATAGCGCAGAGTTCAAACAGAATAAACAACATAACCTCGAACTGGTTGATGATCTTTATCAACACATAGAAGTGATTAAACAAGGGGGTGGGGAAAAGTCACTGGCGCGTCATATCAGCCGCGGTAAACTCCCCCCACGAGAGCGCATCAATAAATTATTGGATGAAGGCTCTGCCTTTTTAGAAATTGGCCAGCTGGCTGCACTTGGGGTTTATCCAGAGGCACTTCCTGGCGCCGGTGTTATTGCTGGTATCGGCCGCGTATCTGGGGTTGAGTGCATGATAGTCGCTAACGACGCTACCGTTAAAGGCGGGACTTATTACCCACTGACGGTAAAAAAACATTTACGCGCTCAAGAGATTGCAGCCAAAAACCGACTGCCTTGTATTTACCTAGTCGATTCCGGTGGTGCCAACCTACCGCAGCAAGCAGAGGTCTTCCCCGATAAAGAACACTTTGGCCGCATCTTTTTTAATCAAGCCAATATGTCAGCCCGTGGCATTCCTCAAATTGCTGCGGTAATGGGTTCGTGTACGGCCGGCGGAGCCTATGTGCCCGCCATGAGCGACGAATCGATTATCGTAAAAGAACAAGGCACTATTTTTCTCGCCGGCCCACCCTTGGTAAAAGCGGCGACGGGGGAAGAAGTGAGTGCTGAAAAACTCGGTGGCGGTGATATGCATACGCGCTTATCTGGGGTTGTTGATCACCTTGCAGAAGATGACGAGCACGCTCTCATACTGGTGCGCCAAGCCGTCAACAATTTGAATTGGCAAAAAACGATTAAGATGAATCTTGCGAGCGAGGTGACTGCCCCACTCTTTCCGGCGACAGACTTGTACGGTTTGATGCCGAGCGATTTAAAAAAGTCCTTTGATGCCCGAGAGCTTATCGCCCGTTTATTAGACGGCTCTGAATTTGATGAATATAAAGCTCGCTTTGGCACAACCCTAGTCTGTGGATTTGGCAAGCTGTATGGCTACCCAGTTGGCATAGTGGCTAATAACGGTATTTTGTTTTCAGAGTCTGCGCAAAAAGGGGCCAATTTTATCGAGCTCTGCTGCCAACGAAAAATTCCATTATTATTTTTGCAAAATATTACTGGCTTTATGGTCGGCCAAAAATACGAGCAAGAAGGCATCGCTAAACACGGCGCGAAAATGGTGAATGCCGTTGCTTGCGCTAAGGTTCCTAAACTTACCCTGGTTTTTGGTGGCAGCTTTGGCGCGGGCAATTACGGCATGTGTGGCCGCGCTTTTGATCCAAACTTTATGTTTATGTGGCCCAATGCCCGTATTTCGGTAATGGGCGGTGAGCAAGCGGCCAGTGTTATGGCCCAAGTGACTCGCGATGCAAAAGAGAAGCGGGGAGAGCCTTGGTCAGCGCAAGAAGAAGCAAGGTTTAAGCAACCGCTATTAGACAAGTATGAAAACGAAGGGCATCCATATTATGCCAGCGCACGCTTATGGGATGATGGCATTATCGACCCAGCGCAGAGTCGTGAAGTTTTAGGCTTAGCGTTGTCGGCTTGTTTAAATGCTCCTATTGAGGAAACTCAATTTGGCATCTTTAGAATGTAATTGACGAACAAGGAAAACAGATGAAAGTACCAACTTACTCTCCTTTATTAGTCGAACATAATAAAGGGATCACAACCATTACGTTGAATAAACCTGACATTAATAACGCCTTCGATGACGAAATCATCTCATTATTGATTATGGTTTTAGACGATTGTCGCTTAGATGACGAGGTTAGAGTCGTTCAGCTACGCGGCGCAGGTAAACACTTTTCTGCCGGGGCCGATTTAAACTGGATGCGGCGGATGGCAGAACTGGATTATTCAGCCAACCGCGAAGATGCAGGCCAGCTAGCGCGTCTTATGAACACCTTATATCAATTAAATAAGCCGACTATTGCTGTGGTCCAAGGGGCTTCTTATGGTGGCGCCGTGGGATTAATTGCTTGCTGTGATTTTGCCATTGCAAGCCAAGGCAGTTCGTTTTGTTTAAGTGAAGTTAAAATAGGTTTGGTCCCTGCGGTGATTAGCCCTTATGTGGTTAAAGCCATTGGAGAGCGCCAAGCTCGACGTTATTTTATCAGTGGCGAAGTTATTGATCATCACACAGCAAAAGCGATTAACCTTATACACGAATGTTTAGAGGCAGAAGAGATCGAAGGATTTGTCGAAAAATTATCACAACAGTTATTAAATAATGCGCCTAATGCCATGGGCATTAGTAAATCTTTGGTGCAAAAAGTAGCGAACGAAACACTGGACGCTAACCTTCAACATTATTTAAGCGATCTTATTGCTCAGGTGCGCGTATCAAATGAGGGGCAAGAAGGGTTAGCGGCCTTTCTCGAAAAACGTGGCCCTAGCTGGTGTACCAATAACGATATAGGAACTGGCCATAATGAATAAAATTAAAACAAAAACTATCGCTAAAATATTGATCGCAAACCGCGGTGAAATTGCCTGCCGTATTATTCACACGGCAAAAAAGTTAGGCATACACACTGTCGCTATTTATTCCTCGGCAGATATCAAAGCCAAACACGTTGAATTGGCTGATGAGGCTTTTTATATCGGCGAAGCGCCCGCTAAAGATAGTTATTTGCATGGGCAACGTATAATTCAAATCGCCTTGCAAACGAATGCACAAGCCATTCACCCAGGTTATGGTTTTTTATCCGAGAATGCAGAATTCTCACAATTATGCAGTGACCATAACCTCATATTTATTGGCCCACCCGCGCAAGCAATTAATGCTATGGGTCTTAAATCTGAAGCGAAAGCACGCATGGAAGCCGCCAAGGTGCCATTAGTTCCTGGCTACCATGGCGATGATCAGTCTATAGAGAAATTACAACAGGCCTGTATTGATATTGGTTTCCCGGTATTGTTAAAAGCCTCTGCTGGGGGGGGCGGTAAAGGCATGCGAATAGTTGAATCCATTGAGGGATGCAAAGAAGCTATCGCCGCTGCCCAACGAGAAGGCTTAAATTCGTTTTCTAACGGCCACTTATTAGCAGAGAAATATTTAAAAAATCCACGCCATATAGAAATTCAATTATTTTGTGATCAATACGGTAATGGTGTTTATTTATTTGAGCGTGATTGTTCAATACAAAGGCGCCATCAGAAAATTGTTGAAGAAGCCCCCGCCCCTAACTTCCCAGAGTCTATTCGCCAAGCCATGGGAGAAGCGGCGTTAAAAGCCGCAAAAGCCATCGATTATGTCGGCGCCGGAACGGTTGAGTTTTTATATGAAAATGGCGACTTCTATTTCATGGAAATGAATACTCGCCTGCAAGTAGAGCACCCTGTTTCTGAATATATTAGTGGCCAAGATTTAGTCGCTTGGCAAATAAAAATCGCTGCTGGCGAACCTTTACCCGTAAGCCAAGAAGAACTGAGTATTAATGGCCACGCGATTGAAGTTCGTTTATACGCCGAAGACGCCAATAACGATTTTTTACCGACCGCAGGTAAAATAGATCAGTTTATATACCCAGCAGATAGCCATCACTTTTCATTGAATTATGAACAAGGAATTCGCCTGGATACTGGGGTTCGCGATGGTGACGAGGTTTCTCCTTTTTATGACCCTATGATTGCCAAATTAATTGTCTGGGCTAAAGACCGCAACAACGCAATTAATAAATTAAAACAAGCTTTACAGCAAACACATATCACCGGGTTAACAACCAATGTTCGTTATTTAGAACAGCTTATTTCATTGCCTAGTTTTGCCGCCGCAGATCTTGAGCAAGGTGAATTTGATACTCATTTTATCGAAAAGAATCAGCAAGCACTGAGCGACGCTGGTATTTTGTCTGAGCACGATCAAGCATTACATCAAATATTCTGTGCTTATTATCTCTATCAGCAAAGACAGCTAGGGCAAGCTGACAATAGAATTAATAATAATGACCATCACTCTCCTTGGCATTCAACCAGTGGCTGGCGTTTGAATTCGGGTAATCAAGATCCCTTAGCATTTTGCCTAGGGTCGACTTTAGATGATGAAGCCTATTTAAGCGCTCAGTTTCAACAGCTACCTTCTGGCAAATATTTATTATTACTGGCGGGCCACCAATATCAAATTGAAGATCTTTCAGCCAATTCAGGGACTGTTTTTACCCGCACTGACGAGCCCATTAAAACACAAGGAAAAAGGGAAATAACACCCATGCTCAGCCTGCATGTTAAAGGCACGAACAGTAAAAACCGCATTTTAGATTGTCATATCAAAGCTCAGGTATACCCACACAAGTCACACATCATGGTTCATAATAGCGCGGGCAGCAGCCTATTTACCCCTTTACCCCGGTTGAATCACCGTAATACGGAGGAACAAGACGAGCATGGCTTACAAGCACCGATGAATGGCTGCTTAACCGAAGTAAAGATTAAGAGTGGGGATACGGTTAAAGCAGGAGATATCTTAGTCATTATGGAAGCGATGAAGATGGAGCATATTATCAAGGCCCCTTTTGATGGCATTATCGAGCAAGTATTCTTCACCCAAGGTGATCTTGTTGATGAAGGTTGTGAGTTACTTAGCTATGCATAATCTAACAGTGAATCAACTGACTGATGATAAGAAGAAAACCGTTCGCCTAGTAGAAGTTGGCCCTAGAGACGGCTTGCAAAATGAAAAAAACATCATCACTAGCCAAGATAAAATACAGCTAATAGAAGCATTAGCGCAAGCCGGTCTATCACACATTGAAGCCGGTAGTTTTGTATCACCTAAGTGGGTTCCACAAATGGCGGACTCGTTAACTGTGATGCAAAATATCAACCGCTTAAAACATGTGCGTTATAGCGCACTGACCCCAAACCTCAAGGGGTTTCAACAGGCCTTAGCCGCGGGCGCTAATGAAGTGGCTATTTTCACTGCGGCTTCTGAAAGCTTTAGCCAAAAAAACATCAACTGCAGCATAGAAGAAAGTTTACAGCGCTTTATTCCTATTATGGAGCACGCTAAAACCTTGGGTTTACCGGTACGCGGATATGTCTCTTGCATTCTTGGCTGCCCTTATGAAGGCGCGATTGATCAACACAATGCCGCGCAACACTTTAAGAAAGTCAAATATGTCAGTCAAAGGTTACTCGACATGGGCTGTTACGAGGTATCCCTAGGGGATACCCTAGGCACAGGCACCCCTAGTTTCACCGAACAACTGCTGCAAACCTTGTTAACCGATATTCCCGCAGCGCAACTTGCGGTGCATTTTCACGATACCTACGGCCAAGCTTTAGCCAATATATTGATCGCATTACAACAGGGCATTAGCACCATTGATTCTTCTATTGCTGGCTTAGGAGGCTGCCCCTATGCGAAAGGCGCATCCGGTAATGTAGCGACCGAAGACGTCGTTTACATGTTGCAAGGTATGGGGATCGAATGCGGGGTTAATTTAACTGCGGCGGTTAAGGTTGGCCACTGGATCAGCCAGCAGCTCAAGCGGAGCAACGGCTCTAAAGTTGGCCTCGCATTACATGAAGGCTAGCTTAAAGCTGAACAATAAATAGTCACTGTACCAAGCTGATTATATATGGTACAAACGTACAACTATTGGTAACTATTAAATCTATACGCTAATTACAATGATCCAAAACGACTCATCTGCTACTGACTATTTCGCTCGAATGAGCCAAGCGTTAAATCAAGCTGGGGCTCATAAACCCACCTTGGTGATTGATAAACAACGCTTAGATACCAACCTAGATGCACTGCTTGCGGTGATTCAAACAGGCTTTGATTATCGTATTGTGGCTAAATCGTTACCGTCTGTCCCCTTGCTAAAGTACATAATGCAGCGCAGCGGCAGTAATCGCCTGATGAGCTTTCACATGCCTTTTCTACAGCATGTGATTGAACAACTACCACAAGCGGATATTCTATTAGGCAAACCCATGCCAGTCGCGAGTGTACGCCAGTTTTATCTGTGGCTGACGTCATTGGATAGCACTAGTTTTAAGCCAGAGCAGCAACTACATTGGTTGGTCGATAGCCTTGAACGCTTACAGCAATATCAAGATTTAGCATCCGAACTTAACTGCCCTCTTAATATCAACCTAGAGCTTGATGTGGGTCTGCATCGTGGGGGTTTTAATACCGATAATCAAAAACATTGTGCTGAGTTAATTCAAGCATTAAACCTATTAAATACAGATAAGAACTTAACCCTGACTGGACTAATGGGTTACGAAGCCCATGTCAGTAAAATTCCTAAGCTCTTCGGAGGGGCGGATAAAGCGTTTACTATTGCCATGAGGTCTTATCAAGGGTGTTTACAGCAAGTCATTAATGTATTTGGCCAAGATTTCTGTGACGCTTTAATACTGAATGCCGGAGGTAGCAGTACTTACCCTCTGTATAACAAGGCTGATACCCAATCCCAATTTATTAATGAAATTGCCACAGCGTCTGCATTGGTAAAACCCACAGATTTTGATGTCCCTACCTTGAAGCACCATATACCAGCATGCTTTATTGCCACCCCTGTATTGAAATTAGTGACGAACCCAGAAATCCCTATGTTAAAAGGGCTATCTAGCTTGTTACGCACCCTAGGGGTTTTACCCAAACAAGCCTGCTTTATTTATGGCGGTAACTGGTTAGCTTCTCCTTGCTTTCCTGCGGGCAGTAAACGTTCGACTATTTTTGGCCACTCTAGTAACCAAGAAATGTATGAACTGAAAGCAAAAAACTCGATAAAGATGGATGATTATCTTTATTTTCGTCCGACGCAAAGTGAAGCGGTATTTTTGCAATTTGGTAACATTGCAGTCTTTGAAGAAGATCGTATTATCGACTGGTGGCCTGTATTTCACCCTGCTAGCAGCGATTGCAAAGAAAATAACAACCTTAAGGAAATCGCATGATACTGGTACTTGCTTACCTATTAATTCCAGCCTTGATCATTTTTGCCTGCCAAAGATTGTCACTACTCGATAAAGCCGGGGTCGTGGTGTTATCGTTTGGTTTAGGTATCGCCATTGCAGCCGGGTTAGATTTATCATTATTTTTTAATGTTGAAACCATCAACTCAGTTCAAAAAGACGTTTCTGAAATCAGTATCGCTATTGCTTTGCCGCTATTACTTTTCTCCATCAATGTTAAAAGCGCCTTATCCATGGCCGGTGATACGTTAAAAGGCATGGGGCTCGCGCTATTTTCCGTAATCGTCATCAGTACAGCTGGGGCCATACTCTTTAACGATCAAGTAGCGGATGTGTGGCAGGTAGCCGGGATGTCGGTAGGTGCTTATACCGGCGGTGGTCCGAACATGGCAGCAATCAAAACGGCAATTGATGGTAAAGAATCTATTTTCGTGACCATGGTCACTTACGATATTTTATTCTCAGCTCTGTATTTAATTTTTGTGATGGCCATAGGCCAAAGGGTCTTTGGTTTATTCCTCAATAAATACCAAGCTAAAAATAACAATGATGAGATCGATTATGCGGGTATGGAACACCTTGCCGATGAAACGGCTCATGGTTATAAAAAGCTGCTTCATACGAACTTAGCCGGACAAACGCTAGCGGCCTTATTAACGTCGGGTGCAGTGGTTGGTTTAGCATTATTTATCGCCAGCTTAGTGCCTCAAGCTTATCAGTCGACGACGACGATTGTCGGCATTACTAGCTTAGGTTTAATCGCCTCTTTCATTCCTAAAGTTCGCAACCTAGCGAATAGCTTTCAGTTAGGCATGTATTTGATTTTAGTTTTTTGTTTTACCATGGGCACCATGACGGATGTAGGAATCTTCACCAACATTGATTTAGGTCTTGCTGGTTATATCAGCTTTATTCTGATTGGCTCACTCATTTTACAAGCATTATTATGCAAGTTATTTAAGGTCGATACCGATACCTTTTTAATTACGTCTTCGGCGGCCATTATGTCGGTGCCTTTTATTCCTGTGATTGCAGGGGCTTTAAAGAATCGTGAAATTCTATTACCTGGTTTTGCCGCGGCAATTATTGGTTATGCCGTCGGTAATTATTTGGGCATTATCGTCGCTAATGTTAGCCGTTACCTAGTGGCGGCCTAGCTTTTAATGACTAGCTTTTAATGAATCATCATTATGATCAGTAATAAAACGATTCTCATCGCCGGAGCTTCTTCCGGTATTGGTCGCCAAGTTGCTTTATTACTGAGTCATCATAATAATCGCCTTATTATAAGCGCGCGCAGACAAAGCGAATTAGCAAGCCTAAGCCGTGAAATTCGCGAGAATGGTTCACAAGCCTTGGTCATTGTATGTGACGCACTCTGCCCCTCTCAAGCTGAGAACTGTATTCAGCAGTCACTAGATACATTTAATAGCATAGATATTGCACTATTAAATGTGGGTGATGGTCCTGCTTTTAATATGAGTACAGCGACAGTCGCTGAGATTCAGAAAAATACGCAACTGAATTACGATACCCAAGTTAATTTCTTAGTGCCACTCATTACCCAGATGAAGCTGCAAGGTAATGGTTTAATCGCCCATACCAACTCTTTAGCAGGATTTTTAGGTTTACCTATGCAAGGACCCTATTCTGCAGCAAAAGCAGCAGGTCGCATCCTTATGGACACCTGCCGTATAGAATTAAAACCCTTTGGTATTAAGTTTGTTTCTATTTACCCTGGTTTTGTTGCTACGGAGCGTATTCAAGGAGATGGCATTCCCTCTCCGTTTGCGATCACTGAAGTGAAAGCCGCGAAACATATAATTTATGCGCTAGAAAAGGAAAAATCCGATTACGCTTTTCCATTTATCAGCGCAAGCTTAATGAGATTGGCGAGAATATTACCTAAGGCGGTTACCAACAAGATACTGACAAAAGTGATACCCAAAAATTATTAGGTATAAAAAAACCCACAAAAGATATTATCTAATGCGGGTTTTAATGGACTAACTTAAACTAGGTTTTTAACTATCTAGCTTTACAACTATCTAGCTTTGTTTATTTAGCTTCCAAGATAGCTACAACACCTTGACCACCTGCAGCACAGATAGAGATAAGACCACGGCCTTCACCCTTCTCTTCTAGCATTTTAGCCAACGATGAAACAATGCGACCACCGGTTGCGGCAAATGGGTGACCCGTAGCAATAGATGAACCATTAACGTTCAACTTGCTGCGATCAATAGAGCCCAAAGCAGCATCACGACCTAGCTTCTCTTTACAGAACTTCTCGTCTTCCCACGCTTTTAGTGTTGAAGCTACAATACCTGCAAACGCTTCATGGATTTCGTAGAAGTCAAAATCTTGTAAGGTTAAGCCAGCACGATCTAGCATGTTAGATACAGCATACGCTGGTGCCATCAATAAACCTTCAGCATCTTTACCAACAAAATCCACTGCCGCTGTCTCATAAAAAGAAAGATAAGCACGTACTGGTAAGTTGTTTTCTTTTGCCCATTCTTCTGATGCTAATAATACACAAGAAGCACCATCCGTTAATGCAGAAGAGTTAGCAGCGGTCAAAGTACCTTTGCCTGATTTCTTATCAAAAGCAGGTTTTAGGGTAGCCATTTTTTCTAGGTTGGGTTCACGGGCTAGGTTGTCTTTTTCTAACCCTTGGAAAGGTGTTACCAAGTCATCAAAAAAACCACGATCGTAAGCGGCTAACAGATTCTTGTGGCTGTTAAAACCAATTTCATCTTGTTCTTCGCGAGTAATGCCCCACTCTTTTACCGTAATTTCTGTATGCTCACCCATCGACAAGTTCGTGCGTGGCTCACCATTACGAGGTACCAGTGGTGCCAAGTGCTTAGGACGGATTTTAGAAAGTAACTTCAGACGCTGGCCAGTAGTTTTAGCACGGTTAACATCTAATAGGATTTTACGTAAACCTTCAGAAACACCAATCGGTGCGTCAGACGTCGTATCAGAACCACCGGCAATACCACAATCGATATGACCAAGGGCGATCTTGTTAGCAACTTGCATACACGCTTGCAAGCCCGTACCACACGCTTGCTGAATGTCCGTCGCAGGAGTCATTGGGTGCAAGGCTGTGCTTAATACACATTCACGGGCAAGGTTGAAGTCACGGCTGTGCTTGATGACAGAACCAGCAATCACTTCACCGATTTTCTTACCTTGAAGATCATAACGATTAACCAAGCCATTTAGTGCGGCAGTCAACATGTCTTGGTTAGATGCGTAAGAATATGTGGTATTAGAACGCGCGAATGGAATACGGTTACCACCAATAATGGCTACTCGACGAATTTGCTGAGTCATGATTTGTTCCTATTTAATTTAGGCTATCTAGTGTTAATTTAGGCTAGCTAATACTAACGCACGGCTACTACTATCTAGCGACAACGAGCGACTACAAAAACTGGGGTTGGGCCTAGATGTACAGGCCTCATCACCACTAATAATACGTTAAGTAACTGAGTCTACCTGTTAGTCTATTTCTAGCATTGGCTGAAGTGACGCTAGAAGCATTCTAGCGGTCAATTAATTGTTGTAGGATAGCTGCTCTAATCGAACTACCTTGGTAGTAATGTATCTAGCGTTTTTTGCTCGATACGGTTTAATGGCTATCAAACTCACAGATTAGTGAGTACACACAAACCCTATACAGCACATATTTAGAGAGTGGGAAGCGATATCATGGGCAATTTTTACGAAAGCATGTTGAATTCTGGCATGGGCCGCAAAGTATTAAGCACTGTTGGTTTACCAACACCAATCGAATTAAAACGTTATAGCGCCAGCCAAGCGACTTTTTTAGAAGGTAATGTTTTAGTTGGAACAGCAGAAAATGGTGAATTAATTTCTGACCTAGTGCGTAACCTTGGTCAATCTGACGCCAACATCTTTTTCCCATCAGCTTCTGCAACGGCGAATGAGATCGTTAAAGCCGGTGCTGACCATGGGGTTAAGGTGACTCAGGTTGAGTGCGCCAAAGGCATGAAAGAAAAATTCAACGCCGTTATTTTTGATGCTTCTGGCATTGAAGACGGTGAAGGTTTATCTCAGTTATACACCTTCTTTAACCCTATCATGCGCAGCCTGACGTCTAACGCTCGTATCATTGTTATTGGCCGTCCACACATGAAAGCCAAAAACGGTGAAAAAGCCGCGGCAATGCGTGCACTTGAAGGTTTCACTCGCTCGGTCGCAAAAGAAGTGGGTAAAAAGAGCTCTACTTCACAAGTGGCTTACATTGAAGAAGGTGCAGAGAAGCAAATGGACTCAACCATTCGTTTCTTAGTATCGGCTAAATCAGCTTACGTTGCTGGCCAGGTTATCCATGTGCGTAAAGGCAAGGAAGTTCAATACCCTGATTGGCACAAGCCATTAGCCGGTAAGGTTGCTCTTGTAACCGGTGCTTCTCGTGGTATTGGTGAATCAATCGCCCGCACCCTAGCCCGTGATGGCGCGACTGTATTAGGTTTAGACATTCCACCAGCAGAAGCCGATCTGAATAAGGTTATGTCTGAAATTTCAGGTGAATCTTTATTGGCTGATATTTCTTCTAAAGAAGCTCCTGCACAAATTGCGGCTAAATTAAAAGAAATGGGTGGTGTTGATATCGTTGTTCATAACGCCGGCATCACACGCGATAAAACTCTAGCCAACATGCCTCAGCACTGGTGGGATATGACGATCGCGATCAACCTATCTGCGGAAGAACATATCAATAACGAGCTGTTTGCGACAAATACGATCAATTCTGGTGCTAGCATCATCTGTGTATCGTCTATGAACGGTATTGCTGGTCAAGTAGGCCAAACAAACTATGCGGCATCTAAAGCCGGTGTAATCGGTTATGTACAATACATGGCGGATGAATTGGCTGAAAAGAACATCACCATCAATGCGGTAGCCCCTGGTTTTATTGAAACGGCCATGACGGATGCGATTCCCTTCATGACTCGTGAAGTAGGCCGTCGTCTTAACTCACTCTCTCAAGGTGGCAAGCCTGTTGATGTTGCTGAGACCATCGCTTTCTTCGCGAACCCAGCGTCCAGTGGCGTTACTGGTAACGTTGTTCGCGTATGTGGTCAATCACTCGTTGGTGCTTAACCGATAACAGGTGCTTAACCGATAACAGGTGCTTAACCGATAGCAGATGCTTAATCACTAGCAGATGCTGAACGTTTAATAGAAAGCCCATTGATAACCTCAATGGGCTTTTTTATTTATCCACAAAACTCCCTTCATAAGCTGAATTCTGATCTAGACTCTAATAGATTTGTATTATTTATTTAAAGAGCTAACAGCTATGCGTATCACAGGTTTTTTTGACCTATTCATTCTAACCCTTGCCATTCTCTTCAGCGCCAGCAGTTATAGCCAAACATTAAGAGTGGGGACTACCTTATGGCCAGGCTACGAACCCTTATATCTCGCGCAAGAAATTAATGCTTATAAACAAGACATTCGTATGATTCATTACCCATCCACGAGTGAAGTATTACGGGCCTTTAAAAATAGAACGTTAGAAGCTGCCGCTTTAACCCTAGATGAAGTTGTTTCATTAGTTTCATCAGGTTTAAAAGTAGAAGTAATTTTGGTGCTTGATATATCTGAAGGCGCCGATGTCATTATGGCTCACCCAGGAATTAAAGACATGCAAGGTTTAATCGGCGCTAAAGTAGCCGTTGAAAGCACGGCTGTAGGCGCTTATACCTTAAGCCGAGCATTAGAAGTCCATAAGATAGATTTAAATAAAATATCATTAGTGAATGTTGAGTTCAGCCGTCATAAAGATGCCTTTGAGAATAAAATTGCAGACGCCATTGTCACGTTCGAACCGGTCAGAACTCAGCTATTAAACGCCGGAGCCATTGAGATATTCAGTTCTAAGGAGCTACCCGGTGAAATTGTGGATGTATTGGTTGTGCATGCCGATGCTATTCATAGCCATCACGATGAGATATTAGATATGTCACAAGGATGGTTTAAAGCTTTAGAGCAACTGCATAAGAACCCAATAAGTTCCTATGAATTTATTGCATCACGGATGAAAATTTCTAAGCAAGAGGCCAAAGAAAGTTATTTTGGTTTAACCCTACCTAACCTCGCCGAAAACAAACGGCTATTATTAGGCAAGCAGCCACCCTTAAGCCAAACATTTGATCGCTTGACGAAGCACATGGAGCGTAGTGGTTTAATTCGCCCTAATACTACGGACAAAGTCACTATTAATGCAACGTTTCTACCTTAGGGAATATTATGTCTTTAAGAGTCTTAATTCCTGTTTTATTAATCGTGTTTTCCTTATTGGTCACTCTGATAGGCTATCTTGCGATACGTACGGACCTAGATGCGGCGATTGAGCAAGAATCTGAACAATACATGCGCATTGAGCTATCTAAACTGCAATCATTAATAGAACCTTTATTAGCCAAAAAAGATCTACGTGCCATTAATTCCTTACATTCTTTCAAAGCCACTGAGTTAGATAATAAAGCTATGCTGGTTGTGGATGAGCAAGGCATCATAATCGCGTCAGGAAGTCAGCAAGAACTAGAAAACCCTTGGCAAAGTAGCCAATATAATATTCAAACCCACATGGTTAAAAAAACCTTATCATCCATGGCCAGTCAGACCCAGTTTGCTGATAATAGAAAGCTATTAGATGGCTATAATAGTTTATGCGTTCGTGACCTAACAAAAGGATTAAGGGGCTTCTCTTGTGGTTTTATATATTACCAAATTGATATCGAATACCGCCAGCACCAAGCCCGTACATGGTTAATAAAACAATCTCTCTACATAGCCTTAGGCAGCAGTTTAGCCGCTATTATATTAATGCTCATTTTGCAGATAAAAATAACCACACGAGTATTACAAATTGAAACCACCTTAGACCTATGGTCAAGAGGTAATAGAGACGCACAAATACGATTACAAGGAAATGATGAACTCACTCATATTGCTAAAATGATTAATGAATTGGTCACCCAATTTTCTCGCGATGAAGATGCGCTCATATTTAATCAGCAAGTCAACGATGCCATCATTCAAAGCACTAATTACAGTATGATCTCTACCGATACTCAGGGAATAATCACTACCTTTAATTCCAGTGCAGAAAAAATGCTAGGCTATGATAAATCTGAACTAATAGGTAAGCAGACCCCTGCTGTTTTTCATGATGCCGATGAAATATCTGCGCGTAGTAGAATATTATCGGCCGAATTAGGCATCGACATAACCCCTAGTTTCGAGACCTTTGTCGCAAAAGCCAAAACGGGCATCATTGATGAAAACAATTGGACTTACATCCATAAAAACGGCACTAAAATCCCTGTACGCCTATCCGTCACGGCGCTCTATGATAATCACGGCCATATCTCTGGTTACTTAGGTATTGCTCATGATATATCAGAGCAATTAAGAGCTGCAGAGCAACTAGAAAAATTGGCCTACCTTGATCCACTCACCCAGCTTCCCAATCGAATGCTCTATAACGATCGCTTAAGTCAAACCTTAGAGTTAGCCAAGCGTAATAACCAACACTTTGCTATTTTCTTTTTAGATTTAGACAAATTTAAATTCGTGAATGATAATTATGGTCACGAAGTGGGTGATAAATTATTAATTAAAGTAGCCAATATACTCACTCACAGCGTACGCAAATCAGATACCGTTGCTCGCTTAGGGGGGGATGAATTTACCGTAATTTTGCCGAGTTTAGACAGTCAATACAATGAAACCGACATTGCTCTGGTTGCGGAAAAAATCATAGCCCAGCTATGCAAGCAGATAGTTATTGATGAGCATGCTATTCAAATAGGGGCAAGCATAGGCATTGCCATTTACCCAGATCATGGTAGTGACTCATCCAGCTTAAATAAACATGCGGATATGGCTATGTACCAAGCCAAAGAGCATGGTCGTGGGCAATACGTC
>CAXIBC010000045.1:0-23576 GCA_964022115.1 uncultured Oleispira sp. | reverse complement strand
AATAAAAAATTCTTATTTGCTGGTATGCCTAAAAACACCATCCCAATCTTGCGCGAGCGATTGCTCGCGCAAGTCTTGAATACGGTCAATATACATTTGATATAAAGGGTTATCTGCCACACTATTTTTTAAGGCGTAGAGTTTCAGTAACGCTTCATCCCAAGCTTGCTCTATATAACTTTCATAGGCGCTAGCAAAGCGTTCCATCTCTTCAGCTTGTTCAGGACTAAGGTGCTCTTTCAATACTAAGGGTTTATATACCGCAATCGCCTCATCTTTTCCTTTCACTTGAATGCGATCAATAAATGCAAAAGCGATATTTGGACAAAGCTCTGCAGTGCGCTCACCGACTAAAATCTCGGCCCCATAATACTTAGTAATACTTTCTAAGCGAGCCCCTAAATTAACCGCATCCCCTAATACCGTATACGCGCGGCGATAAGAAGATCCCATGTCACCAACGTTCATAATTCCGCTATTTAAGCCGATACCAATTTTTATTTCCGGTAACCCTCTCGCAACAAATTCTCTACTCAATTTTAACGTTGCTTTTTGCATTTCGAGAGCGGCTAAAATACCGTTCTGAGCATGGTTCACATCATCCAATGGCGCCCCCCAAAATGCCATTACCATATCACCAACGTATTTATCGATCGTCCCCTCATGATCAAAAATTATTTTAGTAATCGGGGTGAAATATTGATTCAGCATGGCTTTTAACTCGGCCGCCGATAAGTGTTCTGAAATGCCAGTAAAATTGCGGATATCAGCAAATAAAACCGTTAACTCCTTACTTTCCCCAGTGAACTGAAATGCCTCAGGATCTTCAACCATACGATCAATATGCACCTGTGGCACATATTGATTGAACATCCCTTCCAATAACCGCTTATTGGCATGCTCCCGCAAATAGCTATACGCCAAGTTCAACAAGGTTAATACCAAAATGAGTAAACAGGTACTAGCAATCGGCAAATCCAACTGGTGCGCGTGCCATAGATAAAAATTACCACTCACCACAAACATTAACGTTAATGAACTTAATAACACGGCCGCAATAGGCCCTAATTTAGGCAGCCAAAGTGATAATAATGCCCCCAGGAAAATCAGAATCGAAAGGGTTAATCCAGCTTCCCATTCGGGGCGATAAGGAAACTCCCCCGTTAGCAAAGATTGAATAACATTGGCGTGAACTTCAACACCAGGATATTGGGTCCCGACTGGGGTCGCGCGTAAATCGGCAAGCCCAATCGCCGAGGTGCCAACCAACACAATGGCGCCTTCCAATAACGCAAGATCGGCTTTTTTCTGCAGTACATCGGTAATGGAAATATAAGGAAAGCTTTGCTGTTTGCCACGATAAGGAATAATGACCCGGCCGTTAACGTCTGTACGAGCGACAAGCCCCCCTGCCATGATCGACGTTAAAACTTCTACATTTCCCACGGATTCGGTATCAAGCTGTATCTTATTGACGAATAAATAACTCATCACCGCCGCTAAAGATAAAGAAGGATAAAGCCCATCACCATGGCGAATCACTAAAGGCGAACGACGAATAACCCCATCAGCATCAGCAAAAGTCGATACAAAACCAGCGCCCGCAGCCGCCTGTTGTAAAGCAGCCAAGTTAGCCGCAAAGCCGGGTTTGGTAATCGATATCAAGCTATCCCCTTGTTGAGCGGATAAAACATAAGCAGGCTTTGGTAATTCACCCACCTGAATGCTTGCTTCATCCTGAAAGAAGTAACCTAGAACCACATCCATATCACGAATATGGCGGGCAAAGTTTTGATCACCGTCTGCAATTTCGTGCCAGCGCTGCGGGATTTGCCATTCGATTTTGTGATTAGCTAAATGTTGATTTACTTCATTCACCGGATTACGTTCTGGCTCGGAAAATACAACATCAAAAGCAACGACCAGAGCACCATAATCGGCTAAATCACTGACTAGTTGTGCAAGCTTGTGCCGACTCCAAGGCCAACGCCCTTCAATAGCCAATGACTTCTCATCAATATCTAGAATAACGACCTTGTGCTCAGCCATATCAGACCCTTGCTGAGCATTATTAATACTTATTTGGGATGTAGAAAAAAGCCCCTTATTAGCTAATACTAAGGACGCATTAAAACGAGTATCATAAAATAAAAAATCCAGTCGATTTAACCAGTGATTATCATTGCCGTTAATGCTGAGGCCAAGATAAATCAAGTAGGCTGATAAGCAAATGCCGATATAAGCTGATACTTTTTGCTGTGGTATCTGAAACCACTCCATGGTGCGACTCCATAATCAATCGAACGATAAGTATTAAGTTTAGCAGCCTAATGTTCAATCAAAAAAAAACCTGAACTAGGTTCAGGTTTTTAAAGGAGGTACTGCTTTTGTTCTATCACTTATTATAATGCAGCATGTTGGTTATTTAGGATAATTTTGATAATCGATAGCGTAACTGTCTTGGAGTTAAGCCAAGAATTTTAGCAGCCATGGTTTTATTACCACCACACTTCTCGACAGTTTTCTGAATTTCACCTAATTCATTTTCGTTTACACGCTGATAAGGTCGCGAGTATAACGTCTGAAAATTTGGCACTACTTGAGTCGCCATAGTATGGGCTATTTGCGCACAGACAAACCATAGCTCTTGCAACGGCAAGCTACCCGCTAATACATTACGTAAATCTAGTACCAATACCGCTAAGGTAGTTTGGCGTAAACGTAATGGCACTAATAAGCAATGATCTCTATGGCTGAAATCAATAGGGGTTAAAGCATCACGATTAAACGCTTCTGGGCGCTCAGATCCTTCACGTATCAGTAGCACAGAACCCGATTCAAAAGCGCGGCATAAAGAATGCTGAACCGCAAAACTATACACACCATTTTCAATTCGACGCGAGCAATATTTAGCCTGAAAACGATTTGAAGCATCCGGAATGGCAATACTAATATTATCAATGGCCGTCATATCAACCATTAATTTTAATAATTGCTGAACCGTTTGCTCATCATTTTGACGGGCTTCTATAACAGTGCTTAGTTGTGCCATCCAATCAACAGGAATATCAATTTTGTTGACAGCAGGGCGATAGTTTTGAATCTTGGCTACATCATACATAAGGCTCACCTCCAGTTAGTGATAAACCTTTACTGGCAATTATCATACCAAAAATATAAAAGGCTTATATTCAACGAAGTTGGAACAATTTAATGCAGCTAATGGTCGAGATTGCCTCTTTTTATACCATGATGAATCCAATAAGCCCTAATTGAGTGCGCCTAATCTAACTGCACTAGATTGAAGGATCGAGTCATATAGGAGTAGGAGCTAAACGTTAGGCACTGAAAATTAAGCGCTGAAAATTAAGCAACACCTGGGTCGTCGTCAGGTAGATATTCTTTTTGTAACCAAGCTGAGAAGACTCGACAAGCGTCATGACTAGTGAATATGCCTGCTAAACGCCCTGCTTTGAGGATTATCGCCGCATCCCAAGCCTCTTCTGCCATGCAATCCAATATCTCATCTAAGCGAGTATGCAAGTCAACCAGATAGATGCGGCGGCGACAAATGTCACCCACCGTTAACTCAGTAAACTCTGTTTCTCTATGCCCTGGCATTTGTGCCAATCTAATATCGGCTGTGGATAATAAGCCAACCACCTCATGCTGCGAAACAACGGGCAAGTGGTTATAATGCTTTTCTGCCATAAGCGCCATAGCAGTAGTAATTGCAGTAGATTCATCTACAAGCTGTGGAAAAGGCGTCATGACTTCTGTCAGGGTTGGCATATGGCGCATAATCGCGTGCTCCTATACTCCGATTCTGCCTAAAGTATCCATAATCTGGCGCAATATTTCAGCCAACGTTGGGTGGGCCTGTTCAAATTGAACCGCTTGCTGCTCAATACGATCAGACAGGTCTTGCGGGAGCTCCTCAGGAGCTCCATTTGACACAGTCTTTACCTCAGCCAATACCTGCTGCAATAGCTCTTGGCTTTCACTATCTAGATCCTCTTGCTGCTGTAACTGCTCATGCACCTGAAGCAATAATTGGTGTAATTTTTTATCAGCCATAAAACTCTCCTTTTTATACAGTGTAGAGCGCAGACTAATAAAATACTTAATTCAAATCATGATAATTAAAATTAATGGCTGACTATTCCCTAACAAGCAGAAGATTGACTATTGCAAAATATTTTGTAAAAAGACCTTAACTAGAAAACCGACCATGCCTAACCCTAAGGCTAAGAACAGAATAAAATTACCGAACTTTCCTGCTTCCGACTTCTTACCTAGGTCATAAATAATAAAAAACATGAAGAAAATCAGCGCAGCTATACCGATATACATTGACCAAGTTTCAAATTGTTCTGTTGTCATAAAGCACCTCTAGAATATGGCGCTATAGTACCCACTCAAGATACTGAAAGCCAGTGTAAGTAATAGGAAAAAAAGCAGGACAAGTGATTGATTTTTTGGGTAATATGGCTGCAATAATAATAACTCTAGCGACTGATAATACTATGAATAAAAAACTGCATTCTTTTTTAATAACCTTACTCTTTCTGGTCATCTCGACTGGCCATGCTCAAGCAGCCGATTTACCGACGCGTACATTCTGTGTTTTTGACCCAATTGGGGATAAAGGACCCGCGTTTCAGAGCATGCTTGATTATAAAGCCGCGGCTTTAGAATGGGGTGTATTGCTTGACCTTAAAGCGCATACCAATGAAGCTGTGGCATTGGCCGATTTTAAAGCCGGACACTGTGATGCTGTTGGCCTAACAGGCACTCGTATTCGCCCATTTAATAAATTTACCGCAACCATTGAAGCGGTTGGCGCAATTGAGAGCTACGATCAAATGCGTAGCCTAGTCGGCATGCTGGCAAATCCAAAAGCCAGTAAATATATGATTGAAGGTGACTACGAAGTTGCAGGCATAATTCCAGCAGGTGCTGTTTTTGTGTTTGTCCGTGATAAAGCCATCAACTCAGTTGAAGCTGCAGCAGGCAAGCGCTTAGCGACGATAGAATATGATATGGCCTCAATTAAAGTTGTTAAACACATTGGCGCCACTATGGTACCCGTTAGTATCGCAACCTTTGCTCCTCGTTTTAATAATGGTTATGTTGATATGGCGTATGCCCCAGCCATCGCTTATGAACCTTTTGAAATGTATAAAGGCTTGGGTGATAAAGGCGGTATTTTACGTTTCAATCTAGCACAAATGAATGGCCAACTGATCATACGTCATGACAAGTTCCCTGAAGGTTTTGGTCAAAATAGTCGTGATTATGCCTATAGCAACTTTACTAAAGCCCTAGAGCACATAGTTACCGCAGAAAAAAATATTCCAGAAAAATACTGGGTTGATCTTCCACAAGAAAAACATACGGAATATAAAGAGATGCTGCGCCAAGTTCGCTTAGAACTAAGAGATGCTGGCATCTATGACAAACGCATGCTAAAGATTTTGTTCAAGCTGCGCTGTAAAACAAACCCTGGCCATTATGAGTGCATTGAAAAGCGCGAAGGTTAGGTCAATAAAAAATAAGAGCAGTGAAAACTGCTCTTGATTCTGCTTAGGTTAATTTTTAGCTTAATTTGGACCTAGCGGCCAGCCTAAACCCACCCATAGCGCTAATACCAGCGACCATACCAGTAAAAAAGCCAACGAATAAGGCAACATCAGCGCTACTAAGGTTCCAACCCCTACATTGGCTGAATAACGCTGCATTAGCGCGACTACTAAGGGAAAATAAGGCATCAAGGGGGTGATGATATTGGTACTGGAATCACCAATTCGATAAGCGGTTTGACTCACTTCTGGGGCAATGCCATTAAGCATCAACATAGGCACAAATACCGGAGCTAAAACCGCCCACTTGGCAGATGCACTGCCGACCAGCAGATTAATAGAGGCGGCCATCAATACAAATAGCACCAAGTTTAATAACATAGGTAACTGCCACTGCTGCAAAACTTGCGCACCATTCACCGCTAAAACAGACCCGAGATTACTCCAATTAAACAAGCTGACAAACTGCGCAGCGAAGAACATCAATACCAGATAGCCTGCCAAGGTTCTCATCGCCTCTTCCATACCCTCAACAACCTGATTATAGTTTTTATATTGGCCACTTAAACGACCGAATAAAACGCCCGCTAAACCACCTCCTATCGCAATTAATACCACCAATCCCGACATAAAAGGAGAACCAACAATACTATCGTTTTCTGCGTGACGTAATACCCCACCTGCGGGTAAAACCAAGGCCATAATCAACACCATAAAGCCCAATAAAGCCGCTGCTGAAATTTTTAAGGCTTTGCTTTCTTGTCGACCCAGTGACAAGTGAGCTTCTGTTGCGGCCTGACCATTCAATGGCCGCGGTAAATAACTCAAAGGCATTCTTGCTAATGCCGGCTCAACCCACTTATGAGTTACCCAGGTTGCTAAGGCGCTAATCAGAAAAGTAGACGCTAGCATAAAATAATAATTCGCCACTGGGCTCACCACATATTGAGCATCAATCAAGTGTGCGGCTTCCGTACTGATGCCAGCTAAAATCGCATCCACTGGGCCAACCATTAAATTGGCACTAAAACCTCCCGAAACCCCAGCAAAACAGGCCGCAATACCGACTAAAGGAGAGCGCCCTGCCAATGAAAAAATCACCCCACTTAATGGAATAGCAACAACGTAGCCCGCATCCACTGCAATACTGGATAACACACCGATAAAAACAGTACCAAAGGTTAACGCGTTGTTGGGTAGCCAATGCAAAACCCGTCGTAATAAGGCCGATAAAAAACCACTGTGTTCAGCAACCCCCAAGCCCAGCATTACAACCAGCACAGGGCCTACAGGGGCAAAAGAAATAAAATTATGCACCGCATTTTCCAGCCACCAGCGCAAAGCCGTAAACGAAAAGAGTGAGTTTACCGAAAGTACTTCTTTATTGGCTGGGTGTACCCCCTGTACTGAGAATATGGCGCACAGTTCAGAAATAAAAATAATGGCTACGATAAAATATAAAAATAATAATGCTGGGGCAGGTAGGCGATTGCCGGCTCTTTCAATGGTTAACAAGGCTCTCACCCAAATGGATGGAGATGATTCTGTCGACGACATAGGCCAATCCTTATTAATATAAAGGCTAATCAAGATGCTTTGCTATTGCTTGCGACTTACAATAACCTGTGAAAAACATTTCGCCAATCGTAAATACTGCAATACTTAAGAAAGAGTCTAGGCCTTTGGAACGATTCGACTACTGCATAATCGGTGCTGGAGTGATAGGTTTAGCCATCGCCCACAAGCTCAGCCAACAGTTTAACCAGGCAAAAATCCTGTTAATTGAAAGCCACTCGCAATATGGAAGTGAAACCAGCAGTCGCAATAGCGAAGTCATTCATGGCGGAATTTATTATCCAGCCAAGAGCCTAAAAGCTGAATTATGCAGGCAAGGTAAAGAACAGCTGTATGAATTTTGCAAGACCTACTCAGTGCCTCATCAAGCTATCGGCAAAATGATAATAGCCAATCATCAAGATGAATTACCTCAGCTTGAAAAACTGCACGCCAATGCCGCTCAAAATGCTATTAAGCTAACGTTCTTAAGCACCCGCCAATGCCAAAAACTGGAGCCTCATGTCAAAGCCCATACGGCATTATATTCAGCCGACACAGGTATTATTGATTCACATATTTATATGCAAACGCTATTAACCTTAGCGCAACAGCAAGGGGTACTTTATAGTCCGAATACACGTTTTATCGAAGCGAAGAAACGCCGCACTGAATTTGAAATTTCCCTCGCAACTAGCGATGGCGTCTTTCATTGTCTGAGTAATAATATAATTAATAGTGCGGGTTTAATGGCCACTCAGGTTGCCGCTAGCATTGATACTTTAGCCGCTGATAAGATACCTCAATATCATTATTGCCTAGGTCATTATTATAGCTACCAAAGCAAATCTCCCTTCTCACACCTCATTTATCCCTTACCCAATAAAAATAATTCCGGCTTAGGAATACACGCGACGTTGGATTTATCCGGTGCCCTGCGCTTTGGCCCAGATGCCCACTATATCGACCAGATCGATTATTCTTTTCGCCCAGAGGAACAATTAAAGCAGACTTTTGCTAGCGCCATTCGCCGCTATTTCCCGAGTATTAACATCGATAAACTGCAGCCAAGTTATACGGGTATTCGCCCCAAACTTTCGGCAGCCCATGAAGCAGTAAAAGACTTTATGATACAAGACTCACAAGCTCACAATGTTCAAGGGTTAGTTAATTTATTCGGTATAGAAAGCCCAGGTCTTACCTCCAGCCTAGCGGTTGCTGACAAGGTTGTGAGCTATTTTCGAGAGGGATAAAATCCTAATATAATTCCAGCTTAGCCACGAGAGTGAAACATCAAGCTTAATTGACGCAGCAAGGTCGCACGAATTTCTTCTTTATCAATCTCATCAGCGGCTACTAACAAACCTTCATATTCGATACGATGAATAACCGCAACCATAATACTGGCATCCGCTGCTGGATTAGGTGATTTCATCAAGCTTAATAATTCAGTTAATTTTTGCATTAACGCTTCTTTATGCACACTACCAAGCTGGCGCAAGTGCGGGCTCAAAATGGCTTCATAACGAAACGCCTGCTCTGCAATCAGCGCATCTCTGTGCTGCGTTATTTGTTCAAGCACATACTGAGTCATATTATCCGCAATGACCTCAGACATATCCTCAGTACTGGCTAAGGCTTCAATAAAAGACTTACCTTCGCCACCCTTAATCGGCTCGTATAAACGCAAAGAAAACTGATTAATGACTTCTAGTGCCTGTTCGGCATATAAGGTAAAAGTATCATTAATCAATTCTTGAATATCTTTAAAATAATAGGTTGTAGCCGCTAGCGGCACATCCGCTTCTTTAGCAACAGCACGATGTCGAATACCACGTACGCCATCACGAACAACAATGCGTAATGCTGCTTCTAAAATCAAACGTCGTCGCTGTTCACTACCAGCACGACTGGTTTTACGTCCTTGATACTTTACCGCAGCTTTATGTGTGTTATTAATCGATGCTTCCGACGGTTGCGTCATGATTCCTCTCAATACGCGTACAGTGTTAAAAATAAATTACATTATCTTAGATTTATACAGTAACTAAACTGTTTTTGTCAGAACAAACGTACCATTTGTCTTTTTTCATTCTTTAGTGTGAGTCTAAGCTAAGATAAATCCCCGTATTAAGCAATTAAATCCAAAAACATGGAACACACGTACAAACTAGTATTTAATATCAACCTTCATCCTACTCTTAATAATAAGAATAATCAGGCCCAAGCATGCGTATTTTTCTCCTAGCATTGAGCGTATTATTAAGCTCAATCAGCCAAGCTGACGATCAACAAATCAGAATAGATTTCATTCAAAAGCAATTTGCCCAAAATGCGAATCATAGTAAAACATGGCAATGGGGCTGGTTAGGCTTTCTCGCAACGTCCGCAACAGCACAAGGTATTAGTGCCAACTTGGTTGCAGACGATAAATTACAATATGATATGAGCACAGGTGCCATAACCAGCTTCTTAGGAGCGGCCGACCTCATCATAAATCCAATGCGCAGCCACCGTTACAGCCTTAGACTACAAAAAATGAGCAGCAATAATTCCGCAGAACAACAAGCTAAACTGCGCCAAGCTGAGACTTGGTTAGCCAAAGCGGCAGCGCGCGAGGCCCAAGAAAAAAGCTGGGTTACCCATGCCCTCTCAACCCTAGTCAATGGTTTAGCTGGATTAGCGGTAGCCTATGACGATAAGCGCCCTATCGACGGTTGGTTAACCTTTGCCACGGGGATGGCCGTTTCACAATTCAAAATTTATACCTCCCCAACTCGTATGATGAAAGCGCAGCAGGCGTATCAGAGCGGAAACTATCATACTCAAGCGGCAAACGTTGAACCTGAGCGCTGGCAAATTGCCGCTGCCGGCCCAAGTTTATGGGTTAAGTGGAAGTTTTAAGCTAAATTCTTCAATAAACTCTATTCTGGCACGGCTTCTGCTATCTCTGTATTAACTGTCAACAATACGAGTAATAGGAGCTGCACCATGATTCTTGATCGCCTTAGCAGTTACATTCAAAATCAACCCTTCAGCCCTCAAAGCAGTACGTCAAACGACGCTCATAATAAAGCTCAAGGTGCTCATAAGGCTCAGGTCAGCGCGGCTAACTCGGTATTGCCTCAGCAAACGAAAGATACCTTACCGCAAGAATTGCACCTTTCGAATCGTGCCAGCTACTTAGAATACCTATCACAAGAATTTGACGTCACCTCTCTCGATGGCGAGCAGCTCAATCAATTGCAATCAAAGTTGAATGATTTCGGTTTTATTTCCGCCGCTGATATTAACGGTATGCGTTCACTGTCATTAGCACGCCAATTAACCCCACATGAAGGCAAGATCAATGCTGTCGACCTTTTGAATAACTTCAAAGCTAAGTTTGATGAGCTTGAAATTCCTTATAGCATGCGCCAGCAAGTCGATAAAATGAGTATTGTCATTCAGAACATGGCCTCCGCCCGCCAAGTACCTCAAACAAGTAAATAAACAAATACCCTATTTTTTTTAGCCAGAGTGATTAGAATAGCCTGCTTTATATTCTCATAGATTAGGTTTTACTCATGAGGCTCACGACGCCATCTCACATCCTATTATTAATCTCTCTCGGATTACTCCCGCTAACCAGCCAAGCAATTTCCAATATTGAAAAAGAGCGCACCGCACAAGACGAAGCAGGTTGGAACGGCCATGTCCGCTTTAGTTTTTCTGGCAAAGCTGGCAATAATGAAGAAGCCGAATTGGGCCTTGGTAGCCATATTCGCTGGAGTAATCCACAATTCAAATGGCTGAACTGGTTTAACCGAGATTATGAGCGCAATAATGGTTATCGCACCGATGATGAAACTTTTTTCCATACTCGTTTGATCCATAAGCATCAGCAAACCATCGCCCAAGAATACTTTTTACAGTACGAACAAGCCCCTTTTGCTGGGGTTAAATACCGTGCACTACAAGGCATAGGTTTGCGTTGGCACAGCTGGCATAAAGCCAATAACGGAGATAAACAATCGTCTGGAGATAGCTACCAAGGATTAGGGGTTTTTAACGAACAAGTTAGAGAGCTGGATCTTGGACGTATTCGTGCAGATCAACTCTATCGAGCAAACCTGTATAGCCACTGGTTGTATCAGTTCTCTGGTGAGCGGGCGATTAGCACCAGTGCAACACTGTATCTACAACCTAACCTTGCCGATACTGACGATGTAAAAGCGTTATTACAGGCACAAATATCCTTACCTATTAGTGAACAATTACACCTGCAATGGAAATGGCAAAGCAACTGGGATAGTCGCCCACCCTCTGAAATTTCGAAAGAAGTTCATGAAACTCAGGTGTATTTGAAATACGCTTTCTAAGCTAGACTTAAAATGTGTAATTTATAAGGCGGCTAGAAACTCTTTCAAGCAGAATTTAACTCAGATTCTGGGTCAGTAGTTTCTGTCGCATTACCTAGCGGTTTAACGGCCGGTAACCAGCAACCACTAAAGCTGCGTCAACTTCGGCCGCTACCTTATATAGGTAGTTAATATTTCTAGGAAGGCGAAGTGAGTAACGATAAGGCCGTCGATTCAGGGTTTGACCTGGAACAATTCATTAATTTAATCGCTCAGCGACTCTTTCCTCGCTGGTATGCCCGCCATGCAGCAAAAGAAATTCAATTACCCGACCTCGAAGATATCAACCCTAAAAGCTACCTTTGCCATCGCTGGCTAAGCCTCATTAATGCTCATGAAGCCGCAGCCGAAAGTTTAATGAGCAGCCAGTCGAAATGGCACTCATTAGCCGAGCTATTAAAAAAACTTATTAGCGAAAATGAATACCCTTACTCACTTTCAATTAGTGCTATTAATGGTATCAAGGTCAGTGAGTGTGATAATGATTATCTTGATTTGCTCAGCTATGGCAGCGAACAAGCCAACCAAATCCCCCAAGAAACTGATAGCGAATATGCACGCAATATCAGCCTAGCCTTCCCTGAAGAGAAACAACCTTTTCACCTAGGCTATCGAGAGTGGGACGGGCGCTATTATTTAATTAATGACGATGAGCCTCGCCATTTAGCGGCACTCATTAATCAGGGAAAGAAACAGCAAAGAGATCATAAAATCACCTGTAATATCCATGTAGAATCAATTCAAGGACGTTTATTAGATCGCTTACGCTCAGGTTTTTGGATGTTATTAATGAAGCGTGAAAACGCCTACCAGCTCTTTCAATTGGTGCAGCATGGTAAACTTGAATGCGAGATTGCCGAATTTGAATGGCGCCGCTCAGATCTGGTTTTTTTTATTGCCCGTAAAGATGATAATGCCCTTAACGAGATTGTTTTAAACCTGCTATCGAATCATACCTCTCAGCAAGTAATCGATTGGGGGCATTTTTTGAGCCGAGCCCACTTCCCATTTCAACATAAATAACGTTATAAATAACTTCACTATTCATCCCGTGCAATTATTATAGGTTCATACTGTCATCTTGTTTAATGTTACAAAATCGGTCATTCTGTCGTACTTTATTCCCAGTAATAACAAAAAAAAGGATCAGCCTAGGTGATCAGAGGAACCTGGAGTTTAAATGAACCCTTAGTACCCGCTAACATTTCTGCCATTTTGGTGAAGTTGGGTCAAGAAAAAGGGGTATCTGAAGAAGCTCTACTTGAAAATACCAATATTGATCCGGAGGATTTTACCAATCCGAAGGCGCGCTTGACCTATCAGCAAGTCATTGTATTAAGCAATAACTTACTGAGCTTGTGCGATGATAAAGCCCTAGGGTTAGAAATAGGCAATAGAATCAACATCAACCAATTTGGCATGCTGGGTTACGCAATATTAAGTTGTGCCAACATCCGCCAAGCCTTAAACCTAGGTTTAAAATATCATGTACTCATTGACCCAGCATTTAATTTTGAAGTCTGTGAGCAAGGCGATATCACGGCCATTCGACTGACTACTCACATACCTATTGCTAGCCTGTTCAATTTACTGTGCGATATATTCTTAACCAACTTTATCAGCCTAGGGCGCTATTTAACCGGCCTAGATATCATACCTAAAGCGATCAATATTAATCGTTCAAAGCCTGACTATGCCGATCAGTACCAGCACTATTTCCCTAGCTGCCCAATAAGCTGGGATCAACCGAGAACTGAAATCATCATAGATAGCAGCTTATTGGATACCCCAACGACTCTAGCCGATGAAGCAACAGCCAAAATGGCTGAGTCTCAATGTGCAGAAATTTTATCTCGCATGGGGCCTAAAGAAGGAATAGTGGTTAAGGTTCGTCGTATTTTGCTCAGTCACCCTGGGCATTTTCCTGCCATTGAAACCGTAGCCAGTCAGCTAGCTACCAGTACACGAACACTCAGTCGCAGCCTACAAGAAGTCAGCACCTCGTACCAAAAGATACTCGACGAAGTCCGTAAAGAAATGGCAATCGAATACCTTAAAACATCGAGCCTGCCGATTGAAGAAATCGCTGCTTTAATCGGTTATAACGACCCATCAAACTTTCGCAAAGCCTTTAAGCGCTGGACCGGCCAGCCACCCAGTTACTATCGTACGACTAAATAGGCGTATAGCTAAACAAAGCCACCTCAAAACAATACCAGTTGCTGCTCATCCACACTCGGGCAGCGCCCCCCTAGACCAATTAACCGTATCCCTTGGATTTCATTACTATCGTGGCGCAAACGAGCTTGCTGTAATAACTGACGAAAAGACTGCAGGCTAGTATCCAGAAACTGATCCGCTAACGTGGTTTGACTAAAGTCGTTAAACTTAACCTTAACAAAAGGCGCTAAGCTGCGACTATCTAGATGAGCTTTTTCGATACGCTGTAAAAACTTAAGCCATAAGTGCTCTGCTTCAATATCCAGCTCCTGGGCTAAATAAAGATCTTGTGCAAAGGTATGCTCAATACTGATGGACTTTCGAATGCGCTGGGTCGTTAACCGACGCTCATCTTGTCCACGGCTTCGCTTGTATAAAGTAGCCCCAGTGCGACCAAAAAGATTTACTAGCTCGAGCAAACTATATTTATGAGCATCCTGACAGAATTCTATACCTTGCGCCGCTAAACGCTCGGCAGTTTTAGGGCCAATACCCGGTATTTTACGCACCGCCAACTGACTGACAAACACTTCGACCTGATGGGGTTTAACCGCAAATAATCCATTAGGCTTGTGCCAATCACTAGCCACTTTAGCCAAAAATTTATTCGGTGCTGCCCCAACTGATACGGTAATACCCACCTCTGCTTCTACTGCAGCACGAATACGCTGGCCAATCTCTATCGCTGAGTCTTGAGGTTCAAGTTCAAGGTACGCTTCATCAACCGAAACCTGCTCAAAGGCAATCCCATAACGGCGGATAATCGCCATCACCTGCCCAGAGACCTCACGATATAGAGGCATATTGCCAGGCAAGAGAATTAATTCGGGGCAGTGTTTAAACGCTACGGCTGTCGCCATAGCCGATCGTATACCATATTCACGAGCCGGATAATTACACGTCGAAATCACCCCACGGCGATCAGAACGACCACCAATGGCAATAGGTACATGGCAAAGCTGAGGGTTTTCCCTCATTTCAATAGCAGCAAAGAAGCAGTCGCAGTCGATGTGTAATACTTTTCTCATCCAATAATAATACTGGATATAAAAACAGTATCAAGTAATCAATATTACTCTTTTGATTTTGTAGGGCGCAATTTTCTAGGAATTAGGTGACGACTAAAATCTTGCCAACTGAGTGAAAGCACATAGCTTGCAACAACAACCAGCCCAGTAATAACAAACAAAACTATTAAATTATCCATTTCTATACCTCTGTACTTATTATTTTTAGTTCTAGTTTATAAACATAGCGCTTTTTTCTTAGAATGGGAGTTACACTTTACGTTTTCTGGTGTTAGCCTTACAACAATTTGAAAGGAATTGTAACCATGTCACAGTTTAACCAGGCTAAAAACGAATTATTGGCCCAATTAGCTCAGGATGATTTCCAATTTGAGACCACTCTGGCGTTTATCGAACAGCATTATCACTTTACCCCAAGCGCCTTTAATAATGGCACTGTGGTCAATAGTGCAGAACAAAACCAAGGTTCCTGTAAAGTATTCGCGCTAGCACAGTTATTGAATTTAACTCAACAGCAAGCGCTTGCCTGTTTTGGTCAGCATTATCGTGATGTTCTAGCAACCCCCGATATTGATAATCACCATAATTTGCGCCGAGTATTAAAAGAAGGCTTAGTAAACATTACTTTTGCCAAATTCCCACTCGAGCAAAAAGTAACAAGCTAATGGCAGCCTTTAATCTAAAAGCTGGGTTAAACCCAATTACTACCTTGTTACTGCAAAGCAATGACTTATCCCAGATTCAGCAAGAGCTCAAAACCAAGGTTGAACAAGCACCAAAAATGTTTGTCCGCTTACCTTGTATATTTGATTTCATCGAGCTGGATGAAAAAATCGACCTACCCTCTTTGTATTTACTCTGTCATGAAT
The DNA here is from genome assembly GCA_964022115.1 of uncultured Oleispira sp. Taxonomy (GTDB): domain Bacteria; phylum Pseudomonadota; class Gammaproteobacteria; order Pseudomonadales; family Oceanobacteraceae; genus Oleispira. Next base: position 7,923 of record CAXIBC010000045.1, on the reverse strand, counting down.
TTGGCATGCTGCCCATCGGCGTTAAGAATGCTCAAGATGAGCATCATGAGTTATTAGAACAATTAGAATTAGCCGATTTTGGTAAAGGAAATAATAAACCTGCGCGTATTAAAGCGGCTGATATTGAAATCGTTGTTGAACCTATTATTGAAGAGCAAGCTGCGGCCACCGGTGTAACAGCCAAAACCACTGTGCATAAATTCCCTGTGCGTTCAGGACAACAACTTAGCGCTGAAGGTGACCTAGTCATCTTTGGCCTAGTCAGTACCGGCGCAGAAGTCTTAGCCGGTGGTAGCATACATATATACGGCCCACTAAGAGGGCGAGCTTTAGCCGGCATCAATGGTAATAATCAAGCCACTATAAGCTGCCAATCTCTAGAAGCTGAACTGGTCGCTATTGCGGGCGAATATAAGCTGTTTGAAGATGAACAGCAGCACTGCAGTCAGGCTAGTCTTATTCAACTTGATAACGGGCGCTTGAACATAGACTCGCTTTGATGAATACTGCGTTTGCAACTTATTGTAAGGAAGATTAATTTTGGCCAAGATCATTGTCATAACCTCTGGTAAAGGAGGCGTGGGTAAAACCACCACCAGTGCTGCAATTGCAGCTGGTTTAGCTCTGAAAGGACAAAAAACAGTCGTTATCGATTTTGATGTAGGTTTACGAAACCTAGACTTAGTGATGGGCTGCGAACGTCGAGTCGTCTATGATTTCGTCAACGTCATTCATAAAGAAGCCAGCTTAAGACAGGCTTTGATTAAAGATAAACGCTTAGATAACTTATACATTTTACCTGCGTCGCAAACCCGCGATAAAGATGCATTAGACAAAGAAGCCGTAGAAGCGGTTTTAAATGAACTCGCTGAAGACTTCGATTACATTGTCTGTGATTCACCTGCGGGGATCGAAACCGGTGCTCAAATGGCGCTTTACTTCGCCGAAGAAGCCATCATAGTCACTAATCCAGAAGTGTCTTCAGTGCGAGATAGTGACCGAATATTAGGTATTCTACAAAGTAAGTCGCGTCTTGCAGAGCAAGGCAAGCGAGTGAAAGAACATCTGCTTTTAACCCGCTATAATCCAGCCCGGGTGGCTAACGGTGAAATGTTATCCGTAGAAGATGTAGAAGAAATTTTAGCGGTTCCGCTACTGGGTGTAATCCCTGAGTCTCAGGCGGTTTTAAAAGCGTCTAACCAAGGGGTTCCTGTAATCCATGATGATCAAAGTGATGCTGGCCAAGCCTATGAAGACGCTGTAGCCCGTTATCTAGGTGAAGATCGCCCTCACCGCTTCTTGGAGGCCGCAAAGAAAGGCTTTCTTAAACGTGTGTTCGGAGGTTAATCATGAGTTTAATGGACTATTTCCGCAAGGAACAGCAAGATAATAGCACCGCAAGTATCGCTAAAGAACGATTACAAATATTGGTTGCTCACGATCGTATTAATAGCCGTGGCCCTGATTACTTGCCTAAAATGCAGCAAGAACTATTAGCCGTGGTGCGTAAATACATCAGCATCGCGGATGATCAAGTACAAATCAATCTTGAGCAACAAGGCAATACCTCAGTACTTGAGCTCAATGTTATGTTGCCAGATAGCTAGATGGCCAACCTAATAATGAAACCTTGGACATTGGCGGCCAGTACTTGGAAACAAGCAAACTGGCTACCTAGACTTGGCCTAATGCTTACCGCTATTAGCTTTTTTCTGCTGTATCCAGGGGTGACTGAACCTATCATGACGATCAAGGCTTCGATCAGCATGTTCGGCCTTAATAGCACCATTTTTGAAGAAACCAGAAGTATTTGGCAAACGGTTCATAGCTTGCGAGAAGCAGGTTATGCCGCTGTGGGTTTTATGGTTGTCACTTTTAGCGTCATCATTCCCGTGGTTAAAGGCCTACTGATTATTTGGACCTGGTTAAGCCCTACTCGCTGGCGCTGGCAGTTAATCTCTATGCTGAGTAAGTGGTCTATGGCCGATGTTTTTGTCGTGGCTATTTTGGTCGCCTTTTTTACCGCCCAAGCAACTGCTGAGCTGCAATCTAGCCTACACCAAGGTTTTTATTGGTTTACCGGCTATTGTTTGTTATCGATCGCCTCGGGTCAGTGCCTAGCCTATTATGCTAACCAGCAACTCGATCCTCGCCAATACAAGACTGCCCCTGATCGCTAGCAGCTAAGTACACAGAGCAATTTTTTATGGATAATCCCCCGCAAAAAAATATCCACAAACCTTATGGCGAAGAAGACAGTTCCTTTCAGGCGGCGGGAGGCTTTGAGGGTATTAAACAACTCGTCGATGCGTTTTACGATGCGATGGAAACCCTACCGGAAGCCCGCAAGATACGTGAGATGCACAGCTCAGATTTAACCGAGTCCCGTGATAAGCTTACTCGATTTTTGACTGGCTGGCTTGGTGGACCAAAACTTTTCAGCGAAAAATATGGTTCTATCCGAATCCCCGTTGCCCATCGCCACCTAGCCATAGGTCCTGCAGAGCGAGATGCTTGGTTAGCGTGTATGAAGATTGCAGTAGACCAGCAAGATTATCCACCAGCCTTTGCTGATTATTTAATGGCCCAGCTGTATGTGCCTGCTGAACGCAGCCGCAATAGAGATTAATCCCACTGCCTACATGAGTTCATAAATTTTAGCGACTAAATTTTAGCGACTAAATATTAGCTACTAGGCTTCGGCGTCAGCGGCCAAAATATACTTATAGCTATGAGTCACTTGTGAGATGAGCTGCTTCTTTTCCATACTTTTCAAACTGCGCTTTAACGAATCAACTAGGTGTCGATTTTTATTACTGACGTAATGATACATAGGAATTTCATAAGCCGCAGGCTGCAAAGCCGTGACCTGTTCACGTAAATGCTTCTTACTCCGGCTCAAAGCACTAAATTCTGGTAATAAAACCAAATCAGACTGATTTCTAAGAATAGATTTGAGTGAGTTATTAACACTGCTCATTTGCATCGCCATCATGCCCATCATATTGTTTCTCACCATAGCCATACCTTCAACAATCGATACTCTATTACCCAACAAGCCAATTTCATAGCGCGTATGGCCTTGGCTTTTATGAGCATAAGCAAATACTTTAAGTTTAACGATGGCGATAGGAATACGAATATAGTCTGTTATTAATCGGCTTTGGGCCGGTGCAATGAGAATCCCATCGGATTGATGTGAACGCGCTAACGCGGCGGCGGAAACTGGATGCCCAATACGACGATACGCTTCTTTTAAAATCACATAAGCTAAACGATTATATTCAATATGCTGTGGGTCTTGTTGGAATATAAGCGTAGGATTAATCGACGCGGCATGCAGATTATTACTGGTAGTGAGTAATAATCCGAGCAATAGAGATAAAATAATGTTGTGGCTATTCTCAGACCCTGTCCCCCCACACCCTTTACACCCAAACTCTGTACACTCATACCCAGAACGAAACAAGGTGATTACAAGTGAAGTCATGGGCAATACCAAGTTAATTAGGATTAACTTTTACCCTAGGTGCTGAACAGACAGTCAGCAAATATTACATTATTCCGATTTAAACTTAGCTAAGGCATTCTTAATACTTAGCTAATAGTTGGGCTATTTTTATCAGGCTAAGTCATTAGAAACTTCGATGTAATCGAGTTTTTGATAACGACTATAAATATAAAAATCTGTTTATAGAAATAAATACTCTAACTAATATACTCCCCTAGCTTATCTTAATCCCGGTCTAATCTTCACCGATATCCTCATGCCATAAGGCTGGATTTTGTGCGATAAAATCTGCCATCATGTTAATGCAGGTCTTATCGTTTAATACTTCGAGTTTCACACCTCGTGAAACCAGCAAGGTTTCTTCACCTAAAAAGTTTTTATTCTCTGCAATAATAACCTTAGGTATACCATAAAGAAGTATGGTGCCAGAACACATAGCGCAAGGTGATAAGGTCGTATATAAGATAGATTCTTTATACACAGCGGCGGGTAAACGGCCTGCATTTTCTAACGCATCCATTTCACCGTGTAAAATGGTACTACCTTGCTGAATACGGCGGTTATGCCCTTGGCCTAAAACCTTATTTTGATGAACTAAAACCGATCCAATCGGCAAGCCACCCTCGGCTAAACCTTGCTTGGCCTCAGCAATGGCTAACTGCATAAACTCATCCATATTTAGCTCCTTAAACTCAGTGATCGTATTAAAGCATAATAAAATGTTTAAAATTATTACGCCCATTATTTTTCACGTAATACATAGCCTCATCCGCTTGCTGTATTAACTGGTCAATATTTTTTCGGGTCATTATTGATCTTGTTGTTCCTATACTGATGGTTATACCATCGAGTGGGGCAATATCACTGAAGTCGATATCGCTAACTTTTTGCAATAAGCGCTGGCAATAAGAATCTAGACCTTGGGCCGAGATATCCTGTAATAAAATAATAAATTCTTCACCACCAAAACGTCCTACGCGATCACCTTCGCGTTTAATCTCTAAAAATACCGTCGCTAACCGCTTTAAAACTTGGTCTCCGACACCGTGACCATGGTGATCATTTATCTGTTTGAAATAATCGACATCAATCATGAGTAATGCCACATGAGGCTTAGTTCGCGCCAGCACTTCTAATTGCTCAACAAAAGCACGGCGATTCAATACACCAGTCAAACCATCAATATTGGCCAATATTTTCAATTTGCCATTAGCTTCTTCCAGCGCATCCGCCTTTTCCGCTAACTCAACCGTACGCTCTGCGACTCGCGCTTCTAGCTGCTTATTAGCCGTCATTAACTGCTGGCTTAAGTACACCATTTGTTGCTTTTCTTTAGCCCGTAAAAATAGCAAGTTAACCCCAAGTGAAAACAAAAAGGTTAACAAGCCATAAGTCGCCCATAAACGTCCATTATCAATCCATTGGGCATAAATATTGATGTCATGAATAATAGTGATGAGTAATACCGCTGTGCCTAAAACAATAAACATCGCACCTTTACGATGCTGCATAACGACCTTAATTAAGCTCCAGCAGAATAAAGCGATAATCACCAATAACATAGCTTGGTACAGGAGTAATAAAGCCGTAAACCAAGTAGTCGGCAGAATAACCACCGAAATCATGGCGGGAATAAAAGCATAAGACGCAGCCCGCGCAATACGCTGACTCATTTCAATAGGAAAAATATAATGCTGCCAATAGAGGATTAGTGGCGGCGCAACGAGCATAGTAAGATACATTAACCGCACATGGAGCTGCCAAGGTAGCTGCCCCAGCATAAGGTACAAGAACTGGTTTTCGGTAATCCCTACTCTAATAGCAATAACACAGGCTAAAGCCGATAATAAACCGACAGCCTTATCTCGTTTATCGAGCAGATAATAAATTAATAAAAATAGACTGGTTAATAAAGCCAAAGAAACCACTAATGCTTGATCAAAGGTGGCTAAAAAATAATGCTGACTCAATTCTCCGTAAGGACCCACGACCAGTGTCTGCCAAGGCCCACCACTATGATGGTGAAAGTTGCTGACATGCCAGGTTAATTTAACATTGGCAGGCAGTTTTCCAAGCTCCACAAACTGGTTACCAGAATAAGGTTGTGAACTAGCCGCACTCACCCCAGCAACCCCTCCTTCGGCCACTAGGTTATTATCAACAAATAAACGAAATGCTGTGGATTGCTCTGGGATGATCACCCCCCAGCGCACTTCAGATGGCAAGTTAACCAACTTCGCAGTGAAGGTCGCAAAGCCTCGACCAGGGTAGCTAGCCTCAGCTGCATGTACTTTATCCCAAGTTGATGGCAACTCAGACCAAGGCCCAATGAGCTGTTCCCAGTCTTGAGGCGCCAGCTGCTGTTGCCATTTTACGGCCCAACGACCTTCAAGCTTTACCGCTACATCCTTTTGCCAATGGCTGAAATCAAAAATACCCTCAGCTTGCTGAACGCTTTTAAAATGGGCGATGACTGGGCTAGATGCCGCTAGATACAGAATTAATAATAAGCTTATCCGAGCGATAACAAGTTGCAAGAGAGCTCCTTAAGGATATTTTTTAGCCATAATAACAGCTTAGCGGTAGCGATAAATGTCGTGATAGCTGAAAGCTATTTAATATTAGGTATAATGACGCGATTTTTACCAAATATTGCAAAGAATTAGGGTCATCCCATGAATCCAGATTTACAAAAGCTACAGCCTTACCCTTTTGAAAAGCTAACCGCTTTAAAAGCCCAGGTCAGCCCTAATGACACCCTACCTCATATTGCACTTTCAATTGGTGAACCTAAACACCCAGCGCCTAAATTTGTTACTCAGTGCCTGAAAGATAATATTTCTCGGGTAGAAAACTACCCAACGACCAAGGGGTTAGCGGAATTACGCAAAGCCATTTCCCATTGGCTTAAGCAGCGCTTTGGCTTAACTCATATGAGTAGCGAGCAACAAGTGATACCGGTCAATGGCACCCGTGAAGCCATTTTCGCATTTACCCAAGCCGTCATTGATCGCAGTAAAGAAGGTCTTGTAGTTAGCCCTAACCCGTTTTATCAAATCTATGAAGGCGCCGCTTATCTTGCAGGGGCCCAGCCTCACTTTTTACCTTGCTTAGAGGAGCAAGGTTTTAATCCAGATTTTGATGCGGTGAGTGATGAAATTTGGCAAAAATGTCAGTTATTATTCCTTTGCTCACCCGGCAACCCAACCGGAGCCGTATTAGACCTAGCGACCCTCACTAAACTGATCGCTTTGGCAGACAAGTTCGACTTTATCATTGCCTCAGATGAATGCTACTCAGAAATATTTGTCGAAGATAAACCCGCACCCATTGGGCTGCTAGAAGCGTGTGAAAGTCTAGGTCGCCATGATTATGCCCGTTGCGTTGTATTCCACTCACTGTCTAAGCGTTCTAACCTCCCAGGCTTACGTTCAGGTTTTGTAGCTGGGGATGCTAAAATCCTACAACCTTTCTTGCTGTATCGCACTTACCATGGCTGCGCTATGCCAATTCAAACGCAATTGGCCAGTGCTGTCGCTTGGAGTGACGAGGAGCACGTCGAAGAAAATCGCCGTCAATACAGCCTTAAATTTAAAGCGGTACTCGAGATTTTAAATCACCCTAGCTTAGCAGGCAAAATCTCTGTTGAACAAACAGATGCGAGCTTCTATCTATGGGCTAAAACCGATATGGATGAAGAACAGTTTGCGCAGCAGTTATTTGCTCAGCAACATGTCACCGTATTACCGGGCTCATACTTATCTCGCACCATCGATGGTATCAACCCTGGTAAAAACCGAGTTCGTATGGCTTTAGTTGCTAGTCTTGATGAATGCATCGAAGCGGCAAATAGAATTAAACAATTTGTACAAAGCCTGTAATCCAACCTCAGGAAATTTGGAAAAAAAATGACTGATATCACCCTAAGCCCCTTTGGCACAGAAATTACGCCGGAAGAAATTTTAGATACATTAGGATTTTTTGACGACTGGGAAGAACGCTATAAATACATTATTGATCTAGGTAAGCAATTGCCTGCGATTGATGACAGTAAAAAAACTGACAGCTATTTATTACGTGGCTGCCAAAGCCAAGTTTGGATCGACTCTTCACTCAGTGGGGGTAAGTTATTTTTTGAAGTAGATTCCGATGCCCACATAGTGCGTGGTTTATTAGCGGTCGTATTAAGCGCCTACAATAATAAAACCCCAGCCGAAATCTTGGCCTTTGATATCGATCACTTCTTTGCCCAAGTAGATCTGGTAAAACACCTCAGCCCAACTCGGGGCAACGGTTTAACCGCTATGGTTAAAAAGATTCAACAAACCGCAGAGCAACTGATTAGTGCGTAATTAGCCATAAAAAAGGAGACTGAGCGTCTCCTTTTTATATTGCTGTGAAAGGCTTTTGCG
>CAXIBC010000044.1:0-24102 GCA_964022115.1 uncultured Oleispira sp. | reverse complement strand
TAGAAAAGCAGCCCCTCTGACACCACTCGAGTCCCCATGCTTGGCTTTTACGAGCCGAGTAAGGACTTGATCTGAAAAGACATACTCGGGCAGTATCTCGGGGACGCGCTGATATAAATAGTCGATATTTGACATACCACCGCCTAGCACAATCACTTCTGGATCGAGTACGTTGATGATACTGGCTAAGGCTTTAGCCAGCTGGTAGGCATAGCGATTAAATATCTTAACTGCTAGTGGGTCTTTAAGTAATAATAACTCATGCCAGTCGGTCGCGGTGTGAGCAGCGATTTTTTGCTGATGGCCAGGGTTTTTAGCAAGGAATTCCTCGCTAAAGCTATTGGCCTGTTGAGTAAACCCAGGGCCAGATAAAAAGGTTTCAATGCAGCCTTTTTTGCCGCAGTAGCAAGGTAAATACTCTTCATCGACCTCAGCCCAAGGTAATGGATTATGACCCCACTCGCCACAAATGGCATTAGGCCCATTAAGCAGTTGTTGGTTAATCACTATGCCACCACCACAGCCAGTGCCAATGATCACCCCAAAAACAGAACTTGCCCCTTGTCCTGCTCCATCCATGGCTTCAGACAGTACGAAGCAATCGGCATCGTTCCCTAGGCTCACTTTGCAATTAAGTTTAGTCGCTAAATCTTGTTGAAAAGGGCGCCCGATTAAACAGATAGTATTGGCATTTTTGACCAAACCCGTGGCTGGGCTAATAGCCCCTGGAATACCAATACCTATGTGGTGAAAATTGATATTGAGCTGTCTTGATGCTGTGGCTAATAACTGTTCAATGCTGGTTAAAATAGCTTGATATTGTTGGCTTAAGTCTAAGTAGTCTTGTGCTTGTGGAGTGGGGATGCGTTGGCGAAATAAGCTCTGGCCGCTTGGCGAAAGTACGATTATTTCTATTTTGCTGCCACCCAGATCAAGGCCAACTTTATAAGGCAGGTTATTAGGGATCATAAAAAATTATTATTAAAAGTCGATGATTAAGAGCTACGCTCAGGATGATAGGAGGCTAACATTATTTTAGCTGAATCGCTCAGCTCAATGACTTTGCAGCCATTACCAAACATGCTGGCAGAAATTCTATCCGTCCACATAACTTCAGCTTTAACTTGCCCTGTGCGTCTGCTATCGATATTGGGGGGAATATCAACTATGTCCACTTCAATGGTAGCGCCTATTTTGAGCGGTATATAGGATGATACCATGATGCCCGAGGGGGAAAAGTCGACCATTAAACCAATGTATTCTTTTGAATGGTGATGAAACAAGCTCACAGTACCATCGAGAATAAGCCTAGGATGCATGCGATTTTCTTTGCTCATAGCGGTATACTTGCTCAAAATCTTATTTATAAATTATAGACCCAATTCAACAAAGCGTTATTTCTATGTTGGGATTAGGTTCTAATTTGGTCTATGACTCAATTGAGTATTGGCTTGGGGACTTTGTGTGAGCAGCCGTTTAAATGACAATTTTAGTAATGATTTAAGCAAGTGTGTAAAGCTGATATTGGGTGGTGCTCGCTCAGGTAAAAGCCACTTTGCCGAACAAGCCGCGAAAGACTCGGGCAAAGACGTTATCTATATTGCCACGGCGACTGTCTATGATGATGAAATGCAGCAACGTATCGATCGCCATATTGAGGATAGGCCAAGCCATTGGCAAACGATTGAAGAACCGTTACAGCTAGCCCAAGTGATTCAGCAATACGATCAAGAAAATACCTGTTTATTAGTCGATTGCTTAACTCTGTGGCTAAGCAATATTTTAATGACAGAAAGTCCCTCTATTCATACAGATCAAGTGAGTACTAGCCAAGAGACGGTAAAATCTTTGACAGCTTATAAAGCTGAGTTATTACAAGCCCTTAGTGAGTCACGCGCAGAAATAATTTTAGTCAGTAATGAAGTCGGACAAGGAATTGTACCGATGGGAGAATTGAGTCGGCGCTTTGTCGATGAAGCGGGTTGGTTGCATCAGGATATTGCACGTATCGCTCAACAAGTAACCTTGGTTGTGGCAGGTTTGCCGATGCAGCTGAAATAAACCATTCAATTGATTTATGAGTTAACAAGATGACACAGATTTGGTGGCAAGGTGATTGCCTAGCGGTAAACGAAAAAGTTAAAACAGAAGCTCAAGAGCGACAGGGTTTATTAACTAAGCCTGCGGGTTCATTAGGGCTATTGGAAACTCTGGCCATTACTTTAGCGAGTCTTTATGGTGATGATAAACCGGCAATCAAAAATCCGTTAATTACGATTTTCGCCGCCGATCATGGGGTTGTTGCACAAGGCGTTTCTGCGTTTCCGCAAGCGGTAACGGTAGAGATGATTCGTAATTTTGTGAATGGTGGTGCGGCCATTTCAGTATTGGCAGAATACAATCAGGCGCAGCTTAAGGTTGTTAATTGTGGAACGGCGTTTGCGATAGACTTCGCCGATAATTATGACGCTCTTATCGATAAGCAAGTTGCTGCGGGCACGGCCGACTTGAGCCAGCAAAGTGCCATGACGGCTGAGCAGTTGGAGCAGGCATTAAGCATTGGTCAAGGTACCGTTGAGCAAGGTAAAAAAGACGGGATCGATTTATTTATTGCCGGCGAGATGGGCATTGGTAATACCACTTCTGCGGCGGCATTAGGTTGCGCTTATCTTGCACAAACGGCGCAGTCAATGACAGGACGAGGCACGGGCATAGATGATGCGGCATTAACGAATAAAGTGAATGTTATCGAGCGCGCATTATCGCGTTTGTCACTGGCTGATTTAACCGCAGAACAAATATTACAAGAGCTTGGTGGCTTTGAGATAGCGGCTATTGCGGGGGCTTATATTCGCTGTGCACAATTAGGCATTCCGGTTTTGGTCGATGGTGTTATTACCACAGCGGCGGCGCTTGCGGCCTGTAGAATGAACCCACAAGTGCATGATTGGTTATTGTTCAGTCATCAATCCAAAGAACAAGGGCACCAGTATATGCTCGAGGCGCTCAACGCTAAACCCTTATTAAACCTAGGTTTACGCCTTGGAGAAGGCAGTGGCGCTGCGACCGCCTTGCCTTTATTGCGCCAAGCGTGTGCTTTGCATAATGGTATGGCTACTTTTGCCGAAGCGGCAATTTCAGATGCGTTAGCAGACTAGCTTGGGTTATTAATAATGACATTTCAGCCAACCTATATTGATGTTATGCGCCATGGTGAGCCCGTAGGGGCGTGCCCTAAGGGTGGTAGCCTATTACGAGGCAGCATTGATCATGAATTAAGTACTAAAGGTTGGCTGCAAGCCGAGCAACGTATTCTGTCATTAAGAGATGAGTTGCATCTGGATAGTCCGTGGGATGTGATTATTAGCTCTCCCCTTAAGCGCTGTGCAGCCTTCGCTGAAAAACTTGCTAGCGAAACCTTATTAACAGAAAAAAATTCTGTCGCCCTTGTGATTAAAGATTGTTGGCGAGAGATTCATTATGGTGATTGGGAAGGTTTAAGTACTCAAAGTATTTGGCAACAGCAGCCAGAACTTATGCAGAAAATGTGGCAACACCCCCTTGAGTTCTGCGCGCCTAATGGTGAACCCGTAAAGGATTTTAGTCTGCGTATTGAGCAAGCTTGGTTAGAATTATTAAACGAATATCAAGGTAAACGCATTCTTTTAGTATGCCATGGTGGCGTGATGCGTTTGTTATTACAGCAATTACTTTTATTAGCTCCCGAGGGCATGAATCGCTTTGCCATTCCTTATGCGGCGATGTCACGGTTTCGGGTGGATCATAGCCATTGGGATGATGAGGGTTCCAATCAGTCTCATTTAGCCTCGTCTAATCGCACAAAACCACAGGCCGACATAAAACCACTGCAGCACTGGCCAAGCTTAATCACTCATCTAGGTGATGAAATACTTGCTGAAGACATAAACCTAAATAAGCAGGCAATATCATGACGAGAATAAAAATAATCTGGTTTGCGTTTTGGTATGCCATCGCTTTTTTAACCCGAATCCCAGCGGTCAATTTTTCGGCTGCGTTAAAAAATAATACCCAGGCTATTAGTCAAAACTCTTTATATTTTTATCCCTTGGTCGGGCTGATTATTGGCGCTATTTTATTTTTTGTGTATAGCATTTGTTATTGGCAAGTCAGTCATTCAGACCCTATTTCTCAAGGTATGGCTGCCATGAGTATCACGGGGACTGGCTTCGATAGTTCAAGCCTTATTATTGCGGCTTTAATACTAATCACCTGGTGTTTGATCACCGGGGGGCTTCACCTTGATGGTTTAGCCGATACCGCCGATGCTTGGGTTGGGGGGTATGGCGATAAACAGCGCACCTTGGACATTATGAAAGACCCTACTGTCGGCCCTATGGGGGTGATGTTATTAGTATTGATTTTATTATTAAAGTTTTCTGCTTTGGTTGTGCTGGTGGATAAGTTTGAAACTTGGGGGCTGTTGGCGGCCTTGCTGGTTATTCCTATGTTAGCTCGCTACAGTATTTTACCGTTATTTTATTTTACCCCTTATGTGCGGGATAAAGGCCTAGGCAGCAATCTTAAGCGTTCAATATCATCCTTCACTATGATAGCCATCACACTTGCTTGCAGTATCTTGGCGGTTATTTTTTTACAGCAAAAAACCCTGCTAGTACTGGTATTAATGGTGGCGATTTTATTAGGGGCCCGCAATATCATGATGCAGCGCATTGGCGGTACCACTGGGGATACCGCAGGGGCTTTGATTGAGGTTCAAGAAGCCTTGTTATTAGCCGCGTTAGTTTTATAGTGACGATTGATTAACGCTGCGATTAAAGTGATCTAGCCCTTGGGCTAATTTTTGCCAATCAAAATGCTGTTCAATGGACGCGGCTAAAACCTCTAAGCTTTGCTCACGTAATTCTTGATAATCGACTAAGCCGGTGTCGGCCCCCGCCCAGCGCAAGATAGCTTGCAGAGCTTCTGGGGTATCCATTAATCCATGCCAATAACTTGCCAAAATCTGTTCATCGGCCGATAACAAGGCGCAGATATGATGATCGTCGGTAGTGATGATGGCAGTATTTTCACTCCCTTGCGGGCTATCAATACGTTGGCTCTGGCTGTTGCTACTGAGGGTTAATCCAGCATGAATTTCATAACCTTGAATGTCACAAGGTACTTGGTTGGGTAGTGTGAGTGTCCCCGTCACATTTTTTAATGTTTTTTCAGCTAACAGTTCGGTTTCAATATTGAGCCACGCAAAGCCTTCGCTAGTGCCAGCGCTACCTTCTAAACCTAATGGGTCCTTAATCGTCTTGCCGAGCATCTGTAGACCACCACAAATACCTAAAATTTTACCACCGTAGCGTAAGTGCTGTTGCAAGTAGGGTAACCAACCTTGCTCTTTTAACCATGCGAGATCCGCTCGGGTATTTTTAGAGCCGGGTAAAATTACCAAGTCCGCCGCTGGGATATGACTTGTATTAGTCGATGCTGAAATCGCTGGGCCAATCAAATGCATGTCTACTTGTGGATGAGCCGCTAGCGGATCAAGGTCGGTATGATTGCTTACCCTAGGATAAATCGGTACTACGACGTTTAATTTTTTCTCATGGCTAAGGTTTTTATCTTCAACGCTTGCCGATAGGCTAACAGAATCTTCACTATCAAGGTGTAAACCCATTAAATAAGGCAGCACCGCGAGTACAGGTTTGCCCGTCTTTTCTTCTAACCAATCGAGGCCTGGTTGTAATAAACTGATATCACCGCGAAAACGATTGATGACAAAGCCAATGACTCGATCTTGTTCGGATTGTGATAAACAATCTAGGGTACCGACAATATGAGCAAAAACGCCACCGCGATCAATGTCGGCTATGATAATAACCGGGCAGTCGATGGCTTCGGCAAAACCCATGTTCGCGATATCACGGTCTCGTAAATTAATCTCGGCTGGGCTACCGGCACCTTCGACTATGACCCAGTCGTAATTTTGTTCTAGTCTTGAATGAGCGGCTAATACCGCTTTCATCGCTGTGGGTTTGTAATCGTGATACTCGCGGGCTTTCATTTTTCCGCCCGTATCACCCTCGCCAGTAGAGATCGCTTTACCATTGATGATGACTTGGCAACCGATATCGGAAGTCGGTTTTAATAATACAGGGTTAAAATCGGTATGGGGCTTTAAACCACAAGCCTGAGCCTGTAAGGCTTGAGCTCGGCCAATTTCGCCACCATCTTCGGTAACTGCGCTATTTAATGCCATGTTTTGTGACTTAAAAGGTGCAACGCTAACAGCTCTATTTTTTAACGCGCGGCCAAGGGCGCAGACTAGGGTACTTTTGCCTGCATCGGATGTTGTGCCTTGTACCATGAGTGTCAGTTTTTTCGGAAGCATAAATTGGGTAAGCCTGTTAAAATTGAGCCGCGACTAGTGACTCACTAGCAATCGCTAAATAAATCCAAGAGTCGTTATTTTAAGAGATTTTATCTTGATCCTCAGTTTTTTTTCAGTGTTATTGGCATTAGCCTTAGATTATCGCTTTGCTGAACCCAAAAAGTACCATCCTCTGATTGGCTTTGGTCGTTATGTGGACTTTTTACAGCAGAAACTTAATCGCCCAGCGAGGCATCGTACCCAGTTTATCAATGGTGTATTAGCGGCTTTGTTGGCGATTACTCCGCTACTGGGTTTGATTATCATTGTTCAGCATTCGTTACCCACAGTAATCAATGTTTTCATCGATGCTGGGTTATTATATTTGTGTATTGGCTGGGCCAGTTTGCAACAGCATGCACGAGCCATTTTTGACGAGCTTAATATTAATCAGCTGGAACTTGCTCGGGTTAAATTAAGCTGGATTGTGAGTCGAGAAACCTCAATGCTCGATTGTACTCAAGTAGCTCAAGCCAGTATTGAAAGTATTCTAGAGAACAGCTCAGATGCGTTATTTGCGACCTTGTTCTGGTTTATGGTCGCCGGTGTAGAAGGTGCGGTATTGCATCGCTTGGTGAATACCTTAGATGCTATGTGGGGTTATAAGAGTACCCAGTTCATGTATTTCGGCCGTTTTTCTGCCTACCTTGATGATGCGTTAAATTATATTCCAGCGCGATTGACGGCTTATGGTATGGTCTTTTGTGCCAGTACTATTGAGCAAGGGAAGTTGGCGCTAGAGTGTTGGCGAACCCAAGCTAAGCAGTGCTCAAGCCCAAACGGTGGCCCTGTGATGACCGCTGGGGCTGGGGCATTGAATGTGCGCTTAAGTGAAGGGGCTTATTATAAAGCTGAAAACTCTGGGCATTGGCAGTCAAAGCCTACAATGGGCTGTGGTGAACCTGCCCAAGCGCAGACCATTCCAGCGGCATTAGCTTTAGTGCAGCGTACGTTATTATTCTGGTTATTGACTCTTGGAGGGCTGGCTTTTGTCTTCTAAAATACCTCATAAGGGTTTTTCACCCCCGCATGGTGGCGCGTTATCCGCGGCGGCCGAGCATTTTCAGATTCCACATCAGCAGTGGTTGGATATTAGTACTGGCATTAATCCCAATAGCTGGCCGGTACCAGAAATACCTACCTCGGTTTGGCAGAGACTGCCAGAAGAGCATTCAAGTGCAGATCATACTGAACCTAGCTTACACAGCATTGCGCTGAATTATTATTTAAATACCGATGCTCTTGATGCTGACTGCGATATTAGCGCGGCAGAAAAGCCGGCGTTTAATCGCAGTCATATTTTACCCTGTGCCGGTTCACAGCAAGCAATACGTTTATTGCCTTGTTTATATAATGCCTGGCAGAAGCATGTTAAACCCGGGCAGAAAACCGCCGCCGAAGCCAAAGTATGGGTAACCTCGGGTAGTTATTCTGAGCACGGTTTAGCGTGGGAAGAGCAAGGCCATAGAGTCTGCAAGGTAGCCTGTGATCGGATTTCTCAATTATTAACTCAGCAACCCGTTGATGTCTTGATTTTAATCAATCCTGATAATCCTAGTGGTCATCGTTGGCCTCCGGAGCAGCTATTAAAATGGTGGTCAATTCTGCAACGTCGTGGTGGTTGGTTAATTGTCGATGAAGCTTTTATGGATATGACCCCAGAGCAAAGTCTTGTGCATCATGGTGAGCGCGAAGGCTTATTTGTATTACGTTCTGTGGGCAAATTCTTTGGTCTTGCTGGGATACGTTTGGGTTTTGTTTTCGCCGCCGAAAAATCGATTCGACGGCTGGATAAGATGCTGGGTCCGTGGGCGATCAGTCATCCAGCCCAATATATTGCTAAACTCGCATTGCAGGATCAGCACTGGATTGAACAGCAAAAGCAGGTTTTGAGCCAGCAAACAGAGCGCTTAAAATCGCTATTGGAAAATCATTTTCCTTATCAAATTCAAGGTACTGATCTATTTTGCAGTATGTATTTTAGTGACGCTGAACAGGTTTTTCAGCAACTGGCTGAACAGGGTGTATTAACCCGCTATCTAGCGGCTACTGCGACAAGCCCTGCGGGTATTCGCTTTGGTTTGCCACAAGATAATCAGGCTAGCTGGCAGCAATTAGAAAGGGCGTTAGCCAAACTTAAGTAAACGTGAGTAAACAAAATGACTTTTTTAAAAGTTAAAAATATCGCTACGAGTATGTGCACGACCCTAGCCAGGGTTCTGTGTATTGCCACCCTCTTATCAGCGACGGTTGTATCTGCTCAGAGTATGGCAGCTGATCATAGCCGTCATACCATTAATATCATTGATGATGATGGTATTCAGCATAGCTTTAAACAGCCGCTAAAACGCATTGTCAGTTTGATGCCCCATGCAACCGAATTATTATTTGAAGTGGGTGCAGGGGATCAAATTGTTGGCGCGGTGCAATACTCAGATTACCCCGAAGCGGCTAAAAGTATTCCTCGAGTAGGGGGATACAGTGCTTTAAACATTGAAGCGATTGTTGCTTTGCAGCCCGATATTTTAATCGCTTGGCCAGAAGGTAATCGTAATCGCGAGCTTGATCGTTTAAAAGCTTTAGGCTTGCCTATTCTGGTATCTGATCCTAGGGAGTTTAGCGATATTGCTAAGGCGCTTGAGGTATATGGAAAGATCACGGGTAATAATACTCAAGCGCAAAAAGCTCAACGAGCATTTAATCAAAAATTGAATTTCTTACGCGAGCGTTATAGTGATCAAGCCAAGGTCAGTGTTTTTTATCAGGTTTGGAATGCCCCCTTGATGACCCAAAATGGTAATACCTTTATCAGTCGAGCCATTGAGTTATGTGGTGGTCGAAATATTTTTGCCGACTTGCCGATGACCAATCCTCAAGTCAGTATCGAATCCATATTAGTACAAGACCCGCAAGTCATAGTCGCGAGTGGCATGGGTAAGGCTCGCCCAGAGTGGTTGGATGATTGGCGCCAGTATACGAGTTTGCAAGCGGTACAAAAGAATCATTTATTTCATATTTTACCCGAGCTGTTTCAGCGCCCGACTTCGCGCTTTCTTGTGGGCACAGAGCAGTTATGTGAAGCCTTGCAGCAAGCAAGAGAAGAAAACTTTGCTTATTAGAGAATAAAAAGCATCTTTTTAGGCCAATTAGGCAAAAACCTGTCTAGTTGGTTAGGTATTTATTGTTTGTAGTCTAAATCTTTAACTATACTGAATTGCAGCTATGCAACATTCGATTAGGATAAGGACTTTATGGACGACTATAAAGAGATTCAAGATAACGACCCCATTGAAACCAAAGAGTGGGTCGATGCCATACACTCAGTTATCCGTGCGGAAGGCATTGATCGTGCTCATTTCTTGATTGAGCGAATAGCCGAACGTGCTACCAAAAACGGTGCGCCACTGCCTTATGCACTGAAAACCCCTTATCGCAATACAATTCCACCAGAAGCGGAAGCCCCATTACCAGGGGATTTGTTTATTGAACGTCGAATACGTTCGCTGATTCGCTGGAACGCTTTGGCCATGGTGAGCCGAGCCAATAAAGTAAATGCCGGTGATCTCGGTGGGCACATTTCTAGTTTTGCTTCGAGTGCGACCTTGTATGATGTGGGCTTTAATCATTTTTTCCGTGCGCCTAATCCTAATAGCGAAACATCACCATTAGGGGATTTAATTTATTATCAAGGCCATGTTTCCCCAGGCATTTATGCCCGTTCTTATTTAGAAGGGCGGTTTGATGAAAAAGATTTAGAGTCTTTTCGTCGCGAGGCCTTAAAGCCTGGTTTGTCTTCTTATCCACACCCTAAATTAATGCCGGACTACTGGCAGTTTCCAACGGTATCCATGGGCTTAGGGCCACTGCAAGCCATCTATCAAGCGCACTTTATGCGCTATATGTCGGCGCGAGAGCTGGTACCTCGTAAAGACCGTAAGGTGTGGGCCTTCCTAGGGGATGGCGAGTGTGATGAGCCAGAAAGCTTAGGGGCTATCTCTTTGGCGGGTCGTGAAAAGTTGGAAAACCTGATTTTTGTGGTGAACTGCAACTTACAGCGTCTTGATGGCCCTGTGCGTGGCAACGGGAAAATCATTCAAGAATTGGAAAGTACTTTCCGCGGCGCAGGTTGGAACGTGATTAAAGTGGTTTGGGGACGTTTCTGGGATCCATTATTAGCGAAAGACCGTAAAGGTTATTTGCAGAAACGGATGGATGAAACCGTCGATGGTGAGTTCCAAAATTATAAAGCCAAGGGCGGCAAATATACCCGCGAGCACTTCTTTGATAAATACCCTGAATTGAAAGAAATTATTAAAGACATGAGTGATGACGATATCTTTAATCTTAACCGTGGTGGCCATGATCCTTATAAAGTCTTTGCTGCCTATCACCAAGCGATAAACCATAAAGGTCAGCCTACTGTGATTCTTGCACATACGGTGAAAGGTTATGGTATGGGACCAGAAGCGGAAGCACAAAACCCTAGCCACTCGGTGAAGAAGCTAGACTTTAATAGTTTGAAGGCTTTTCGCGATCGCTTTGACGTGCCGATTAGGGATGAGGATCTAGAAAAATTGCCTTTTTATCGGCCTGCGGAAGATAGCCCTGAAATGATTTATTTGCGTAAGCAGCGTGAAAAATTAGGCGGCTATATGCCGGTACGGACGGAAAACTGGCAAGCCTTAAAAGCGCCAGAATTAGCCAGTTTTAAAGCGCAGCTAGAGGGCAGTGGCGAACGCGAAATCTCATCGACTATGGCGTTTGTGCGAATTCTTTCTCAGCTAGTAAAAGATAAGTCATTAGGTGAACGCGTCGTACCGATTGTGCCTGATGAGGCGCGGACCTTTGGCATGGAAGGTATGTTTCGTCAATTAGGTATTTATTCGTCTGAAGGCCAACTCTATAACCCAGTCGACTCTGGCCAAATGATGTATTACCGCGAAGACAAAAAAGGTCGAATTTTAGAAGAAGGTATTAACGAAGCCGGGGCCTTTGCCGCTTGGATGGCCGCCGCCACTTCTTATAGTACGAATAGCTTGGCGATGGTGCCTGTGTATGTATTTTATTCAATGTTTGGTTTTCAGCGTATAGGCGATCTCGCTTGGGCCGCTGGGGATATGCAAGCTCAAGGGTTCTTAATTGGCGCAACGTCGGGTCGCACAACGCTAAACGGTGAAGGTCTACAGCACCAAGACGGGCATAGTCATATTTTGGCCTCGAGTATTCCAAATTGCGTCAGTTACGATCCGACTTACGGTTATGAGCTGGCGGTGATCATGCAAGACGGCTTGTATCGCATGTATGAGAAGAAAGAAAAAATCTTTTATTACATCACTACCATGAACGAAAACTATAGCCATCCAGAAATGCCTGAAGGTGCAGAAGAAGGTATTCGCCGGGGCATGTATCGCTTAAAAACCGTGGGGCAGTCCGAACAAAATAAGGGTAATTGCATTCAGTTATTAGGCTGTGGGGCGATTTTATTACAGGTCGAAAAAGCGGCAGACTGGCTGGAGCAAAAAGGTATTTGCTCGCAAGTATGGAGCGTGACCTCGTTCAATGAATTGCGCCGCGATGGGCTACGCTGTGAACGCCAAGATTATTTATCGGCTGGGGACAGTCAAGAAGAGCCTTATGTAACTCGCCAGTTAAAAAATAGTGCTGGCCCAATCATTGCCGCAACCGATTATATGAAAACCTATGCTGATCAAATTCGCCCTTATATTCCTCAAGGTCGTGAATATAAAGTTCTAGGGACCGATGGATTTGGTCGCAGCGATACCCGTGAAAATTTGCGCTATTTCTTTGAAGTTGATTGGCAGCATATTGCTTGGGCCGCGTTATACGAACTTAAAAAACAAGGTAAGGTTTCTACTGAAATGTTGCTTCAGGCCCGGCAAGAATTGGCCATTAATCCAGCAAAACTTGACCCACTATATAGTTAAGGATGGAGACTATGACAATGGAATCTTTGACCGTCCCTGATTTAGGTGGGGCAGAACAAGTAGAAGTGATTGAAATTTTAGTCGCTATAGGTGATCAAATTAGCGCTGAAGAAAGTATTATTGTATTGGAAACTGATAAAGCAACCATGGAAATCCCATCCCCCCTAGACGGTGTGATTTCATCGTTGTCGATAAAGGTAGGTGATAAGTTAAACGAAGGTGATCAATACGGTGAGATTGAGATTTCAAGCCAGGAAGCAGAGGCAAAAGACATAAAACCTCAACAAGCAATACCAGAGACTGAACCCAGTGCAGAAGCTAAACCCAGCTCAGAAGTCGAACCCAGTGCAGAAACGGTTGTGGCAGAGGCTAACCAGGTAGAAATTATACCAGTCCCGGATCTCGGGGGTTCTGATCAGGTCGAAGTGATTGAGCTTTTGGTCAAGGTGGGGGAAGACGTTGATGCAGAACAATCAGTATTAACCTTAGAAACTGATAAAGCGTCAATGGAAATACCGGCGGGTAAAGCTGGCCGCATAGAGAAAATACTATTAACCCTAGGGGATAAAGTTTCCGTTGGTGATGCCATGATAGAACTTAGGGTAGCACCATCAGAAATAGCGGCGACCCCCCCTGCAAGTAAGCCAGAGCAAAGCACTGAGGATAGTAGTGAAAATGGTGCTGAAAAAAATGGTGCCGAAAATAGTGCTGTGAGTAAAACCCAAGTCACAGCCATACAAAGCCACCAGGCTGTTCAGCCAGCCAATGATAACCAACCCTCCAATCAGGTACATGCAGGCCCAGCGGTGCGCAAATTGGCTCGTGAGTTTGGTATTGACCTCAGCTTAGTGAAAGGCAGTGGTGTACGCGGCCGAGTAACCAAAGAGGATGTACAAGATCATGTTAAATCTGTGCTGCAAAACCCCCAAGCCGCGGGTGTGGGTCTACCTAAGGTCGCTGACGTTGATTTTAGTAAGTTTGGTGAGATAGAAAGCTTACCACTGAATAAAATTAAATTGGCAACGGCAAAGAATATGACCGCTGCTTGGTTAAACGTGCCCCAGGTGACTCAGTTTGATCAAGTGGATATTACAGAGCTCGAAGCCTTTAGAAAGCAAGTGAATGCCAAACCGAGTAGCGAGCAAAAATTATCGGCGGTGCCTTTTGTGATGAAGGCATTAGCGGCGGCAATGAAGCAGTTTCCACAATTCAGTGCTTCTTTATCAGCCGATGGTAAATCATTAATTTATAAAAAATATATTCATATTGGTGTCGCTGTTGATACACCGAATGGGTTATTAGTACCGGTTATTCGGGATGTTGACCAAAAGAGTATTACGCAAATTGCACAAGAATTGAGCAATAAAGCCGAGAAAGCTCGGGCAGGTAAGTTAGGATTGGCGGATATGCAGGGTGGTTGTCTCAGTTTGTCTAGTCTTGGCGGTATTGGTGGTGCGGCGTTTACGCCGATAGTTAATGCGCCTGAAGTAGCTATTTTAGGTTTATCGCGTGCTGAAATGAAACCCGTGTGGAATGGTAGTGATTTTGTGCCTAAGCTTATATTACCGATTTCGCTTTCTTATGATCATAGAGTGATAGACGGTGCAGAAGCCGCGCGATTTAGTCAGTACTTGGCGGCTCTGCTAGAAGATATTAGACACCTAATACTCTAGCTATTGAATGAATAGATAGCTCGGTATAAGGCTCCTGAATTAACTATGGAGTCGAACATTAGGTATGTTGAATAATAAGCATAATAAAGAAGTGAGGGAGTTATGCTAAAAACGATTTTGTGGCCTGCTATTCGATTAATGGGTCACCTCAGCTATGCTGCCAAATTCGGCTTGATTAGCTTTTTATTCATGGTGCCCTTAGTTATTTTAAGTGGCCAGGTTTTTTATGCCTCTTATCAGAGCTTACAAAAAACACAGCGGGAGTTGATTGCTACCAACAATATTCAGCAGGTTATGGGTATTGTTTTCGCGATTGAAGATTATCGAAATCATGCCGCCCCTTTAGTTTTTCAAGTTGATTCAGGGTTGAATAATCAGGTATTAGAATATCGTACTAAAGTCGATGCTCAGTTTGCACAAGCATTAGACGCGATTGATAGTGAAGAGCTAAGCACTCAGTTAGATGACTTTAAAAAGAACTATTTTAATAAACTCAGCATTGATGGTGATTCTCGTACTCCTACTATGTCTGACCAATTTAACTATTATCAGCAAATAATCGATCAGCTTTATTTAGTGATTAAGCAATATGCTCAGAGCACAGGACTTGCGCTTGATTCGGATCCTGAAATCCAGCAATTGATGTTAATAACCCTCACCAATACTCCGGTAATGAGGGACGCGGCCGGCCTAGGTTATGCAGCGGGTATTTTTGCAATGATAGAAAAATACTTGCAGTCGATGACCTATGATTTTTTAAATGATGTATTTGATCGCATTGATGCCGTAAAACCTGATATTCAGCTTGTCACTAGCAGTCTCGAAGGATTAGGGTTGAATGTGATTGCCGAGCAAGCAAAAGCATCGGGGCGGGGTATTGAGTATATTCAAAATACCTTGGATCAAGAGGTGATCGCAGCAACTAATATTAATATGACTTGGTCAGAGTTTGAGGACTTCTCCATGCCTAAAATAAAGGCGCTGCGAGAACTTGATAATCTTATTTTTCCACTGATCGCAAAAAAATTGCAAGCACGTTTAAATGACCAAACTTCCCATATGTTGACTACTGCAGTCGCATTATTGGCGGTATTGGTAATAATCGTCTATTTGTATTCGGCCTTCTTTTTATCCGTTCAATATTCTATTGCCCGCTTCTTTTCAGCGGCACAAAAAATTGCCCAAGGTGATTTAACCCAAAGGCTAAACTTTGATGGCAAAGACGAAATGGGTCAGTTACGGGATGCTTTTAATGAAATGACCTCGGAGGTGAGGGGGATTTTATCAACCGTAAAAGAAACAGCAGAAAATGTTGGCGAAAAAGTCTCTGCTGTTGAAGCCATAGCCAATCGTAGCCGGGAAGCGGTGAATACCCAAATGGCTCAAACGGAAGAGGTGGCCAATACCATTATCGATATGTCAGAGAGAGCCTTCACGGTTGTTAGTATGGCAGGAGAAGCGGAAGCTGCGGCATTATCAGGGGCCGAGCGTTCTACACAAGCAGGAGAGGTGGTGAATAATGTGATATCTGATATTCAGCACCTATCCGATGAAATGAGCAATTCTATGGAAGCGGTTAATCGCTTAGCGGATAACTCGACTAATATTAGCTCTATTTTAGGTACCATTAAAGGCATTGCAGAGCAGACCAATTTACTTGCTTTGAATGCCGCTATTGAAGCCGCGCGCGCCGGTGAACAAGGTCGTGGTTTTGCCGTAGTGGCCGATGAGGTAAGAACCTTAGCCAGCCGTACACAAGGTTCTGCTGCAGAAATTGAAGGTTTAATTAAAGAGGTTCAACAAAATATTCAGCGAGCTGTTGATACCATGGAAGTCAATCGCACAATGGTGAATAAAACCGTTGATAGTTCGAGCCAAGTGGGTGAAGCATTAGAAAGTATTCAAGGCAGCATGCGAGAAATACAAACTAAAACGTTGGAGATAGTTTCGACGGCAAGTAGCCAGCAAGAAGCTGCGAAAGCGTTAGATAATAACTTGTCAGTAATCCGAGATCATGGAGAAGAAACAGTGAATAACGTTGAAGGGACAGTTAATGCTGTGCGTCAGACTCAGTCATTAACTGAGTCATTAACACAGCGAGTTGAACGCTTTAAAGTTTAATCTTTTTTAGCTTGGGTATGGCGGCTTTTCCAAAGAACTTCTTGGCCGCCATTCTTTCTAGCAATATCTCTCGCCAAAACAAAGAAAAAATCCGAAAGGCGGTTGAGATATTGGACCGCTAAAGGATTCACTGCGTTACCCGCTTCGGCTTCTTCATTCGCCAATTCAACAATTGCACGTTCTGCTCTACGACTAACGCTTCTTACCATGTGGCAATAGGATGCTGCCTTGTTGCCACCAGGTAAGATAAAATCTTTTAACGGCGGCAAGGCTTCGTTGATTTCAACTAACGCATCTTCAACGCCTGCTAGCATGCTCGGAGCCAAGGCTTTATACCCTGGCACACACAGCTCACCACCCAAGTCGAATAAGTCGTGCTGAATCTGGCTAAGAATCTCTTGGTGAGCATCATTTGCGTCCAATTCAGCGGCCAAAACACCGACCCACGAATTCACCTCATCAACTTCACCGATAACGTGAATACGGGTAGAGGTTTTGCTAATCCGACTACCATCACCTAAGCCGGTTTCGCCCTTGTCACCTGTTTTGGTGGATATTTTTGATAGTCGGTTGCCCATGGTCTTTTCCTCTTGGTACGGGTATTAGCACTTTAATTGAACGGATAGTGTAACCATTTATTGTAATTAATGGTCGCTCGGTTATTGCACTGTTAAAAATTCAATACGCTTGGCTGGCATATCAAGTTCGATAAAATCACCGCTTATTGTATTGGTATCTGTATCCATCACCAAAATGCCTGGAGCATCGGCATTCGCAATACCTAACCAGAGACGGTCATTAGCATCAATATTAATGTCAGTGATCTTTTTATCCGCTAGTTCTACAGGCTCAGATAATACGGCCAGATCACCGTTAGTAGGGTTAATCGTTGCAATCTTGGTTTCTAATGTTGTATAACCTTTTTCAATATTCAAGGTTGCATAAGCCAATTGATCACTGACTACAGCAACATCCATTACATGGTAATAGGTGTCGTTAGAGTTATCATTATCATCGCTAAAATCAATTAATTCAGGAAAACTATTTTCATCGATTAAACGGGTCACCGCATAAGTGCTGGTACTAATTTTATCTAGGCCACCCGTATCAGAGCCATAATCACCACGACCTGCTGCGTATAGCTGGCCATTATGCTCAACTAGGGTAAAGGTATTGGTGGCATTTAATGGAATACCTTTTAGTCCATCAATTTGAGGGTTAGTATCAATCTCTTCATTGCTAGCAAGGTCGATGACGGCAATATAAGCTTGCTGTGCTTTCCAGTTAGAATCTAAACGTTGCATAGCGATAAATAATCGGTCTTGGTAAATCGTTGCGTCGACCATACGTGGATAGGATGCGCCTGCAACTGTATAGGCAGAAAGATCAATTTTAGCTTTTACGAAATTAGCTTCGTCGCTTGCACTTGGGTCTACTTGCAGTACGAAGTTACTGCCATAACGAATTAAATATCCATTGCTCGCAGTATTTTGTACCAGAGTATAGGTATTTGCAGAGCCTTGATCGTCGTGATTTGCCCCATAGGTCCACTCACTATTATTAACTCCCAGCGTTGTATTGTAACGACTAATAGTATCAATATCCTTCTTACCTATGTGGTAAAGGTAATTTTCGTAAGTAGAAATCGTGAAATTGGACTCGGCTTGAGTCAATAAACCTTGTGTAGCAGAGCGGTCCCCCAGAATATTGCCAATAGCAACCTGGCTGCTGGAATAATCGGCTGCGATACTTTGAACGGCATAAGAGCCTTCTGTAATGACCTTATCATTACTTTTATTATCGGCGCCACAACCAATCAATAAGCTGGTGGCAATTAATAACGGGGTTAGTTTTTTCATAATAGTCTCGGCAATTAAAAGTGAGGGGTTAGAAGTTGTAGTGTGTAAAAATCATCCACTGTCGGCCAATAGCTGGACGGTTAGTGAAGTCTTTATACTGTGTATTCACTAGATTCTTGATGCTGAAGCCTAGTGACAATTGAGTGTATTGGTATTGATAATTCATATCGATTAAATGGTAGTTATCTCCGGCAATCAGATTGCTGCGATCTATATAGATATTGCCATTAATGCGGTTAATTAATTCAATATTATGGCGTTGCTGCGACCAGCCGGTGATTAGGCTGACGCTATTATGATAAATGCCAGCAATTTGCTTATTATTAAACGATTTTACTTCATCATCTAAGCTTTCACTGTGGTATACATCAGTGCCTAGGTGGCTGTAAAAACTATCCCCTTGATAGCGCCATTGCCACTCAATACCTGCAAGATAAGCTTCTTTACTATTTTCATAACGACCAATCCCCCGTGAGTCATAAACCGGCACAATGGCATTTTCTAGTTGACGGTAAAAAATTGCGCTATTCATTTGCTGTCTATCATTGATGCGAAATAGATGATCAATGCTATAACTTAAACTCGTCTCATCAAGTAAATCAGGATTGCCACGTAATAAGCCTCTATCGCCAAAAAGCTGGTATAGACTGGGTTGGCGGTTACTATGCTTTATACTAAAGTGTACTTCACTTGCCTCAGAGAAAAGGGAATACTTAAGGTTGTAACCAATGAAGGTATACTTGTCTTCTTCGCTATCTGATACTGTGCTGCGTTTACGGTTATAACTATGGGTAAAAGACTGATAGATATCGGTCGATATTCGCTGGTTTTGCTGTTTATTTGCCCAGCGCATGCCCGCTAGAATTTGCATGCCTTGTTGATAAGCTTTTTGATCACAATTACCTTGTGGGGTGGTGCATGAATAACTATCGTCATCATCAAGGAATCGACTGATAAAGCTGTCTTCATAACCTGAGAGCTGAGTTTGGAATTGCCATCGTTCAAATAAAACCTTGCTTTGCCATTGGGCTTCAGAGCGAGTTTGATAAAACTTATCATTATCTTGACCTAAGCCAATAACGCCCATTTCATCTTGATAATGCTCATTTGTTTTTTGCTGAAATAATTGCCAGTGGTGTTCACTAGTAAAAACCTTGTCTTTATTTTTATGCTCTAACTTATGTTTACCTTGTAGCGACAAGGTAATATCTTGCTGATCTAATTTGGCATTGTTTTTAGGGTCATTCCGGAAATAATCGGGTATATTTTTCCGCTGTGTATTGAATCTTATTCTGGCAGAAATATCGTCAAATGACTGAGCCAGTTGTAGGCTAGTACGAGTAAATTCTGCATTTTCTAATGGTTGTTCTTGATTACGCTGGCGACTATTGTTGGCTGGGCTAGGCACTGGATAGTCATAATTATTTGCACTTTGCTCATGGTCAAATTGGATATTCAAACCTTGATCAAATGAGCTGCTAAAGGATGTGGCAAGGGTTTCTTCTGAGCCTAGGTTTAGACTGATGTTGTTATTATTAGCGCCTTCACGAGTAATAATGTTAATCGTACCACCTATGGCTTGGTCTGAAAGATCAAATGAACTGCCGGAACGGCTAATCTCGATACGATCAATTTGATTTAGCGGAATCGTATTCAAATCGTAGCCACCATACTGGCTAGTATTAGCGCGGATGCCGTTGATCAATAAGGTTGTTTGGCTAGCACTCGCCCCGCGAATAGAAATTAATGCTGGGTTACCTAAGCCCCCAGCTTGCTGAATTTGTAAACCATTTTGTTGCTGTAAAAAGCTGGCTAAATTTTGAAAGCGATTAACAAAGTCGTCACGTTGGAATACTTGGTAGTCGGAGTTCATTAACTCATCTTTATTGGCTGCAACCGTCACACTGCCCAAGTGAATTTCTTCATTGGCTAGGCTGTTTAAAGACAGCAATAGAATGGAAAACAAGAATAGAGTGCGCATATAACCACATTAACAATATGTTTGCGCAGGAAAAAAAGGCGATGTTTCGCCTAAGTCGCCCGCCGCAACATTAGAAATATTAGCATCTAGGCCGGTATCCGGGCTGACGGCTTGGAACTAGAGTTCCGCTTATTGCACCTTCCCATAGGCTCGATCTTTTATTAATAAGATAAAAGAGAGCACCACAGTGGCATTAAGCAATAAGTTAAGCCGATCACCGTTGCGGGGGCAGCGTTGGATTCGTTTGCGTTGCAGTGACTTACCAAACTTCCCGTTTAACTACTAGGTAAGATTACCTAGTAGCACCTAAATGAGCGCGCAGAGTAAGTGTTATTTCATTTTTGGTCAAGTGATAGTCAGGTTATTACTACGGAATCTTATTAGGCCGAGAAAACAGCTATTCTTGCTCAGCTATCTTTATTAAAGGCTCGTTCGGTAGACGTATGGTGAAGCAAGCGCCATTATTCGGGCTTGTGTCGATCTCTAACTGACCCTGGTGGTGAGCGGTGATAATAAAATAGGATACTGATAGGCCAAGCCCTGTTCCTGAGCCAATATCTTTGGTGGTATAGAAAGGTTCAAAGATGCGGCGTCGTGTATCGGCATCCATACCTGGGCCATTATCTTTAACGCGTATGTAGGTATGCTCTAGGTCTTGAGAAACATTCAAAGCAATCTTAGGCTGCCAATCTGATTTCTTAGTAAGTAGCGAAGTCTCATTGAGGGCTTGCGCGGCATTTTGTAATAAATTGAGAATAACCTGCTCAATTTCGGAGGGAATACAATACAGCATTTTATCTTCATCGATCGACGAGAGTTCAATATCAATAGTTTTTAAGTCTAGGTCGGCACGTGCAATGATCAGGGTTCTGTCGATTAATTCTTTAATGGGTGTTTTGCTAAGTTGCTGCTGATTGCCTCGAGAAAATTGCAGCATGTTAGAAACAATGCTTGCGGCTCTTTGCCCTGCGTCTTTAATATTAGAGATAAACTTATGAATTTGCCTCTGTTGCAGGTAGGCGTCCATAGCTTCAAGATTGAGTTGATGATCTTCAGCAATCTGTTGATTAATTTCGTTATGAATATTAAGCCGGCGCTGTATATTTTGCACGCCTTGTAAAATAGCCCCTAAGGGGTTGTTGATCTCATGTGCCATTCCCGCGGCAAGGCCACCAACAGATTTCATCTTCTCTGTTTGCACGATGACTTCTTCCATTTTTTCACGCTGACTAATATCGTCAATGCGAATCACTAGGCCTTTGAGGTTCTTATCTTTTAGTGGGTAGATGGTAATGTCCGCAGGAAATTCTGCTATGGGTAAGGATAGCTTTAGTCGCTCTACTTTTTTAACCGCGTGCTGGCTAAGGCTTTCTTCCAATAAATCTTCAAACTGCTCCACTTCTTTTATATAACTGGCTAAACGCTTGCCGACTAAGGGGTGTCGGTCTTCGGTTAGCCAGTCTGCAGCTTGTTGGTTACATTGAATAATGAAACCACTTTTATCGAGTGTAAAAAGTGCCGATGGCATGGAGTCGATGATGCTATCAAGGAAACTTTGAGTATGAGTAAGCTGGGTTTCTACCGATTTCCGTATAGTAATTTCTTGAGCCAGCTTTTCGTTAATCTGACGGGTTTCATTCGATAGCCGAATAGCACGGATACGAGCACTTTCTGCTTTTTCTTTTTCACGGGTGAGGATGTTTTCTCTATCTTCATTAATTATGATTAATTGATTGAGTTTTTCTCCTATTTTGACAGTGTCAGCATCATCAAGGTTAAAGCGAATTCTTTGATCGGGAGTCGCCTGAATCTTTTCGATAGTCGTCAATAAGTTTTGGTAGGGCTGGCGTTGCCAAAAACGTATGCTGTTATAGAGTAAAAATAAAAATAGCGTCGATATACTGACGACCAGTAGGGTGGTAGAAAGTGTATCGGCATAAAAAAAATCAGGTAATGTAATTTGAGATACTATGACCAGACTAAGTGCATCTGTGTTGTGACCTTTATTCAAATTATAGATAAAGCGGTTATTTTGATAAGTTTCACTAAGCTTTAATGTTACCGGCAAAGACTTACTGCAGATACTAGAGCAAGCATAAATAATTCGTAGGCTTTTTGAATTGTATAGCGCAATTTCTTGGATCTGATAATGCTGTACCATACTGTTTGCTAAAGCTTGTAACGCCAGAGTATCTTCAGGGTGTTGTAATACCTGTAACTGAAAAATATCAGCAAATGAGCGGCTAATTTCAGGCCCTAGTTGTTCTCGGCCGACGCGGTCAGCAGCAATGATATAGGATGCTGTAGCAAGGATTACAATAAAGATGCAAGTGATGATCGTTGCTGTAATGACTTTTTGTCGTACTAGCAAAATAGTGGCCTTAAAATATCAATGATCTTAGTGATGATACTAGCATAGTCGGTAATTATTCAGCGATTAATTACCGACTCATCAAACTTTCTTAATATAATTAACTAAAGCTTGATTGAGCGGTAATTTCAGGTTTTTTTCTTTTGCTTTGATGATTAAATAGTTATTAATATAATCAATTTCCGTCTCTTGCTGATTGCGAAAATCTTGTAGCATAGAAGAGATGTTATTGGCGGTTTGTTGGGCTACCTGTTGAGCTCGGTGGTATAAATCAAAGCTTAGTGGCCAGTTCAATGTGGTAAAAAAAGACTCAGTTTCTACACATAATTTTTTGAACTCAGAAAATGCGTTTTTATCGGTTAAGAGATTACCATTGGCACAGTTATACTTTACGGTAAGGGGATTAATGACCGCATTGATCGCCAGCTTATCCCGTAGTACCTGCTTAATATCATTATGGTAATGGTGCTCACCTTTTAATTCTGGAAGATTCAACTTTAGGGGGGTATTAGGCCCAGCATAATATCCCCATTGAGTTACGCCTTTGCCAGCATGCTTTATTTGATAACGACTTTGGCGGTTAGCGCCTTCGGTAGTCGAAGCGGCATAAAGTGTATGGTTAGGAAATAAGTGATGCACTTGGTCGTGTTGGCCAAAACCATTTTGTAAAAGAACGATTTGAGTATTTTGACCGATCGCTGATTGCCATTGTGTTAAAGCGGCCAGTGTTTGTGATGCTTTACAGCAGATGATGAGTAGGTCTAACGCTTCTTGTTGCCAAGTACGCAGCTGATAGTCGCTGCGAGCAGTCTCATCTTCGATAGAGAAATTGATGACATCAGCGCTATTCTGCAACAGTGCATAACAATGTATTGAGCTCGGTAATTGGCTCGCTATTAAGCAGCCAATTGAGCCTAAACCAAGAATACCAATAGCTATATCGCTAGCGCTGGTATCAGATACTATGCCTGAGCTGTGGTAGGAATTGTTGTTAGAGTTGCTGAGTATTGTCATAATGAAATTATACGGGATAGCCGTTTCACTGGCCAATGTCCTATGCTCATAAAATAGCCAATTATTGCCAGAGTGTTATTTTAAAGGTATATATAGCGCCATAAATTAATCCAAAATACCACTAGATAGATTATATGGGGAGTGGCTTATGCCATCGTTTGACATAGTTTCTGAAATTGAAAAGCATGAAGCGCAAAACGCAGTAGATTCGGCTAATCGTGAAGTTGGCACTCGTTTTGACTTTAAAGGCGTGAATGCGACGTTTGAGCTGAAAGATAAAGAAGTGATATTAACGGCCAACGAAGAGTTTCAGATTGAGCAAATGAAACCTATGCTTGAGGCTAATCTTATCAAGCGTAAAATTAAGGTTTCTTGCTTGGAATACGGCAAGTTGATGGGGGCTGGTAAGCAGGTAAAAATGGCGGCCGTTCTACGTCAAGGAATTGATAAAGACCTAGGGCGTATCATTAATAAGAAAATTAAAGAAAGTAAAATCAAGGTCACATCAGCGGTGCAGGGCGAGATGGTGCGGGTGACGGGTAAAAAGCGTGATGACCTACAGCAAGTAATGCAGTTATTGAAAGCCGATGAAAGTATCGAGCTGCCTTTAATGTATAAAAACTTCAAGGATTAAAACTGCACAGCAGTTTTAGTTCTTTTCGCTGCACAGCAGTTTTAGTTCTTTTCGCTGCACAGCAGTTTTAGTTCTTTTCGCTG
>CAXIBC010000043.1:0-24318 GCA_964022115.1 uncultured Oleispira sp. | reverse complement strand
TCAAATGCCTGCTGTTCAAATGCCTGCTGTTCAAATGCCAGTAGCAGCGGTTCAATAATCTGGTAGACCTGATAAAAACAAAGCAGAGTTTGGCGATACTCGTCTAGGGTTAGCTTGCCCGCAAGCATCTTTTGGATGCTAGGACTTTGGTCTAATTGACGATGCAAAGCTTGAGTATTCAGGCGTAAATAATTAATGGTCTGATTGCGAGTGTCCGACATAAGTGCCCTGAGAAGTCAGTTAATCATTGTTATTAACTTGAGTCTGACCATTACCAACAAAACGCTGCAGTAACTGGCTAACCCGTTCGTTTTCTTGCTCTAGTTCTGCCTTTTGCTGCAGTAGCTCAATCACCATAGCAACGGCGACCCAATCTATATCCAAATCTATATGCAGTCGCAGCGCCTTTTTGATCCATACGATACTGCGGGTTTCAAAGAGCCACTGGCCTTCATCCGTCTGGCCAATAGGCTCGACTATGCCATATTCAACAACCGCGACCACCTGCTCACGTTCAATGCCTTCAATTTCGCACAGTTCGACAAAAGGAATACTCACTAAGGCTTCCGTCATGATTTATCTCCCCACTCGCCTCTAGGATTAAACGCCTCTTGATCCGCTAGCTGCTGCCATAGCTGTTTCCCTTGCTCACTGGTAGCAGCCGGCATGACTATTTTCACTATAGCCAAAAAGTCTCCGGTTATACTCTTGCTTTTCAAGCCTTTACCTTTAATGCGAAACTTCTTTCCCGCCGGAGTATTCGCGGGCACGGTTAAACTGATTTTGCCAGTTAAGGTGGGGACCGTGATTTTTGTTCCTAAGACAGCTTCCCAAGGGGCTAGTGGTAAAGTTAATAAAATATTATGGCCACTGACATCAAATAATGGATGAGGCACTAAGCGAATATGCAGATATAAATCCCCCGCTCCTGCCCCCTGAGAGCCTAGCTGCCCCTGACCTACAAGCCGAATCCTTTCCCCTTCCATGACCCCTTGTGGCACTTTTACTTTGAGCTGCTTTTTTATCCCACCTTGCCCCGTTATTGACGGTGGCAAGGTATAAGCTACGGTCTTTTCAGTTGGAGTTAAGGTTTCTTCTAAAAATATCGGTAGTTCAATTTCAACATCTTGGCCCCGGCTGGCTGGTTGATAATACTGCTGAGATTGCTGAAACCCTTGCCCATGATCACCAAAAACGGAATTGAAAAAATCGGAAAAGCCTCCTTCAAATCCTCCTGCTTGCGAGCCCGAGCTATGCGCAGCTTGCCAGCCAGGAGGCGGTTGAAAACCCCCATCTGAGCGGCGACCATATTTGCGTAGGTCATCAAACTCTGCTCTAAGTTCGCTATCTTTAAGCACCTGATACGCTTCAGCTACTTCTTTAAATTTATCTTCTGCCCCCGCATCTGGGTTCACATCCGGATGATATTTACGCGCAAGTTTGCGATAAGCCGTTTTGATCGTTTTAGCATCCGCCTCTGGGTCTACCCCGAGTATTTTGTAATAATCTTTAAAATCCATAATATGACTGACCTAGTTTTTTGCCGAACTTGATGCGTGCAAGGGTTGATCAAACGCTGCTTGCAGGTGTTTTTTTAACAAGGTAGAAAATTCCTGCTGCGAATACAGGCCTAATAATTCAGCGGCTTCGGCTAAAGAAACCTGCTTATTATGAGCTTCATTAACGATACTCGCGCTGACGTCATAACCTAGCTGAGGGGCTAATAAGGTAATCAGCGACAAGTTATTTTGCATATTCTTATCTATCTGGCCCTGGTTAAGCTTAAGGCCCAAAATACAATGTTCGGCAAAAGAGCTCATGGCATCACTGAGTAAATCGATGCTTTCCATTACATTGTGAATAATCACTGGACGATAAGTATTGAGTTGCAGTTGACCTTGGGATGCGCTGAGGGATACGGTGAGGTCATTACCAAATACCTGTAAGCAAACCATGCTTAACGCCTCACATTGTGTAGGGTTAACCTTACCTGGCATGATGGAGCTACCCGGCTCATTGGCGGGTAAGTGCCATTCATTAAAACCACAGTTAGGGCCACTGCCTAATAATTTAACATCACTCGCGAGTTTAAAGAGACTCGTCGCAAGCTGTTTCAAAGCAGCGCTATAGCGTAATAACCCCTCCTCCCCTGAAACCGCCGCAAAGCCATTATCATGCTTAATAAATGGTAGCTGATATTGTTGGGCTAGACTGTGCGCGAGCAGATGACCAAAATTAAATGGAGCATTAGCCCCAGTACCTACCGCCGTGCCACCAATAGCCAATAGATAAACCGCTTGCAAGCTATCTTCTAGGGCTGTTTGTGCCGCGCTTAACTGTCGTGCATATCCTGAAAAAACCCCACTAATAGGCACAGGTAAGGCGTCCATTAAGTGAGTACGCCCAACCGCTAACTCGCCACTGAATTCGTCCTGCTTGTGCTGTAGGGCTTGCTGTAATCGCCTTAAGCTTGGCATTAAGCGATCGCGGTTTAACTCAGCAACGGTGATATGCATAGCGCTCGGAAATACATCATTTGATGACTGCGACATATTAATGTGATCATTGGCATGAATGCGGGTTTGCTGGCTATGGGTTTGCTGCTGAATATGCTGATTAGCCAAAGACGCAATGACCTCATTTACATTCATATTCGTTTGGGTACCAGAGCCCGTTTGCCAGATGCGTAACGGAAATTGCTCATCATATTGCTCAGCGAATTGTGGCTGCAAAATGTCATCACAGGCGGCTACAATCGCCGTACAGATGTCTTGGGGTAAACCACCTTGGGAGTAATTAACTTGGGCCGCCGCCTTTTTAATCTGCACTAAGGCGCAGATAAAATAACGAGGGAAGGTATGCTGGCCAATATTGAAATATTGCAAAGAAAGCTCAGTTTGCTTTCCCCACAAGCTGGACTTAGCTGGTAATCCCTCATCAGTAGAACGCTTATTCTTCATAAGTAGTATTTACCCCTAACATCCTTAGGCCTAAGATATAAACCAACTCATTCAGTATGATTAAGCATGGTATAGGCTAGAAAAATAACAAGTTCACCCCCACAAATTGATACGTTTGACTGCTATGAATAGCGCACTCTCACGAACTTTTTTCTAATAAGTAACCGAGCTGAAATTGATGCCCATACTTGAGTCATATCGGTGTTTGTGTTCAGATGAGTTCCTCAGGCCTAGCCTGCTCATTCACCAATTGCTAGTGCTTGTACTAGCCATGTTTAAGGGTCGACCAGATGCGCTTAGCGCGATTTATCCCCCCTGTATTGATGGTTATTCTGACGGCCTTTGTTACTCCCAATAGTCTAGCCCAACTCCCCCCCCTTAAAGCACAGAAAGCCAAACCAGCAGAAGTCATTCATATTGCCAGCGCGGCCAACTTCAGTATGGCCATGAAACAGCTCATTGCTGAGTTTGAGAGTCAGCACAATAATGCAGGTCGAGTTAAAGCCTCTTATGGTTCTTCCGGTAAAATCTATGCACAGATAAAGCACGGGGCACCGTTTCAACTCTTCTTCTCCGCCGACCAAGAAAAACCGCAAGCGCTATTTAACTCAGGCTTAACCGTCGGAAAACCTATCACCTACGCGGTAGGGGCATTAGCCTTATGGTCCAATAACGCGGAGTTTAAACAACGAGAACAGCAAAAATTACAGACAGGACAGTTTAATAAACTCGCCTTAGCCAACCCTAAACTTGCACCCTATGGCGCCGCAGCACTTGAGGTATTAGAAAGCTTAAATCTCATCAGCACTACGCGTAGTAAATGGGTACTTGGGGAAAATGTCGCTCAGGCTTATCAGTTTGTCGCTAGTGGTAATGCCGAACTGGGTTTTATTGCGCTTTCCCAAGTCATCCATAATTCACATAATGATGATTATTGGGCGCTACCTAGGCATTTGTATAAGCCGATTAAACAAGATTTGGTCGTCTTAAAGCGAGGCGAACATAGCCAGCTGGTAAACGCATTTTTAGCCTTTATCAAGAGTGATCAAGGCCAGAGAATTATTCACTCCCATGGTTATACGAGTTTAGATACGAAGGAGCCGAGTCAATGATATTATCCCCAGCGGATCTCGCTGCTATTGGCTTAACTTTGCGCCTAGCGAGCACAGTAACGATTATATTATTAATCATAGGCACCCCCATCGCTTGGTGGTTAGCCAAAACACAGTCTTGGCTAAAAGGGCCGGTGGCCGCCATAGTCGCGTTGCCCTTAGTATTACCACCAACGGTATTAGGCTTTTATCTATTAATCGCTATGGGACCCAACGGTTTCATTGGTGAACTGACTCAGAGCTTAGGCTTAGGCACCTTACCTTTTACCTTCTGGGGCTTAGTAGTTGCTTCCGTTATTTATTCAATGCCGTTTGTGATACAGCCGATCCATAATGCCATGGAAGCATTAGGAGAACGTCCACTAGAAGTAGCAGCCACCTTAAGAGCGGGCCCCATTGATCGCTTTTTTACCATTGTTTTACCGCTAGCCAAGCCGGGGTTTATCAGTGCGAGTATTTTAGGTTTTGCCCATACGGTGGGGGAATTCGGGGTCATTCTAATGATAGGCGGTAACATTCCAGATGAAACTCGCGTCGTATCGGTACAGGTTTACGATCACGTTGAGTCGCTAGAGTATGCCCAAGCTCATACTTTATCAGCGCTACTGGTTATTTTTTCGTTTCTGGTTTTATTGACTCTGTATTGGTCCCAGCGTAGAAGCCGCAACGCGACTATCGGAGTGATGAAGTAATGTCGAATAATCAGCAAGATTTTATTCACGCTTGTTTCACACTAAAAGCTAAAGATAATACGGTTATATTGGATATCGATAGCCAAATTCCAGCCGCAGGCATCAGCGCCATTTTTGGCCATTCAGGTTCGGGGAAAACCAGTTTATTACGCTGCATTGCCGGTTTGGAAAAGGCAAAATACGGCAAGCTCTCTGTGAATGGTATTTGCTGGCAAGATGATCATACTTTTTTGCCGACCCATCAGCGCCCGATTGGTTTTGTTTTTCAAGAAGCGAGTTTGTTTCCCCATTTAAGCGCGAAGAAAAACTTACACTATGCAATGAAACGCGCCGCCCGCCCAGTTGATAAAGAGTTTTACCAACGGGTGATCGATGTTATGGGCATAGAAGCTATTTTAGCTCGCTACCCTAACCAGCTTTCCGGTGGCGAACGCCAACGTATTGCTATTGCCCGCGCCTTATTAATTCAGCCTCGATTATTATTAATGGATGAGCCACTAGCGGCTCTCGATCAGCAACGTAAGCAAGAAATACTGCCGTATTTAGAGCGCTTACATAAAAGCTTCGATATTCCTATCTTGTATGTCAGCCATGCGATGGATGAAGTCGCCCGCCTAGCCGATCATATTCTGGTATTGGATAAAGGTAAGGTTGTTGCCGAAGGTCCACTCACTGACGTCTTTTCTCGTATTGATTTACCACAGCGCTTAGAAGAGGAAAGTGGTGTGATTTTAAACGGCACTGTAGTGGAAAAAGATAAGCAATGGCAACTGATGCGCATCGCGTTTGCTGATAGCCACATCTGGCTACCCGATAGTGGTGAGGCGCTCGCACAAGCTGTGCGTATTCGCATACTCGCGAAGGATGTGAGCTTAACCCTAAGCAATCATCAAGATACCAGCATTGTGAATCGTATTGCGGTCACTGTCAGTGCGATTAATTCGCAGCAAGATAATGCTATGTCTTTGGTTCGTCTTACCATGGGCAGTGAATACTTAGTCGCTAAAATGACACAGAAATCAGTGCATCATTTGAATCTGGCCCAAGGTATGAAAGTCTGGGCGCAGATTAAATCGGTAGCATTAATTCACTAGGCTGTTATTTTAGTATCTTAGCTCAGACTAACGGCTAAATAGCGTCAGCTGGATAGGTTAGTTTTGCTAACGGTTTAGCAAATACTAGATGGTTCACACCAATAGAACGTTCGCTAAAGCCACCCTCGCAATAACTTAAATAAAACTGCCACATGCGTTTAAAATCGTCACTATAACCCAGTTTGGATATGTGGTTAGATTTTTGATTAAACGACTCTTGCCAAGTTTTTAGCGTACGCGCGTAATGGGCTGCAAAATCTTGCGCTTGCACAAGATTTAAATCACTCGCTACCGTACTGGCATTAAGCAAGGCGGTAACCGATGGAATACAGCTACCGGGAAAAATATAGCGCTGAATAAAGTCTACGTCTTTGCGGGCTTGATCATAGCGCTGATCCGTTATGGTAATTGCTTGGATTAATGCAATACCCTCAGGCTTTAATAACGCACTGCAATGGGCAAAAAAAGTATTATAAAATTTCCAGCCGACGGCCTCAATCATCTCAATGGAGACCAGTTTATCAAATTCTCCTTCATGGTCTTTTTTCAAGTCTCTATAATCTTCTAATAATAAGGTGATTTTATCCTCTAACCCTGCTTCTTCGATACGCTGCTTAGCCAGATTAAATTGTTGCTTAGAAATCGTAGTGGTTGTCACCCGACAGCCATAATGTTTGGCGGCATAGATCGCAAAACCACCCCAACCAGTGCCTATTTCAACCACGTGATCGGCGGCATTTAATTGCAACTTTTGACAGATTATCTCGAGCTTATTCAGCGAGGCTTGCTCTAGGCTAGCGCTGGCCGATGGAAAGATAGCCGACGAGTACATCATGGTTGGGTCTAGAAATGACTCAAATAACTCATTACCTAAATCATAGTGGGCCGCAATATTTCGGCGGGATCCTTTTGCCGAATTCTGATTGAAATAATGAAAGGCCTTTAATAAAGGCTTAGATAATAGCGCTAACCCTGATTCCATCTGATCTAGAATATCCATATTACGGACCATCACTCTCACTAACAGAGTCAAATCAGGGCTGCTCCAGTCTCCGGTAATGAAGGATTCCGCCGCACCGATACTGCCCCCAGTCAGGATATCGCCATAACAGCTAGCATCATGAACAATTAAGCGCGCCACTAAATCAGCATCGGCTACCGCTTCACCAAAGCTAAAAATTTCACCTTCTTCTTCGATCTGCAAGCAACCACTATGCAAATGTATTAATTGCTTATGTACCAGTTTTCGCGCAACTTTAGCCAGCAGTCCTTTTGCGGGTATAAAGCTTTTTGATTTATGACTAGTGTTTGCAATAGTCGGCATATTCATAGTTATCTCCAATTCTTAACGAGAGCGGCTATCGGTATTAGGATGATGGTAAAAGGGCGAGCGTTTTAACCAAAGCTTCAACGCATTCCAATAAATACCCATAACAACTTTAATGGTGATAAGTGGGTATTGAAATAATACCTTTGGCATCACCTGATTAAATTCGTAGCGGTCTAGCATCAAGCTCGCATCAAAATGTTTAGCCCCAGCATCCGCGACAGTATCATCAATATAATTATCCATATGAACGTATAAGCGTTCATTAGGTTCGGAAAAGAGCCAGCGATAATCCATGTTCATCGGATTAAAAGGAGAAACATGAAATTCTTTATGAAAGTTAAAAATATGTTTATCTCGCCCTTTTAATTGATACCGAATATTTTTAGACAGCTCAACAAAACTGCGCGCAACAGGTAATATATAGCTGTGCTTTTCATCCCAAGGGGTATTGGTTATTTCGGCAATAATGGTCAATAATTCATCATGCTGGTTAAAACAATAATAAAAGGTTACTGGGTTAAAACTGTGTCCACAATAACGCACATTGGTTAGCATTCTGACCGCCGCTATTTGATCAGCCATATCACCAAAATCAGTGGCGACCTTATCGATAACCGCCAATTTAAGGTCGGCTATATCTGGGTTTAAATAATCATTGCGGTTAAACGATGAGAGGTTGAACCTGCCCGCGGAAAAAAACCAATACTTCTGCAATAGTTTAGGCAGCTCATCCAAATCCAAATACATCATAAAGAGTGGGTAATTAAGAGCATGCTTGATGGGCTCAAAGCGTCTATGCCTTATGGTTCCGCGATAAACTGCACTCTTCATAGTTCTATACCAAACGCTTGCGCGACTCGCAGAGCACTGTTCACACCATCTTCATGAAAACCATTAAACCAATAGGCACCACAAAAGTGACTGCGGTTTTTATTATTGATTTCATCGTGTCGCTGTTGCGCGGCCATGCCATCCATGGTGAAGACGGGGTGGGCATAATTATATTTCTCGATAATTTTACCAGGGGCGATTTCAGCAGTACGATTTAGCGTGACTAAAAAATCATCCGCCGCATCAAAGTTCTGCAAAGCATTCATGTGGTAGGTCACCATGGCATATTCACTTAAACGCTGAGGGATATGATAATTCCAGGCGGCCCAAGCTAATTTTCTTTTCGGCATTAAGCGGCGATCGGTATGTAAAACCACTTCATTTTTCTGATAAGTAATCGCCCCCAATATATCGATTTCTGCTTGGCTAGGTTCATCCAACATAGCTAAGGCTTGATCACTATGACAGGCAAAAACCACTTGCTCGAAATCATACTGATCTCCTTTGGCTGTGGTAACCACAACCCTTTCGGCAGAGCGTTTAACAGAATTAATCGGGCAATTGAGGTGAATATTGTTTTTAAACGGCGCGATTAAAGGCTCTATATAAGATTGTGAACCCCCGCTAATTACTCGCCACTGTGGCCTATTATCAATACTCAACATGCCATGATTATTAAAAAACTTTAAGAAAAACTGTAACGGAAACTCTAGCATTACATCCACAGAGGCCGACCAGATCGCGGCGCCCATGGGCACAATATAATGATTGACGAAGTGATCGCCATACCCATGGTGCTTAACAAATTCACCTAATGTTTGCCCTTGCGGAATTGCCCCTTGCTGCACCATGGCAACAGTTTGCTTATTAAAACGTAAAATATCTTTGATCATAAACCAAAAGCCAGGTTTCAGAAGATTACTACGCTGAGCAAAAAGGCTATTCAGACTGGTACCGTTATACTCAAGTCCGGTATTTTCGTCACGTACACTGAAGCTCATTTCTGAGGCTTCGCTGGCGACACCCAGCTGATCCATCAATTTAATAAAGTTGGGGTAAGTCCAATCGTTATATACAATAAAGCCGGTATTTACCGCGTAATCTTTACCCGCCGATTGCACCGTTTTAGTATGGGTATGGCCACCTAAATATTTATTGGCTTCAAATAACGTCACATCGTATTCTCGGCTTAATAAATACGCAGATAATAAACCGGATATACCAGCACCGATAATAGCTATTTTTTGTCTTTCACTCTGTCTTTCTTTCTGCCTAGCCGTTTCTTTCATGCAACCACCCAATAACTCTATATTTATCTTAATTATTTTCTTCGCTATTTATATTCACACTAAGCCATTCTATTCTTTAGAAAAATAATTATACGTTTCAAAAAAGGGATATGTTCATAGAGTAATGCGCCACCATCAAAATAATCACGATGGCGTATTACCTTACCTTGTTCAAAATTAAGTTGGCTCGCTCCTTTCACAGAGATTAACTTGCCTGCATTTAATTTAGGGTGTTTATATGACATGGTCCAAGTCAACATGGCGCTGTCGTCATTGACCCACTGATTGTCAAATTCAAAATGAATGAAATTGAGGTTTTCATAGAGGTTGTCGAAATACTCAAACAAAGAATCGATCCCCTTTATATGATGAAAACAGTCTTCAAATTGAACCTTATCTGAATAAACGGTTGTTAATAATTCTAAGCTCAAGGTTTCTCTATCGAGCTGGTTATAAAGTTGCTGGAAGTTTTCGACAATTTTTTCAGCGTGCATCATTAACCTTGCCCTCTTCTAAAATTCGCTTAGGCACTGGGGACAAGTCATAGATAACTCCCAGCCAACTCAACACTTTTAAAAGATAATAAGAAATGTCTATTTCCCACCAATAAAAACCTTGCCTTGCAGAAACGGCAAAGCGGTGATGATTGTTATGCCAACCCTCTCCTAAAGTTAATAGCGCAAGGTAGATATTATTTCGGCTATCATCCTTAGTCTTAAATCGACGCGTACCCCAGATATGGCACAGCGAATTAATCGTAAAGGTTGAATGGGCTAACATTACGGTTGAAATAAAAAAAC
Organism: uncultured Oleispira sp.; assembly: GCA_964022115.1. Taxonomy (GTDB): domain Bacteria; phylum Pseudomonadota; class Gammaproteobacteria; order Pseudomonadales; family Oceanobacteraceae; genus Oleispira. Next base: position 14,210 of record CAXIBC010000043.1, on the reverse strand, counting down.
CCCAAATCAACATCTGCCAGCCATTGGTTGCTAGCTCTGGATAATACGCTTGTAAGAATTCTCCGAATAAAAATATCGCAGTCGCAAAGAGAAAAGGAACTAGAATATCGAAGCGGTTAATAAATCTTAGTTCAGGAAATTTTGCCCAGTCCTTGATCACGCTATAGTCGGTTTTAAAAGCATCTTCACAGGTAAACCAGCCCACATGGCTCCACCAAAAACCATTCTTTGGAGAATGTAAGTCGTTATCGTTATCCGCATGTTTATGATGCTTTCTATGATGAGATGCCCACCATAAAGGTCCACGCTGAGCTGCACTCGCACCTAAGATGGCAAATATAAACTGCCAAAACCGATTGGTCTTAAAACTGCGATGCGAGAAATAACGGTGATAAAAAGCAGTAATAGCAAACATCCTTAGCCAGAACATGGCTAAGCACATAGCAATGGCGACGGGACTCCAGCCAACGACAAAAACAAATAAGCAAGTTAGATGCACGGCAAAAAATGGGATAATTCTTTGCCAATTAACTTGCCGGCCAGAATAAGCACTCTCTGCACCCTTGCTAAGGCCATCTTGGCTCAGCTTTATTTCAGCTTCTGAGTCGATCCAACGTATCGCATTAAACCCTAGCTGCTTTAATAGCTTCATTTAATCATCCATCCTTTCGGCTGCTGGTGATGACGATAGGTTTTTAAATAAAGCCTTAGTCTTTTCAGCGGCTATTTTCAGGTCCACTATTTCAGTCGGGTAACCATGCTCAAGTGCTAGTGCCTTAGTCGGTTGATGTATGGCTTTACCTTTAATGCTTGATAGCTCTGTAACATACTTACGCACAAAATCACCATTTGGATCAAAGCGTTGTGCTTGCCGGTAGGGATTAAATATTCGAAAATAGGGAACCGCATCAACGCCGGTACTCGCCGACCACTGCCAACCACCATTATTGGATGCGAAATCGGCATCCGCTAGGGTCTGATAAAAATACGCCTCACCTAAGCGCCAATCTATGCGTAAGTGCTTAGTCAGAAACATGGCAACAACCATGCGAAGGCGATTATGCATCCAGCCTGTGCTATTCAGTTGGCGCATCGCTGCATCAACAATAGGGACACCTGTTTTTCCCTCGCACCAAGCGGAAAAATCTTTATTTTTAGACTTCCACGGAATGTGATCCGTCTGAGCTTTAAATGGCTGACCTTTGCCGACTTTAGGAAAAGCAAATAAAATATGGCGATAAAATTCACGCCAAATAAGTTCATTTAACCAACATCGTTGGCCATCACCATTGGCAGTCATTAATAATTCAAGGCCTTGCTTAGAATGACCTGCCAACGCTTGCAAGCACTGTCGAGTCGACAAGGCCCCAAGAGAGAGATATACAGATAGCTGACTAGTAGCATCTAAATCAGGGAAGTCTCTGCTATTATGATAATCATTCACCTGACGTTCGATAAAATGATTCAACCTATCATGAGCGGCATCTTCTCCTATCGGCCAAGTATTATTGACCTCTATTACGGGTATAAAATTGTCCAAGCAATGCAGATCAGAGGCTAACCCTAGCGGCTGCTGAGGTTTAGGTTTGTGGTATAAGGGCCTAGCGAATTCGGCTAGGTTTCTTGACCAGTTCTTAGCAAAAGCGCTGAATACTTTATAATACTGACCTTGGCCATTAAGTATTTTACCGGGTGCGATAATACACTGATCATCATAACCTTGAGACTCGATATTCAACGTGAAAAAATGCTTAACCACACTTGCACTACAGGCCTTTTCATTCACCTCATACTCGTGGTTATAATACAATTTACCCACGTTCAATTTTTGACATAATTGCCCAAGTTGCTGAGCGGTATTAGCAAAGACTTGGCAATTAATCACCATCAGTGGCACATTTAATTGAGCTAACTGCTGCTCTAGCTCAATAACATGATCAATAATGAGGCGCCGTTTAATTAGCGACAGACCATGCTGATCCCACTGCTCATTCGCCAAACAATACACGGCTATGGTTGCGCCATTGGCCATAGCATGGAATAACGCCGGGTTATCGTATACTCGCAAATCACTGCGAAACCAGACTAGATTGTTCATATTAATTATTTCACCTTAAAAATGCTGCTATCTGTCGGCAACGGATATATTTAACACTAGCCTTTGTGCTAACTGCTGACCACTTAACCACGCCGATTCGACACCTGATAGATATGAATTACTGTCACGACTGGCATCTCTAAAATCGTCAGCCTTAGTTTCAGCTTCTGAGCAAAAATAATCACCAATCAGCGCGAGACCCTCATCGTCTAATAAATAGCCTTCTTTCGCTAAAATCCCTTGGCGAGTTGTTGCATATAACCAGCGATGTACATAAGTATTCATAATAGCTAGAGGCTGCTTTAAAAGAAGTTCTAACTCTGTGATTAAACGACGGCTTATGTCTTCAGTGCTTGCCTCTAAATGCCGTTCACTCCAACCTGACTGTGCTTGTATTTGTAAAACAGTAGTAGATTGATGATTTGTAAAACGCATTGGCTTAGCGCTTTCTTGGCTAATCGAAAAAATCAACTCGCTTATTGGGTACTGCATAACGGGTAATGAAGAAAGATCATTATCAACTTCTACAGCCATCACCCACTGCGGGGCCATATCGACCTGTTTTAGCTGATGTTTAAAAGGATGGTTGCTAGGTAATAAATCAAAAGCTTGAGCGGCGGGGACTGCAAGGACAACCTGGTAGGTTCGAGCCAGCAATTTTTTTCTGCCCGCCACTAGCTCAAACAAATGCCAGATGCCCTCTTTGCGCTCAATTGAATTTACTCGGTGGCCAAAGTGGCATTCGATATCATTACTTAAGTGGCGGGTTAAGGCAGAATTTCTGGGGTGCGCAACATAGTGTGTGTGATTAAACTCATCGCTCCACCAAGGTAGGATAACACCAGCATCATGCCAGCGGGCCAGTTGCTCAGTAAAGGCATTACCTTGTGCTTTAATGCTGACGCAGCCGAGATCGAAGGCCATCGCCTCAGCGTTATTATAAGCGACTCGCTTTGATGATAAGCGCCCGCCAGTGCCACGAGCTTTTTCAAATACCGCCACTTTACAATCCGCTGCGAACAATCGACTAGCCGCAGTCAGCCCCGCAATGCCCGCACCGATAATGGCAATATCTAAAATATTTTCTACTAGGGCATCCGCTAGTATGTCTTGGCTATTTACTTCAGCTAGTCGTTTCATCTTTATCTATTCATAATCATGTCTCTAGTCATACGCACCCACATTACTTTCAGATCACCTTGCATTAATAATTTATTTTTATTTATTAATACTTTACCAATAATAAGCATTGCTTTAAATTTGCTCAGTGTGCATGACATTAATACCAAGACAATAGGCCTATTTTGACACAGAGCACTCAATCCAATGCTCAATATCTAAACCAGCTGGTAATGCAAATTGCACAGCGCAATGAGCAAGCTTATTTAGACTTATTTGACGCTTGCGCCGGGCGCTTAAAGGCCTATGCGATTAAATGCGGATCAAGCTCTGCAGATGCCGAAGATTTGCTGCAAGAATGCATGTTAACGGTTTGGAATAAAGCACCGCAGTTTAATCCCAAAGCGGCTTCAGCAATGACCTGGATGTATACCATCATCCGTAATCGCCGCATCGATATTATGCGCAAAGAAAAGCCTAACTTGATTCAGTCGTTTGATTTATGGCCTGATGCCGATATCGAGCAACTGCAAACAGACGCATTTTCCTCACCTCAGTTAGAAGATGAGGTCGAAGGTGATCTAAATGCGAGCCTAGTGCGTATACTCCTACAATCATTACCAGAAGAGCAGAGACAAATCGTTTACAAGGTCTATTTTGAAGGCAAGTCTCATAGCGAGATAGCCCTTGATCTTGCTTTACCCCTTGGCACGATTAAATCTCGCTTACGTTTGGCGATGAAGAAACTTGATAACCTCGCGAAAGAACAAATGACATGGCTAATTATCATCCTGCTGACGAACTTTTAATGCAATTTGCTGCGGGTCAACTGACTAACGCACTTGGCATACAAGCCGCTTGTCACCTAGAGAGCTGCCAACAATGCCGTGATAAAGTGCGTCTATATGAGCAGCTTGGTGGCGACTTGCTTGCTACTTGTACTCCCGTAGAAGTTGACACACAAGCAAAATCCAAACTGCTGCAGACCCTTCATCAACAGCAAAATAGCAACCGCCCCGTAACATCGATGTTAAGCCATGATGACGAATGGGATGCTATCTATAAAACACAGCTGGCACATGCGAACCAAAGATTGCCTAAGCCATTGCAACGCTTTGTACCTGACTATTATGAAAATTTACCTTGGAGCGGATTTAGCAAAAGTATTCAAAGCTATGACCTGCCCTTTTCTGATGAGCAGTATAGCGCGCGTTTTTATAAAATAGCGGCGGGAAAAGAATTACCCCAGCATACTCATAGGGGTAATGAATTTACCCTAGTGCTGGCGGGCAGCTTTTCGGATTTATCTGGGGATTATCACCCTGGAGATTTTGTCTTAGCCGATTCTTCGACCCACCACCAGCCCAAAGCTCATACTAAAGAAGATTGCATTTGCTTTGCAGTAACCGATGCACCTTTGAAAATGACCGGTTTTTTTGGCCGCATGCTAAACCCTTTTCTAAAATAATATACTTGCTAAGTAATCCAGTACTCACTTTACTGCGTATATAAGGTAACAGTATTGAGGGTAGTGATTATGATCTGCAAAGAAACTATCTGGATTACCGGCGCCAGCAGTGGCATCGGCCGTGCTATTGCACTACAGCTAGCACAGCAAGGCAATAAGATCATTGCTTCTGGCCGCAATCGCCAAGCATTAGCCCAGCTAGCCGCAGAGAATGATAATATTTTTCCTATGATCTGCGATCTGCTAACCGATGATGGCCGCAGCATTCAGCAAGCTCTATTTGAACTCGCCCATCAGCTAGATCGCATCATACTCTCGGCGGGTGACTGCCAATACTTAGACATTGAAAAAGGCGACTGGTCATGCATCAAACATAACATGGATATAAATTTCCATGGTAGCGTAAAAGCCATTCAAGCGGCCTTACCCTTATTGGAAAAATCGCCCCATGGTCACATTGTTGGTATCTCTTCTATGGCCAGCTTAGCCCCTTTTACCCAAGCAGAGGCTTATGGCGCCTCTAAAGCAGCCTTGAGCTATTTTTTAAGCGCTTTACGCATTGATTTACAAGCCAAGAATATCGATATCAGCGATATCAAACCAGGCTTTATTGATACCCCTCTGACGCGCAAAAATGACTTCTCCATGCCTTTTTTATTGTCTCCAGATGCCGCAAGTAAAAGAATCATTAAGGCCATCGAAAAGCGCAGCTTTCATTACGTTTTTCCTAAACGTTTATATATTGTATTTAAGCTCATCGCGCTCTTTCCTTCTATCTGGTTATCCATGGCTGCGAAACAGGCTAAGCAGAAGTCTGAATCCTAATGGCGATTAGGGATTTATGTTTTAACCTTTATAAAAAAATTTCACTGAATAAATCCTTATTATTCAATGTCATTGGCTTCCAACTGGTTTGGTTTATCTGCGTACAAGGCAATAATTATGTCGCCGTCATCGCGGCTATAATCTTATTCATTTTCCATCAATTTTTATTCAAAGAAAGCTTTAAAACATGGGGGATATTAATCCTTTTCAGCTTACTCGGTTATTTAGGTGATAGTCTCATCGCGATAATATGGGACGTAGAATATCGTGATAACTTATACCCACTCGGGCCGTTATGGCTATTAAGTCTCTGGTTAGCTTTCTCAACAACCCTTAATCATTCGATGAAATGGCTATTTAGCCGCCATACTTTTTCAATAATAATCATCCTAGTTGCTGCCTTAAGTATTGTACCTTTAAGTTATTTAGCCGGTATCACGCTATCGGCATCTATACTCAATAATGAGCCTATTTTATTCTTTCTTAGTGAAAGCCTATGGTGGGCTATTTTATTACTGAGCTATCAAAGGCTCATCCCCTTGTCAGTTATCAAAGGCTGAATAAGTCATGATTAAAATCTTCACTTTACTACTATTAACGATAATAACGAATTTTACGCTCGCAAAAACGCTAACCTCAGATAGCGAAGTTATGCATAAAATCTTTACCGGTTACGCCTACGATTTATCCACACAAGAGCTTCTTTATACAGAGCATCATAGATATTTAAACCGCTATCATCATCAAGTAGAGTACCGAGAAGTTAATACTAAGGATGAAGGAATAAGTGAAGGAAACGGTGAGCTCTTTGCTAGCAAGCATATAAATTATCAGTACAGCTTTTACGCCCCTGATTTCGAGCAAAAAAATTTAAGAAATGGAGAGAAGATTCAGAGTAAAAAAAAGGGGGATAACATTCTCATTCGCTATCAAGAAAATAGTGAGAGCCGAATACAAGAAGAATCGATTCGCTACAATAAACAACTTGTGGTCGATGCTGGGTTTGATTATTTCATCACAAAAAACTGGCAAGCATTAATAACGGGGAAAACAATGGTCATTGACTATCTAGTACCCTCGTTACTCGACCATTATGAACTTAGGGTAAAAAAAGTAGTATGTGATCCAATAGACAAGCTGCCAGAAAATAATATACAAGGCGAACATCATTGCTTTTCTGTTGCCGCAGCCAGCTTCTTTATTAGATTATTTTCCAATAACTTAAAACTCACTTATGGTCATTATAGCAAGGACGAAGAGAGCGAGAATGAATCTACAGATATCAGATTATTAAGGTTTAAAGGTCGCTCCAATATTTGTGACAGTGACGGCAACTACCTTGACGTCAATATTCATTATCAATACCCAGTAGCGGAAGGTTAGGTCGATGAAAATATTATTATCCTGTTTCATACTGTTTTGTTTAACCGCTTGTGGTTCAGTCGATATCAAGATCTATGAGAACAATCAGCCGACGCTAGTGCTCAATCAGTTTTTTAACGGGGAGCTGAGTGCCCATGGTATTTTGAAAAATCGCAGTGGTGAGGTCAGCCGTTACTTCAATGTCACTATGACAGGCAGCTGGGATGATGAGGGTATTGGTACACTTGCAGAAAAATTCATCTTTGATGATAACAGTATAGAGTTTAGAACTTGGACATTTACTCCTATTCTCATTCCTGGTGATAAGAATAATAACTTCAAAAGTCATATCCAATATCAAGCAAGCGCTGATGATACCCTAGCGCCAACCATGATAGACCTCAGTGGCAATACGTTTTTCATGAATTATGACCTACTTATTAACTATCAGTCGGACGAAATCGCTGTCAATATCGATGATAAAATGTATCTCATTAACAATAATGTCATGATCAATGAATCGGTTATGCGAAAATACGGTATCGAAGTCGGTTACATCACCCTGACCATTATTAAACATACTCAATAACTAACGACTCAGTATTTAACTCTTTTTCTCTGCTCAAAAATCAATATGAGGATTTTTTATCACCTAAGCATCTATGCCCTAATTTTATATCCCTAAATAATCTTTCACATTGTTACTTTTTAGCACTTAACTATGGTTGTAATACTATAGTTATAATTAAAGCTTAATAAACATAGGCATAACTATGAAAGGCAATTCTAAGATCATCGCCATGCTCAATCAAATATTGACCATAGAGCTGACGACCATTAATCAGTACTTTCTCCATGCTCGTATGTTTAAAAATTGGGGCTTAGAAGAGCTCAACGAAAAAGCCTATAAAAAATCCATTAAAGATATGAAACAAGCGGATGACTTGATTGAACGCATACTCTTTTTAGAGGGACTACCCAACTTACAGCAACTAGGCAAGCTGCAAATTGGTGAGCAAACCGATGAAATGCTGCAATGTGATCTCAATGCTGAAATGTCACAAGTAGCTGAGCTAAAAGATGCCATTGAATTATGCGAGCTCGAAAATGACTATGTCAGCCGTGAATTACTGGTACAAATATTAGAATATGAAGAAGAGTATATCGATTGGTTAGAAGCTCAGCAGTTATTGATCGATACCATCGGTCTTGAAAACTATCAACAGTCTATGATGGAGTCCTGATATGAAAGGCAATACAAAAGTCATCGACTTACTCAATCAACAGCTCACCTTAGAGCTGACTTCCATGGATCAATACCTAGCCCATAGCAAGATGTATGAAGACTGGGGCATTAATAAGCTGCATGAAAAACTAGCCCATGAATACCAAGAAGAGCTAGGCCACGCCAAACGCCTTATTGAGCGAATTCTATTTTTAGAAGGTAAACCCGATACCGCATCACGAGCCAGCTTGATGATTGGGGATAATGTTGAACAGATGCTACAAAACGACCTAGCAGCTGAGCGTACCGTGGCGGCAAGCCTACGTAGCATCATTGCGGTATGTGAGCTAGAACGCGATTATGTTAGCCGTCAGATTCTAGTAGATCTACTCGATGATACCGAAATGGATCATATATATTGGTTAGAACAACATTTGAACCTGATCGACAAAGTGGGCTTACAGAACTATATTCAAAGCCAGATGGGCAGTGATAGCTCTGAGTAATACAAAGAAAATGTAGCCTGTGCCTAGCAGCCTGACTTTGATGACAAATTCTTATTTGCATCAATATCTCGTTTGATAACAGTTATCATTACCGTTATGATGAGCTCATCTAATTAAGAGCCTATCTAACTGATAGCTAATGGTAATTTACATGTACGTCTGTATCTGTCACGCAGTTAATGAAAAAGCGATTCATCAAGCCGTTTCTGAAGGTGCTCAGAGCGTACGGGATGTCCGTCGCTGTCTTAATGTGGGCTCTCAGTGTGGCCAGTGCGTTCGCCATGCCCATGATGTCATTGAGCAAGCCAAAGCGGATACTTCAGCTAATTCCCAAGCAAGGACTACCGAGTTCTACGCAGCTTAATCACTGCAAATAACAAATGGGATGTTTTTTTTCTTCGCTTGATACATAGCTTTATCCGCACTATTAATTAAGCTGGAGATATCCTTGCCATGAGTCGGATAAAAAGCGATACCAATGCTGACTCCCGTTTTAATCTCATGGCCACCAATTGAAATGCTCTTTTCAAACAAGGCATTAATTTTTTCGGCGACCCTAGTACTCACTTGTTTAGATTCACCCGAAGGTGCATCTAGGTGCACGACAAACTCGTCACCAGCATAGCGAGCCAGCATATCACTCGCGCGTAATCCTGCTCGAAGCGTCGCCGCAATCTGTTTTAGTAATAGATCACCAATATCATGCCCGAGATTATCATTAACCTGCTTAAACCCATTTACATCCATAAACATCACTGTTTCTGTACGGTTCCAACGACCGGCCCGAACTAACCAAGGTTTCAAATAGTCATTAAAAGCACGCCGATTATGTAAGCCCGTTAATTCATCTTGATTGGCTAGGTGATACAAGTGGCGTTCGTACGCTTTGCGCTCTATGGAGGATAAGATAGCCAAACCAAGCTGACGGCTATTATTACTGGATTTTATGATATATTCTTGCGCCCCACCCCGAACGGCATCGAGAGCCGTCGTCGTATTATCATGGCCACTCAATACTACGATAGGCGAATCAGGACTCTGCTCTTTAAGCACTTGAAGATTCGCTAATCCTTGGCCATCACCGAGATTCAAGTCCAATAATATGACATCAACCTTAGACTCTTTTAGTTTTAGCAAACCTGCCTCGAGAGCATCGACTCGGATCAAGGTAAATTGGTCAATACCAAACTCTTTTATACAGTCGCGCTTTACTTGCTTAGCATCTCCATCATCATCTTCAATATGAAGAATTCTTTTTATTGATTGAGTCATTTGTAAACCTACGCCTTAAAGGTGAATAATATCCCTTTATGTAATCGCTTAAACCGCTGAAAATTTAGTCATATAACGCAAATCCTAAATATTTTTTTGTTTTTGACCAATTGCTACCTATTCCGGCAATTCAACCAAACGCCAGTAATTATCAATTAGATCAATCAAATTAAGAAAGTCTGTACCCGCGGTTTCTTTAACAATGTAACCCGCAACATTGAGGTCATAAGCTTCCGCTTTATCTTTATCACTTTTGGATGTGGTCAGGATAAAAACAATACTCCTTTTAAGTTCAGGATCTTGCCGTAGCTCGGTTAAAAATTGTATGCCATCCATGCGCGGCATATTCAAATCAAGTAATAAAAGATAAGGGGCTGGGGGTTTTTCATGGCCGTTTTCCCCTCTTAAAGCTTCTAATGCCTCTAGGCCGTCATAGGCCCTAACAATAGGATTAGCAATTTTAGCCTTATTAAAAGCACGAATTACGGCCTTAGCATCACCATCATCATCTTCTACCAGAAAAATATTCAAAGGATGTGTTTTGGGGTTACTCTTAATAATTGCCACCATTAAGCCATCTCCTGTACTTGTTCGATTGGTTGTTTAGGCCAAGTAAAATGAAAAACACAACCTTGCCCTGGGGTAGAATCCAGTGTTATTTGGCCTCCCCATAATTCGATATGCTTACGCACAATAGCCAATCCCATACCGCTGCCTTCAACACGATCACGGGGCTTTAGAGTCTGAAACATTTTAAATATTTTCTGGTGATAGGTGGGATCAATACCAGGGCCATCATCTTTCACAGAAAATACATAATCATCAGCTTGCTCTGTAATATCGACTTCGATCGAGCCTGTATCTTTATCATGATGTTTAATCGCATTACTGATCAAGTTCAATAAAATAAGCTGCAATGGCATTCTAATAAATTTAAATTTTGAAAATTCTGGGCTAATGGTAAGAGTAAAATGTTTAGGCATATCAATTAATAAAACAATATCATGTAATAATTTATCGCCTTTCACGAACTCGCTATAATGAGTATCCATTTTTCTACCAATACGCGAATATTCCAATAAATCATCCAATAACCTATCCATTCTTTTCACTCGACTACGCAATAGCTGCATATTTTCTTGGCTCTCCTCATCCAGCTTCTCGCCTAGGTCTTCTTCTAACCAGTGAGAAACATTTTCGATAACCCGCAGCGGCGCTTTTAAGTCATGGGAAGCAACATAGGCAAAATCATCCAGCTCAGAATTGCTTTTTTCTAGTTCTTTAATTAAGCACATGCGTTCAAATTCAGCCTCTTTTATCTTAGTGATATCACGTTCAATGGCAGCAAAGTGGCTCGTATTACCCTGATCATCAGTGACAGGAACAATAGTGATATCAATCCAATATTCGCGCCCATCTTTAGCATAATTAAGTAACTCGGTAGAAATGGACTGATTATTTTCTAACGCCTGCTTAATGGCTTGTAACTGGGTTCTATCAGTTTTCTTTCCTTGTAAAAAATTTGGGCTGCGGCCAATCATTTCCTCCGGCTCATAACCACACACTAGTCGTGAAGCCTTATTGACAAAAACGATTTTGGGGTTATCTGGGTTGGCTTCGGTGATGACGACAACATCTTTTAGATTATCCACGGCTAATCTTAATAAACGTAATTCAACCTCACTTTCTTTTCGCACTGTGATATCACTGAGACTACCTACCATACGCACTGGCTTACCTGTGGTATCCCATAAGGCCTGCCCTCGTGCTAAATACCAATGCCATTCTCCCGACTTGGTCATTAAACGGTACTCAACATGATAAGGAAGCTGTTGTGTAAGATGCTCATCTAAAGCCAGCAGGGTTTTATCTTTATCTTCTGGATGCAAGCGGTTGGCCCACTCATTAAAATGATGCGGAATTTCATCAGGTTGATAACCCAATAGCTCTTTAAAGCGATCAGAAAAAGTGACACGATTGCTTTCGACATCCCAGTCCCACATACCATCACCCGCTCCCCGCCAACCTAAGGTTAAGGTTTCTTCACTATTACGTAATTTTTCTTGCGTCATTTTTTGTTGGTAAACCAGTATGGCGACAACCCAGACAGCCAAGATAGAAAGTATGCGATTGGTAATAACGTACTCACCATCGATACCCACGCTGGCTGAGCCTAGGTAGCCCAAAATTATCAGCACAGTCGCCATGCCTGCAAATACAAATGGTGCTTGCTTATGTTGAAATAACAGGCTACAAAAAATTAGAGGGATATAAGCAATCCCTGCCGCAACCCCTGCAGGGTAGAGCATATCAAATAATAAAATAACAAAGCACAATAACCCAGATAACCATAATGGCAGTGAAGCAATAGACTGCCCTTTAGCATTCCAAGTCATGCCTAAAATACCCAGCCCTAATACGATAAAACCCGTGCTTGTATGCAGTGCCATACGCGTAAATTTTCCCCACGCATAACCCGTTTCTGTACCAATGAGATATCCTATTAAAGCCATTACCGAAAGTGCTAAAATCAATAACACAAGGACTTCCGTGCTCACTAACATTCGCGCACTATGTTTTTTCGAGGAGAATAATAGCAATGCTGCCCCGGTTAAAATAAAACAAAAGGCGGTATTCGGTGCCATGCGACCAGGGTGGGAGGTTTTAACGGTAATGTAGGCATCCATGAACAGTTGATCTATCGCTAAATCAATCGTAAATAGATACTGTAAGAGTGTCAAAAACCCTAATAAGCAAACGAATAGACTCGCGATTAAGCCAAGAATTAATATGAAACGATTTATATGTTTTTGAAGGGCTAATAACGCGAGACCACTGACTAAAAAACCGAGGGCGGTATTGTATTGCATCGGAGCAAATTGCGGCCGTAGCTGAATTAATTCGCTGGCATTAATGTACCAACCAGTGAGTACAATCGCACCTAATAAAGCTGAGTAGGCTGCTGAAATAATGGTGGCTTTACTGCTTAACGAATCTGCCATTAATTTTTCTCTTTTCTTTATTCTACATCCTTATAAATATTAACTTTTACGATCAATAATAACTTTTTCTATTACCTAACGGTTACACACTAAATCCACTGACCGCTCGATCAAGCTCACTGGAACCACTCATAGCCCCTTCCGCTTTTTGACTCGCCACCGCTAAAAATTCCGTGACGCTATCAGAGTTTTTATGAATAGCATCTATATTATTAGATATCTCTGACGTCACATCGACCTGCTGATTGGCCGATGACGCTATCAGTTGAATTTGAGAGTCTAGATGGGTAATAAGATCACTGAGCTCATCAAAACTTGCGAGGATAAGGCCGGAGTTTTCTTCAACTTGATTCGCTGAATCATGTGAACTGACAACCACTCGATTAGCCCCTGCAACTGCGGCTTGAATATCAGCAATGGTCGCTTGAATATTGGTGGTTGATTCAGCGGTTCTTTGCGATAAAGTACGGACTTCGTCAGCCACTACGGCAAAGCCACGTCCAGCTTCCCCTGCGCGGGCGGCCTCAATGGCCGCATTCAGTGCTAATAAATTTGTTTGTTCTGAGATCGCTTGAATTTCACCACTGATATTATCGATGGAGCGAGCCATTTCATCCAAAGATTTCACATTATCCATAGCACTATCTAGAGATACTTTTAATTCACTGATACTACTATTACTCGACTGCAATAAGTTTTTACTTTCACTACTGACTAAGCTTGCTCGCTGACTCATTTCAACACTGCGGTTCACATTGTCGGTTATTTCATTCGCCCGCGAAGTCAGTTCATCAATGGCATTCGTCACTTGGTCAATTTCAGTAGCAGTAACATTCACTAAATTCCCCGCAGACGTTATTTCTTGATGTATGCCATCAATTTCGTTACCTAAACGTTGATTGACTAGGGAAGTCGTAACAGCCAGCTCTCTTAAATGAGTTACCGCGTTGGTGAATGCTTTTGCTTGGCTATTAAAGCTCGTACTCCTGCTGCCGTGCTTAAACATAACCCGTAAATCACCTTCTGCCAGCTTATTCGCTTGGGCAATATAATGCAGTGCATAAGATTGTAAATGCTTACCAACAAAATACATCACGGTCGGCGGAATAAGAAATACTAGGCTAAGCATCAGCATCTCAGATAGTGTAAAAACCTTATCGAATACGAAATTTTCTAATAGCAAAGCCGCAACAAATGAGACTAGCGTTCCGCCAATACAGGTCACCACAAGCAACTGCGGAAGTCTCAAGGAAAATTTTTCGCCATCTGTAGCCATTAGTCCATACCTTATTAATATCTCTATTCAGTATAGACACTCAAGCAGATATGCAAG
>CAXIBC010000042.1:0-24506 GCA_964022115.1 uncultured Oleispira sp. | reverse complement strand
TCTAAAATACGCTGATAAATATTGGTCAGAATATTCAAATCTTCCGCTTCAACACATTCGTCTACTTTATGAATCGTGGCGTTACGTGGGCCTAGTTCGATGACCTGAGAACCTGTTGGCGCAATAAAACGACCATCGGATGTACCACCGGCAGTGGATAGTTCGGTATCAATACCCGTCACAGTTTTAATCGCTTCTACGGTGGCATCTACTAATGGGCCAGCAGACGTCAAGAAAGGCTGGCCACTTAGGTTCCAATCGATGTCGTAGTCGATCTTGTGCTTATTTAAGATCGCTTCAGTGCGTTCCTTAAGAATTTCTGCCGTTAATTCAGTCGAGAAGCGGAAGTTGAAGATTACTTCGCAATCGCCAGGAATCACGTTAGTCGCGCCTGTGCCTGAGTTGATATTAGAAATTTGGAAACTGGTGGCTGGGAAAAAGTCGTTACCGTTATCCCATTTCTCCGCCGAAAGTTCAGCTAATGCTGGGGCAACATCGTGAATCGGGTTACGCGCTAATTGTGGATACGCTACGTGACCTTGGATGCCTTTCACCGTTAATACACAGCCTAAAGATCCGCGACGGCCATTTTTGATGGTATCGCCGGTATCTGTGGTGCTTGAAGGTTCGCCGACGATGCACATGTCGATTTTCTCGCCACGGGCTTCTAAGGTTTCGATGACTTTCACTGTGCCGTGCTTAGCAGGGCCTTCTTCATCGCTGGTAATTAAATACGCGATAGAGCCTTTATGATTTGGGTGTGCTTTAACGAAGTTTTCGGTGGCGATCATAAAAGCGGCGATAGAGCCTTTCATATCCGCGGCGCCACGGCCATATAACAAACCGTCGTGAATCTGTGGCTCAAACGGAGGGTAAGTCCAGTTGCCTTCTGGGCCTGTAGGCACTACGTCGGTATGACCAGCAAAGCATACCAGTGGGCCTTCGCTGCCGCGGCGAGACCAAAGGTTATCAGTATCTTCAAAGCGCATTTCTTCGTGTTTAAAGCCGACCGCGCCTAAGCGATCCATCATCATTTGCTGACAACCGGCATCGATTGGGGTAACTGAACGGCGCTGCATTAGATCAAAGGCCAATTCTAGTGTGGGAGTCAGTTTTACGGTCATGAGAAGGGTCTCGCTAGCGGTTCGTAAGGTTCGTATAAAATACAGGTAAAAATTTTGGTCGCGATTATATCATGTTTTGAGTCAGTCAGACCTATACTTAATCCTAGCTTTCTAGGAGTGGTTATTATGCTGATAGGTATTCCAAAAGAGATTAAAAATCATGAGTACCGCGTCGGCATGGTGCCCGCGAGTATCTATGAATTGGTTCGCCAAGGTCATCAGGTTGTCGTAGAAACCGGTGCCGGTATGGGGATAGGTTTTAGTGATGAAAGCTATCGCAAGGTGGGGGCGACGATTGCGCCATCGCCAGAGCAAGTTTATGCCCAAGCCGAGATGATTGTGAAGGTGAAAGAACCGCTAGCGAGTGAGCGGGTGCGGCTAAGCGCAGGGCAAATCTTATTTACCTATTTGCATTTAGCCGCCGATAAACCACAAACCGACGAGCTGATAAGGTCGCAAGCTGTGTGCATCGCTTATGAAACCGTCACCGCGAATAACGGCTCTTTACCCTTATTGGCCCCGATGTCGGAAGTGGCAGGGCGCATGTCGGTGCAAGCTGGGGCGCAGTGCTTGGAAAAATCTCGTGGTGGTAGCGGCTTATTATTGGCAGGCGTTCCTGGGGTTAGCCCGGCTAAGGTAGTGATTCTTGGGGGCGGTGTTGTGGGTTCGAATGCCGCCAAAATAGCTCTAGGCATGGGGGCTAGGGTTGTGATTCTCGATCGTTCTTTGGAGGTTTTACGCCGACTTGATCAGCAGTTTTGTGCCGCTCAAGCGGGGGCTAGTTTAGAAACCTTGTATGCTAATAACGACCTATTAGAGCAGCAGGTGATTTCTGCCGATCTTGTGATTGGTGCTGTTTTGGTTCCTGGCGCAGCGGCACCTAAGTTGGTGACGGCCGAGATGGTCAAGGGCATGCGGCCTGGGTCTGCGTTGGTGGATGTGGCGATTGATCAAGGGGGCTGTTTTGCTACCTCTCATGCGACTACCCATGGTGATCCGACCTATATAGTAGATGATGTGGTGCATTATTGTGTGACGAATATGCCGGGGGCGGTGGCGAGAACTTCAACCTTTGCGCTGAATAATGCCACCTTGCCTTACATAGTGAGTATTGCCAATAAGGGGTATCAAGCAGCCATGCTCGATGACCCGCATTTAATGCGGGGGCTTAATGTGCATTTGGGTAAGGTGACCTGCCGCAGTGTGGCAGAGAGCTTGGGGCTAGAGTATGTCGAGCCCCGACAAACATTAAAAGGCTGATTGTTTTCTTATCAATTTTTTTTCATCAACTTTTTCCCGTCAACTTATCAACCGAGCCTAAGATTCCTCGTAGCATTCGCAATTCTTTGGCATTGGGCTGAGCGCGGGCAAACATTTGCTGTAAACGTAACATGGCTTCGCCGGGATGATTTTTCACGAGAAAACCGGTATCGGATAGTGTGCTTTCTAAATGCTGATAAAAGCGCTCCATATCGAGTTGGCTAGCAAACTCTTCGGTTTCACTATTGGATTCGATCAGTTCATCACGATGTAAACCAAACTGTTTGAATAATTCGTAGCTGACTATCTGAACAGCCGAGCCAATATTCAAGACGTCGTACTCAGGATTGCCTGGGATATAGAGTAATTGCTGGCACATACCCAGCTGTTCGTTGCTTAATCCCATACGTTCGCGACCAAATACGATGGCGATTTTCTCTTTTGGGTTTTCCTTTATCCAGCCCGCGGCTTCTTCAGCGGTGACTTGTGGGCGGGTATAATTACGCTTACGCGCACTCGTCGCGAAGACCTGGGTGCAGTCGGCGATGGCTTCGGGTAGGGAGTGCACAACCTTTGCGTTATCTAATACATCCAAGGCGCCAGCCGCGCGGTTACTGGCTTCTTCGGCGGGGTATTCCCGTGGATCCACTAGATATAACTCAGATAAGCCCATGGTCTTCATTGCGCGGGCAATTGCCCCTATATTTCCAGGGTGGTAGGTTTGCACTAAAACAATGCGGATTGACGCTAAAACAGACACTTGGTGAATTCCCATGGGTTAAGCATTTAATGAAAACAATTAGTTAAAACATTTGGTTAAAATATTTGAAATGGTATCATACTCAGCTTAAATAATAATCGATTAGGAAGCCTCTTGATGAGCGAATCTCTGACCCTAGAACAGTTAAACCAAATTATGGCCGATGCTGATCTGTTGAAATCTAAGGAAGACATCGATGGTGCTTTAGATCAGTTGGCGGGTGATATCACTGAACGTTTATCAACCAGCATGCCGGTAGTGTATTCAATCATGAATGGTGGTTTGATCTTTGCGGGGAAATTATTGCCGCTATTAAAATTCCCATTAGAAGTGGGTTATATGCATGCCACTCGTTACCGAGGTGAAACTCAAGGTCAAACAGAATTGCAGTGGCAAGCATTACCTTCTTGCCCAATGGATGGCCGCACGGTGCTGATTCTTGATGATATTTTCGACGAAGGTAATACCTTGGCGGAAGTGGTTGAAGCCTGTAAAGCCCAAGGGGCTAAAGAAGTGATCACTGCGGTATTAATTACTAAGACGCACGAACGTAAGAATACTAGCTTAAAAGTTGATTTCTCGGGTTTGGATGTTGAAGATCGCTACCTATTTGGTTATGGCATGGATTACCGTGGTTACTGGCGTAATGCTGAAGGCATTTACGCAGTAAAAGGTATGTAAATCTTTAGAGCTTGAATCTTCATGAGTGTTAAGATCGGCTATGGCAACATAGCCGATTTTTTTTGTTTAAAAATAACGAAGGCATATTACATATTGACCGAGAAAGATAATAAATCTCCGTGCTAATTAAAAACACAGTATCGATAAAAGCATTTATGAGGCTTTCTTTTTTAAAATTTGGGGTTATGATACCCAGAACAACGGTTCACGGAATACAGCTCTAAGGTTTACCATGGCATAATAAATGCATTACTTAGAATGACAGAACTGTTAAAGGATTTGGCCACGTCAGGCCGCTCAAACAACAATAAGAAACAACAATAAGAAGTAAAGTACTAAACACAAAGCAACGACATACAAGGTAGTTATAATGGAATATTTTTTGACGGGTGGAACCGGATTTATTGGCCGCTTTTTAGTAGAGAAACTTTTGGCGCGTGGTGGTACTGTGCACCTGCTGGTACGTGAGCAGTCCAAGTACAAGCTTGATGCAATCAGGGAGAGCTTGGGGGTTGATGAGACCCGGATTAAGGCTGTTATTGGTGATCTTACTAGTGAAAATCTCGGCATTGATCCTAAAACACTGGACGCGCTAGCGGGAAAGGTTGATCACTTTTTTCACCTAGCGGCAGTCTACGATATGGAGGCCGGTGAAGAAGCCCAGCAAGCCACTAATATTGATGGCACTAGAGCAGCTATCAATGCCGCAGAAATTATGTGGGTAAAACACTTCCACCATGTTTCATCGATTGCAGCAGCGGGTCTATTCAAGGGTATTTTCCGCGAGGATATGTTTGAGGAAGCCGAGAAGCTGGATCATCCGTACCTAATGACCAAGCATGAATCGGAAAAAGTCGTTCGGGAAGAATGCAAAGTGCCTTATCGTATCTATCGTCCAGGCATGGTGATTGGCCACTCAAAAACAGGGGTGATCGACAAGATAGATGGTCCGTATTACTTCTTCAAAATGATTCAGAAAATTCGTCGTTCATTACCCCAGTGGGTTCCGACGATTGGTATTGAAGGCGGTCGTTTAAATATTGTTCCTGTGGACTATATCGTTAATGCTATGGATCACATAGCTCATGCTGAAGGCGAAGATGGCAAGTGTTTCCATCTAGTTGATTCTGACCCTTATAAGGTAGGTGAAGTTCTTAATATATTCAGTGAAGCTGGCCATGCACCTAAAATGGGCATGCGTATTGATTCTCGTATGTTCGGTTTTATTCCTAAGTTTATCCGTCAGAGCTTAAAAAACCTGCCGCCGGTGAAGCGACTGGTTAGTGCCTTTCTGGATGATATGGGAATTCCACGCTCAGTCGTCTCTTTTCTAAACTACCCAACTCGTTTTGATGCGCGTGAAACTGAGCGCGTACTGAGTGGAACAGGGATAGAAGTGCCTCGTCTTGAAAGTTACGCCCCTGCAATATGGGATTATTGGGAACGTAATTTAGATCCTGATTTGTACAAAGACCATACCCTTAAAGGTACCGTAGAAGGTAAGGTCTGTGTCATCACGGGAGCAACCTCTGGTATTGGTCTAGCAACGGCTGAGAAGCTAGCAGAAGCAGGGGCTATCTTGGTGATTGGTGCACGCACCAAAGAAACATTAGCTGCGGTGGCTGAATCTTTGAAAGCTAAAGGTGGTAATGTGCACGCCTACCAGTGTGACTTCTCAGACATGGAAGATTGTGACCGCTTCGTTAAAGCGGTTTTGGATGACCATGGCCATGTTGATGTGCTAGTAAACAATGCTGGCCGCTCTATCCGTCGTTCGTTATCGTTATCATTTGATCGTTTCCATGACTTCGAGCGCACCATGCAGCTGAACTACTTCGGCTCAGTGCGTCTGATTATGGGCTTCACGCCTTCTATGCTAGAGCGCAAAAGTGGGCATATCGTTAATATTTCATCGATTGGTGTATTGACTAACGCGCCGCGTTTCTCAGCCTATGTAGCCTCTAAATCAGCGCTGGATTCTTTCAGCCGATGTGCCGCTGCTGAATGGTCAGATCAAAACGTGAAGTTTACCACCATCAATATGCCGTTGGTGAAAACGCCAATGATTGCACCGACCAAAATTTACGATTCTGTGCCGACGCTGTCGCCAGAAGAAGCGGCAGATTTGGTAGCAACTGCAATTATTAAACGACCAAAGCGCATTGCTACTCGTCTTGGGACATTTGCCCAAGTATTGCATGCCGTTGTGCCTAAAGTCGGTGAGATCGTAATGAATACTGGCTATCGTATGTTCCCAGATTCAGCACCCAAAACCGATGGCGAACCAGCTAAAAAGCAAAAGGTATCTTCAGAACAGGTCGCATTTGCAGCGCTAATGCGAGGTATTCACTGGTAAGCATTGTTCTAAGTAGTATTTTTAGCAGCGCTGAATAATACGGCATCTCAACCCAAGCCTGACGCCTTTGCGTTCAATGTATTATCGACAATACATTGAACAGTAAGGGCTCAGGCTTTTTTCTTTTATTGGATAAATCCCATGCTTACCTTAGATTACCCCCCAAAACCTATTTGCAAAATAAGTTAAACACCTTCAATATGACGATTCGTCACTGGAGTCTGTGTGTAGAAATGAGCTTGTCTAAAAGTGAGCAGAAGAAAGCCGATCGCGAGCAGGAGTTGCTCGATCTTGCTGTGTCTATTTTGAAAGACGATGGTTTTGCGGCGCTTAGCTTGGAAAAACTGACAGCGAAATCCAGTTATTCCAAAGGCACTATTTATAATCATTTTTCCAGTAAAGAGGATTGCCTGCTGGCCCTGAGTATTCGCGCGCTAAGCTCTATCATGAAGTTGTTTCTTAGAGCGATACAGTTTGACGGCCGTTTGAGGGAGAAGGCGGTGGCAATCCATTACGCCTACCAACTTTATGCGCGTCTTGAGCCTACGTTATTTATGGCGATATTAAACAGTAAAGCGCCGGGGATGCGAGAAAAGGCATCAGTAGAAAGAGGGCAACTATTGGATTCTTTAGAGTCGACGATTAATAGCTTTAGTGAGCAAATGTTTCGCAGTGCCATTGCCACTGGTGAATTAACATTACCGACGCATCTTTCTATCGAAGTACTTTATTTTTCTAACTGGGCTATGTCATATGGTACTAACGCATTAATGATGACGGCGCCAGAATCAAAGTTAGTGAATAACTTAGACTCAAATACCTTATTGCTGCAGAATATTAGTATTTTAATGGATGGCATGAGCTGGCAGCCGTTATCGAAAGATTGGGACTACCAAAAGACCTGGCAGCGGGTTGAAAATGAAATTTTTGCAGACGATATGCAATTAATTTAACGATTGAACTACTAGAAATCTCTAACTTTATAAACATAAAAATGCAAGGAAGGGTTATATGAAACAGGCTTGGCTTAATAGTATTATTCGCCATCCGTGGCTAACGATTTTAATGGTAGTTATCCTCGCGGTGGCGGCCTCTTATGGCGGTAAGAATCTTTATTTTCGCGGGGACTACAAGGTTTTCTTCGATAAAGATTTTCCTCAAATGCTGGCTCATGAAGAGATGCAGCGTCTATTTAATAAAAATGATAACGTATCCATTATTGTCGTACCCAAAGAAGGCACAGTATTTACTCAAGCCATGTTAGGTCAAATTAAAGAACTGACCGATGAAGCTTGGCAGACGCCATTTTCTAGCCGCATCGATTCTATCACTAACTATCAGCACACCTGGGCTGAAGAAGATGACTTAATCGTTGAAGACCTTATTTTAGAGTTGGATATGATCGATCAGCAAGCCGTTGATCGCACCCAAGTAATCTCAACCAGCGAACCTAATTTAGTCCATCGCTTAGTCTCACCGGATGGCAAGGTGGCCGTCGTTAATATTACGATTCAGCTACCTGACCAAGAAAATAATACCGCAGAGGTTATTCAGGTTACTGAGTACGCGAAAGCGCTGACGGATCGCTTTGCAGAAAAATATCAAAGCGCTGACTTTTATCATACGGGTGTGATCTTGATGAACTACAGTTTTGCGACTGAAGGCCAAAAGGATATGAGCACTCTGGTACCGGGCATGTTTTTAATCATTATTTTTATGCTGACGGTTTTATTGCGAAGTTTTATGGGGATGTTAATGACTTTAGTCGTTATCTTTTTCACCATTACCGCGACCATGGGAACTGGGGGCTGGTTCGGTTATTTCTTATCAACTGGGACGATTAATGTGCCTATTGTGGTGATGACGTTAGCGGTTGCCGATTGTGTGCATCTCGTGGCTTCTACACAGTTTGCCTTGCGCCAAGGTAAATCGCGTAAAGAAGCGGTGGAATTTGCCATGGAGCTCAATCTAATGCCGGTCTTTATAACCAGCGCTACCACAGCGATTGGTTTTTTAACCTTGATGTTTTCTGAATCGCCGGTATTAGCCGATTTTGGCGAGATGAGCGCTATGGGCGTCATGATTGCTTTCTTTTTGTCGGTTACCTTATTACCTGCACTTATGGTAGTAATACCCATGCGGGTAAAAGTGGCCCCAGAGCACCAAGGGGGAATGGAAAAACTAGCGGATTGGGTGATTAACAATAATAAAATTATCTTGCCGGTGAGTGCGGCGGTGATGTTATTTTTTGCATGTTTAGTACCGTTAAACGAAATTAATGACGAAGCGACTAAATACTTTGATAAGTCGACGAGCTTTCGTCAGTCGGTTGATAAGCAAGAAGAAACAATCTCGGGTATGTCCAGTATTAGTTGGGGGTTGTATAGCGGCGAAGAAAGTGGAATTAATAACCCTGAATTCGTCCAGGTGATTGCTGACTTTAGTGAATGGTTACGTGAGCAGCCAGAAGTCGACCATGTGGCAACAATTTCCGATACTCTTAAGCGACTTAATAAAAGTATGAATGGTGATAACCAAGAGTTTTATCGTTTACCACAAGATCGTGAATTAACCGCTCAGTATTTATTGATGTATGAAATGTCATTACCTTATGGTTTGGATCTTACTAACCAATTAAATATCAATAGATCTTCAACCCGCATTGTTACTACGTTGAAAAATTTAGGCAGTAAAGAATATGTTGCGCTAGAACAGCGAGCCATGGACTGGTTTGCGAGTAATGCACCGCAAGTACGTTTAACGGCGTCTGGCCCTACCTTAATGTTTGCTCATATTGGTGAAACGAATATGGACAGTATGATCATCAGTATGACTGCGGCTATGTTCTTAATCTCTATGTTATTGATCTTTGCCTTACGTTCATTTCGTTTAGGGTTGATTAGCTTGATTCCAAATATTGGTCCTGCGGCGGTTGGTTTCGGCATTTGGGCGCTGATATCGGGTGAAATTAACCTAGGTTTATCCATTGTTGTCTCAATGACACTCGGTATTATTGTTGATGATACAGTACACTTCTTAAGTAAATATCAGCGTGCCCGTAACGATGGTCGTAATACTGAAGAAGCGATTCGCTATGCTTTTTCTAGCGTAGGTCGAGCGATGACAATTACTACCTTAGTACTGTGTACCGGATTTTCATTATTAACGTTCTCAGCGTTCCGCATGAATGCGGATATGGGACTCGCGACAGCGATTATTATCTTTGTCGCTTTAGTGGTTGATTTCTTATTCTTACCCGCCTTTTTAATGCTAACGGATAAAAAGGTAAATGATTCTGATACTGAACTTAGCACGAAAAAAATATAAAAAATAAGGAGCTATATTATGAAAATGTTAACAAAATTTATTGCCCCCCTTGCTACCGCTATGGCCTTAATGTCGGCTGGTAGTGTACAAGCGGAGTTGAACTTGGCAGGGCTATCAGCCGAGGCGCAAGGATTAGCTATTGCTAAAGAGCGTAAAGCCCGAGATATCGGCTGGGGAGATTCTACCTCAACTGTCACCATGACATTACGTAACTCTCAAGGTGAAGAAAGCATTCGTGAGATGCGAATGAAGGCTTTAGAAGTGGCTGATGATGGTGATAAAGGTTTAACAATTTTTGATATGCCTAAAGATGTTAAAGGTACGGCATTCTTAAACTTTTCTCACATAGATAAGTCCGATGACCAGTGGTTATACCTACCTGCACTTAAGCGTGTGAAACGAATTTCTTCGCGTAATAAATCCGGCCCTTTTATGGGCAGCGAATTTGCTTATGAAGATTTAAGTTCGTTTGAAATTGAAAAGTATACTTTCAAATTTCTTGGGGAAGAAAAAGTTAAGGACATTGATTGTTATAAAGTAGAGCAAATCCCAACGGATAAGAACTCAGGCTATACACGCCAAGTAGTTTGGTTGGATAAAGAGCACCTTCGTGGTCAAAAAATAGATTTTTACGATCGTAAAAAATCTCTTTTAAAAACCTTAACCTTGTCTGATCATAAGTTGTACCTAGATAAATACTGGCGTCCAATGCAGATGAATATGATTAACCATCAGACGAGAAAGAGCACCGAGCTGAATACTCGCTCATTAGAGTTTCAAACGGGATTAAAAGATTCTGATTTTAATAAAGCAACGTTAAAGCGTGCCCGCTAGGGTATTGATGGGATGGTAATGAATAAACAATTATTAATAGCCTGCGCGCTGCTCGCGACGAACCTAGCACAAGCGGCTGATTTTGAACTCAGTGGTTATGTCGGTTTTGAGTGGCGTGAATACAAGGACAGTGGCCAGTATAACGATACCAATATTACACAAACGGATCGCCAACTGGGGTTAACCGCCGAGCCTGAAATGGTGTGGTCTTTGGCCGAGGGTGAGCATACGATTATCTTTAAGCCGTTTGGACGACTTGATAGTGCTGACGAGGAGCGGACTCATGGTGATATCCGTGAGTTATCTTGGATGACTTATGGTGATGATTGGGAGTTAACCGCGGGTTTATCTAAAGTCTATTGGGGCGTTACAGAATCGCAGCATTTAGTGGATATTATTAACCAAACAGATTTTGTGGAAGCACCTGATGGGGAAGATAAATTAGGTCAGCCGATGATTAAGCTCAGTGCTATTCGTGATTG
Organism: uncultured Oleispira sp.; assembly: GCA_964022115.1. GTDB lineage: Bacteria > Pseudomonadota > Gammaproteobacteria > Pseudomonadales > Oceanobacteraceae > Oleispira. The sequence continues at coordinate 13,682 of CAXIBC010000042.1, read as the reverse complement.
GGGAACGGTAACTGCTTTTATCCTGCCGGGCTTTCGCGAGCGCACGTTTCCTGGGGAAGAAGGGCGTTTTCGAGCAGCCTTACCTATGGATAGCGATAATGCCCAATACCAAGCCGGTGAAGAGGATGCACACATAGATTATGCGATGCGTTGGAGCCATACCATTGAAGATTATGATCTAGGCTTGTCTTGGTTTAAGGGGACTAGTCGTGATCCTTTATTTGTACCGACAGGTTTTGTTCAAGTTGGGCCTAATCCAAGCAATGTAGCACCAACTAAGCTAGCCCCTTTTTATGCCCAGATTAATCAGCTGGGTCTAGACTTGCAGGCAACGTTAGATTCTTGGTTGTGGAAGTTTGAGAGTATATACCGCAGCTATGATAAATCTGTGAAAAGCGATTTCGCTAATATGGGGCAAAAACTCGAAGACTACGGTGCGGCCACCGGCGGGGTAGAATATACTTTTTATGGTCCTTTCGAGACGGTATGGGATTGGGGGTTCTTGGCTGAATATCAATATGACTCCCGTGCAGACGGTGCAATTACCTTAGGTCAAAATGACGTATTCTTAGGTAGTCGTATTGCCTTTAATGATGCTGCGTCGAGTGAGATTTTGGCCGGCATGAGTCAGGATCTCGATAGTTCGGGGACCCATAGCTTTGTCGTGGAACTAGCGACTCGTATGAGTGAAGGTTTGAAATTGAATGTCGATGTCTTTCTACCTATGTCAAATGATGATGAGAATTTGACTCATCAGTTTAGACGGGATGATTATGTGCAGGTGAGTCTGAATTATTATTATTGATTAATTCATACATTAGAGAGAATCAAAGAGGCTATGTCGCAGTTAGGCATAGCCTTTATTATTTCTAATACCTCACATTGAACTAAAATTTAAACTTGAATCTAAGCATCTTTTTAAACCTAAGCTTCTTATAGTCAGTGGCATACTTAAAGAGCGTCAATAAGCGTCAATAGAGCTCAACTTTGGTAAATTAAGTATTCTATAACCTATAGCCAATGCATAATTTAAGTTGAGAATAATTATCCTTAATATAGACGTGCGTAGGCATGGATCTTTTAATTTAGTTATTACAATACCAGACTCAAGTAGTTACTTCATTGAGTCATGGTTGATTTCGTGTAGGCAGGGTCGTCGAAAATGGGGATGAAAATGAGTAATAGCAAGAACCGTACAGCCAATAGCAGTGGCTCTAGCAATAAAAGTACTGGATTGGGTACGGCAGTTTTATTCGTTATTTTTTTATTAGTCGGCATCATCATCGCTGCCGTTATTTATATGACGGCCCCTAAACCCCAACGTGGAGAAGATATTAAGCAAGTACGCTTAGTTGAAATACTTGAACTTAACCGTATTACGCAACGACCCCAGTGGCAAGGTGGGGGAGAAATTTCCGCTGCCCAGCGTATTCAGCTGAGTGCGCAAGTTGCAGGGAAAATCGCAAAGATTGAAGCGCAGGCAATTCCCGGCGCTATTATCGCTAAAGATCAACTACTCGCACGCATTGAAAAACAAGATTACCAATTACAAGTTCAGCAGCAACAGGCGATGGTGATTCAAGCACAAGCGGCGCTGGATTTAGAAAAAGGGCAAGCTCAGCTAGCCAAAGAAGATTATGACTTAGCTAAAAGCCGATTGCGTACAGAGTTAAAGGATAACGCTCTGGTTTTAAGAAAGCCGCAAATAGCCAGCGCTGAGGCGGGTTTAAAAACCGCGCAAGTAAATTTGGCCTTAGCGAAATTAAAGCTTGATCGCACCGATATTCGTATGCCTTTTAACGGCCAGATTATTAGCCGTAGCATTCATAATGGCAGCCATGTAAATACCGGCAGTATGCTGTTTGATTTAGTTTCGACCGATGAATTTTGGTTACAGGTCAAAGTGCCTCAGCAATTTTTATCCATCCTAGATAGATCAAAACCCGTGGTGATTAGCTCGGGTAATTATCAGCGCAAAGCGGAAGTACTGCATAGCTTAGTCGAAGTTGATGCCGCAGACCGTCAGGCGAAAATTCTTATTTCTATTAAACACCCAGATAGTCGTTCTTTATTGATCGGCAGTTATGTTGATGTTTTATTGTTCGCGCATAGTATTGAAAATGCTTTTGTCATAGATAATAGATTCATCAAAAACGATGGTAAGGTATGGGTAGTTAACGATAACAAACTGTTTAAACGCAGCCCGAAGATTATTTATCAAAGCCGAGATAAAACCTGGGTAGAGAGTGGTTTTAGGGTGGGGGATAGTTTACTTAATAGTAATTTAGGGGTGGTGACAGAAGGTACTCAGGTTCGTATTTCAACTCAGCGTGGACAGAAATAATGAATCGAGAACCTAGCTTGCATCGTGGTCCTGTGGCTTGGATGGCGCGCCATGGCGTAGCCCCTAATTTGTTTATGGCGTTATTGATCATTGGTGGCTTTTTGATGTCATTGACGATTAAAAAAGAATTTATTCCTAGTTATGAGGCCGATACCGTCATTATTGATGTGGCTTATGCAGGGGCAACACCGGCAGAAATTGAGCAGGCGATACTGCTTCCCATCGAAAATGAAGTAGCAGCCCTTGATGGCATCAAGGATGTCAGCTCTATTGCCAGCTCGAGTAGTGGCAGAGTCGTGCTTGAACTCATTAATGGTATGGATCGCCAGAAAGCCTACCAAGATATTGAGCAAGTTGTGAGTCGTATCTCGACCTTTCCAGTTGAAGCAGAAAAGCCGATCATTAAATTAGCCAGTCGTTCGATTGATGTTGCTACCTTAGCGATTTATGGCGATCTGACTTTATTAGAGCTAAAGCATTTATCTGAGCTAGTGAAAACTCAGCTATTAACCGCGGATGAAATATCGAGCATTGAGTTGCGTGGTACACCCAGTGAAGAAGTTCACATTGAAATTAACCAAGCTAACCTGCAGCGCTTTAATTTGAGCTTGTCGGAGGTGGCCAGCATTATTGGTCGTAATGCGATCGAACAATCAGCGGGAAGTGTGCGTACCGAAGGTGGAGAAATATTAGTTACCTTAAACGATCGCCGTTATTGGGCCGCTGAGTTTAGAGATATTGTATTACGTCATGATGCTTCAGGCATTCTTGTGCAACTATCGGATGTGGCGACTATAAAAGATGGCTTTTCCGACTCGAATCGTGCGGTGACTTTTGATGGCAAGTCGGCGATCACATTAAGAATCTATCGTGCAGAAGACCAGACCCCCACAACTGTGGTGGCGGCTATGTATGAGAAGCTCGATAAGATTCGAGATGAATTACCCTTGGGTATTGACGTTATAGTGATAGACGATGATGGTGAAACTTATCAGCAGCGCGTTGGCTTATTACTTAAAAATGCCACTATAGGACTGATTCTGGTTTTATGTTTACTCAGTATATTTTTGGAATACCGCTTAGCCTTTTGGGTGACTATGGGGATTCCCACAGCGTTTTTAGGCTCGCTATTATTATTGCCCTTGTTCGATGTGTCGATCAATATGATCTCCATGTTTGCCTTTATTATTGCCCTAGGGATTGTCGTAGATGATGCCATTATTGCTGGTGAGAATATTTACCAACACATGCAAAAGGGCATTCCCTTTTTAGATGCCGCTATTATGGGGGCTAGGGAGGTATCTATCCCCTTAGCCTTTGCTATTTTAACCAATGTGGTGGCTTTTTTACCTCTGTTAGCGCTGCCAGGCATGATGGGGAAATTATTTTTAGCGATTCCCATTGTTGTTATCTGTTGTTTTCTTATCTCTTGGGTTGAGGCGTTATTTATTTTACCGACTCACCTAGCGTCTTTAGAAAGAAGTACTCCTGGGCGTTTTGCCCGCTTTATGAATGCTATTCAAAAACCAGCGGATAAAAAATTACATAATTTTATTCATTTCACTTATAAACCTATCCTAAGTAAGTGCCTCAAAACACCCAGTCTGGTCCTGGCGGTCTCCGTTGCTCTCGCTATTATTGTTTTATCTTATCCGATGAGTGGGCGAATGGGGTTTAGTATGTTTCCTCGTTTAGAAGGTGAGTTTGTGGTGGCTAAAGTCGAGCTAGCCGCGAATGCCCCTTTTAGTGAAGCTAAAAAAGTTCGCCATTATTTGGAGCATAAGCTACGCCAAGTGACCGATCCTATCGAGGCCGAAGGCTCGCCTTTAGTGATCAGTGTGCAAGGTGACATTACCGACTCTACTATCGAAATTGAAGCACGCTTAGTACCGACAGAGGTGCGGCCTATTAATGCTAATGAGGTTGTTGGAAGATGGCGCGAAGCGATTGGAGAGATTCCTGGGATTCGTAGTTTAACCTTTGATGCCGAGCGTGGAGGCGGTCCTTCAGGAGGTGCGGGATTGACCATTGAACTTAGGGGATCTAATAACGCCGAGTCTTTAGCCTTAAGTGAAGCGTTAATGGCCGAGATGGCGACGCTTTCTGGGGTGGTTGATCTTGCGAGTAGTTATACCAATGGTAAACCCCAGTGGGACATCGAATTAAATGCCGCGGGGCGTAGCTTAGGTTTAAACGCCAGTGACGTATCGAGCCAGGTGCGTAATGCCTTATACGGCGCGCGTGCGTTACGTCAGCAACGAGATAGTAATGAAGTCACTGTCTTGGTTCGTTTACCGTTAGAAGAACGAATGTATGGTTTGGATATTAACAATTTAATGATCCAAACTCCTGCTGGTGGTTATGTGCCATTAGCGGATATTGCTCATCTGAATAAGCAGGTCTCACCCTCACAGATTCTTCGTCGCGATGGCGATCGAATTATTACCATTACTGGTGAAGTAGAGCCTAGAAGAATGATTCCTGCTGTGATGTCGGTATTGAAAGAGGACATTTTTCCTCAGCTGCAGGCGCAATATCCTAATACCGATATGGGTTTTCGCGGCCGCCAGGCGGATACTCAAGAAACCGTCGATAGCTTAAAGCTGTATGGTGCTTTTTCGTTATTGCTTATTTATAGCTTGCTGGCTATTCCCTTTAAGAGCTATTCGCAGCCGATGTTAGTCATGGCGATTATTCCTTTTGGGGCGGTGGGTGCCATCTTAGGCCATTTAATATTAGGCGAAGATTTATCAGTAATGAGCATTATGGGCATAGTTGCGCTGGCTGGGGTAGTAGTGAACGATAGTTTGATTTTGGTTGATTATGCGAATAAGAAAGTTGCTGAGGGGTTATCGGTTGTCGAAGCGATTATAGAAGCGGGAGTAAGGCGTTTTAGACCGATTCTGTTAACCACCTTAACCACCTTTGGTGGTCTTGCTCCTATGGTATTTGAAACCTCTCGCCAAGCGCAATTTATTACCCCGATGGCGGTTTCTTTAGGCTTTGGTATTTTATTTACCACCTTTGTCTGCTTATTAATACTGCCGGCGTTTTATGTGATATTGGGGACATTTTTAGCCAAGGGCACACTTTTAACCGAGAGTTCTAGTTGAACTAGATATAGGCGCATATCGAACTCGAGCTGGTGGTAATCGGGTAGCATGTGTTGGCACAGTTGATAGAAAGCCTTGTTATGGTCTTTTTCTTTTAAGTGCGCTAACTCATGTACGACGATCATTTCTAAAAAAGCGGCGGGGGCTTTTTTAAATACAGCGCCAATACGAATCTCATTATTACTCTTTGTTTTGCCACCTTGAATCCGTGATACATACGAGTGCAAACCAAGGGCGTTATTGACGACATGAATTTTATTATCAAATGCAACCTTGCTCAGGGAGGCTGATTTTTTCATGTATTCGTTTTTCAATTCCATCACATAGGCACGTAACGCCTTATCATTCGCGATGTTGTGTGATTCTGGGTATTTTTTAGCTAGATAAGCTGTCAGGGTTTGCTTATCAATCATAGCCTGAACCTGAGTCTTCAGTTCTGGCGCATAGCCTGCGATGTAGCGTAATGGGTCGGTAGATTTTGTATTCATAAAAAGACTTAATTAAAAGGTATAACCCAAGGCTAATCCATAGCGGCGCTTATTATCACCCGAGGTATGTATTTGCTCGACCATGCCTTGTAAGGTCCAGTGGTTACGGGTATCGACCAGTTCATCAAAGGCGATTTCTGAGACGATACGCAGCCGAGTTGTCGAGGTGAAATCAATCCCCCGCTGAACTTGTAATAATCGCCCAAGGCCTAAGCCCACATAAGGTTGTAAGATATTATCTCGCTTGAAGGTTTCATCCGAGAAAGCGCGGGCTTCAATCGCCCAGTTAAAAAAGTAGACGTATAAGCTACTGCCGGCGTAGAAGGCCTGCTCGTTTTGATCATTAGAGATTCGGCCTAAATAGGTTGATACTCCCATGATGGCTTGGGGTATAGGTTCTTTTCGATCGAATCGACTATTACCAAAAGCATGGCTTTCAAGGCTCACTAATAATAAAAGCAGTGATAATAAGCGTATACAGGCCATAACCCTTCAGGTATCCCAGTGTGATAATATAAAAGAAGCACTATTGTAGCGGCTTTGTGCCTGTTAAACTGCAAAAAATTCAGCGGAAATTATCATGACTCAAGCGAATAACCCCTTACACGGACTTACTCTAGAAACTATAGTGACCAAACTGGTGGAGTTTTATGGCTACCCTAAACTTGCTCAGCTAATAGACATACGCTGCTTTAAAGAAAACCCGAGTATAAAATCCAGTTTGAAGTTCCTGCGCAAGACCCCTTGGGCGCGTACTAAGGTAGAGCAATTGTACCTAAATACCCGATTTGATGTGGTCAATAGCCCTTGGTCGCAGCAATAACCACCCTAGGCATAGCCTTAGATTGCTCGACAAAAGTGCTAAATCAATTCTGAAAAATAACCACCATCCTGTTATCATGCGCGCTTCAAAAAATTAGGGGTTGGAAGCGCATGTTCCAAGAATTCATCAAAACGTTCTCACCCAATGTGAAGAACGATACTTTATCCGGCTTAACCGTGGCGTTAGCACTGGTTCCTGAAGCCGTAGCGTTTGCTTTCGTCGCGGGTGTTCACCCACTGACAGGTTTATATGCAGCTTTTATGGTCGGTTTAATTACCGCTATTATGGGCGGTCGTCCAGGTATGATCTCGGGGGCTACAGGGGCTCTTGCGGTGGTTATGGTGGCCTTGGTTGCTGAAGCCGAACGTACCTACGGCGCTGGCATGGGGCCACAATATTTATTTGCCACGGTTGTGCTGATGGGCATTATCCAGCTTGCGGCCGGCTTCCTGAAATTAGGTAAGTTCATTCGCATAGTGCCTTATCCCGTGATGCTAGGTTTTGTTAATGGTTTGGCCATTGTAATTTTCTTGGCTCAAATACCTCAGCTGCAAGAAAGCACCCCAGGGGGTAAATGGGGTTGGACGGAAGGTACTTGGTTAGCCGGTAATGAACTTTATATCATGGTAGGCTTAATCGCTGCGACTATGTTTATTACCCATTTCTTACCTAAAATTACTAAAGCCATTCCTTCTGCATTAGCCGGTATCTTGGTCGTTAGCTTGATTGTAATCGGCCTAGATTTGGATACCAAAACCGTAGGTGATCTTGCTAGCATTGCGGGTGGTTTACCCGTATTTGCCATTCCGAATATTGATGTGAATATGGAAGTACTACTCTTCATTTTACCTTATGCCTTTATCTTAGCGGCCATTGGTTTGATTGAATCCTTATTAACCATCACAGTCATCGATGAAATGACCGATACTCGTGGCCATGGTAATAAAGAATGTGTGGCTCAGGGTAGTGCGAATATCGCTACTGGTTTCTTTGGTGGTATGGGTGGTTGTGCCATGATTGGTCAATCTATGATCAATGTGAATTCTGGTGGTCGTGGTCGTTTATCGGGTATCGCTGCGGCACTTTTCTTACTTAGCTTTATCTTATTTGCAGCGCCATTAATTGAGCAGATTCCCATTGCAGCCCTTACTGGTGTGATGTTTATGGTGGTTATTGGCACGTTTGAATGGTCGAGCTTTCGTATGATGCGCAAAATTCCTAAGCGTGATGCCTTCATTATTGTTTTAGTATCGGGTGTTACCGTAGTTACAGATTTGGCGGTCGCCGTGGTCGTGGGTGTTATTGTAGCGGCACTGATGTTTGCTTGGGAACATGCTAAACATATTTATGCGACCCATAAAACCGATGTGGATGGTGCTAAGATTTATGAAATTCATGGGCCTTTATTCTTTGGTTCTGTGTCCAATTTTAAAGACTTATTCACTCCAAAAGATGATCCTGCGAAAGTGATTGTCGAGTTTAAAGATAGCCGAGTAGCGGATCACTCTGCTTTAGAGGCGATTGATTCATTAGCTGTACGTTATATTGCGGAAGGTAAAGAGCTTCATTTACGTCACCTTAGTCCAGAGTGCCGCCAGCTATTGAAAAAGGCCGGTTCTTTATGCGACGTGAACGTCTTAGAAGATCCTAACTATCGGGTTGCGGTAGATAAGCTGGCTTAAGTTCTAGCTTATATTCTTGCGCTAGCGTTAGAAATGAAAGCCCTTCAGGTTTAACTGAAGGGCTTTTTTTTGGCTGTTAATCACCGCCTAGAGCTCTAATTAGTGCTCTAAGGCGATGTTTTTGACCTGTAGAACTTTCGGAATGTTAATAATGAAGGCGCAGCCTTGGGAGGCTTGCTGTAATTGAATACTACCTTGTAGTGTTTTATTCACTAGGTTATAGACTAGATGCATGCCTAAGCCGGTACCGCCAAAGCCGCGTTTAGTCGTATAAAAGGGTTCAAAGATTCGGTATTGAGCTTCTTTATTAAGGCCTATGCCATTATCGGTATAGAGTATTTCAATATAATCATCTTGCTGTTTTACTTCGATGGTAATGCGACCTGCTGTTATATTCTCAAATCCATGTAATAAACTGTTCATCACTAAGTTGGTAATCACCTGACTTAATGCGCCAGGATAGCCCTCTATTTCTATGTCGTCTGGGCATAGAATATTAACCACATGCTTAGTCATTTTAAGTTTGGGGTGCAGTGTGGATAAGATCTCTTGTAAGTATTCAGCAAGATTGAAGGTACGTGCGGATTCACCGGTTTGATCTTCGGATACGTGTTTAAAGCTTTTCACTAGGGTCGCAGCACGCTGTAAGTTCTTACTTAAAATATCAATGCTTTCTTTCAAACCGAGCATAAATTCAGTGAAATGGTGTTTGGAAATATCACCTGCTTCAAAGCGTTGATTCATCTCGATAAATAAATCATGTATATAAGAATGGGTTGTTATGCAGAGCCCAATGGGGGTATTGATTTCATGGGCGACCCCTGCAACCATTCCACCTAACGATGATAGCTTTTCAGATTCGATCAGTTGAGTTTGCGTATTACGAAGATTCTCTAGGGTCGTATTAAGCTCATCAATGGCGTCTTGCAAGTTCTGGGTACGCTCTTCTACACGCTGTTCTAGCTTGTTATTGACCTCGGCTAAGGCTTGCTGGGCCGCTGCTTTATTTTCCAACTCTTCATCTATCTCAATGGATAGTTGGTTGAATGAATCAACCAAGGCAGAAAGTTCATCTTGATAATGAGCCCTATTTAGACTTAGCAGCTGATGTTGGTCGTGGTTGTTTTTATCTGCTAGCTGTCGGTTGAGATCAATTAAGTGACGAGTAATGATTCTATGCGCTTGCCAGAGCAGCAATACCGCTAATATTAGGCCAGCAACAATCTGCATAGTAATAATTTTTTCTGCCGATTGAATGATATTTTTTAAAATGCTTTCGCGGGCAAAACCAATTTCTAATTCGCCAATAATGCGGTTGCTATGGGTTATGGGAATGAGGAAGTGATCCTCATGGGGGGTATTAGAAATGGTCCCTTTTTCATACAAGGTCTTAGTATCACTTGAAATGCGTACATAACCAATGAAATATAGGTTATTAATGCCATCTCCTTGAACCTCTATCTGCTTACTATCAAAGTGCCAGAGCGCATTTGCTAAGGAGTTCATGTGGCTATCTTGAACTTCAAGAACCCGAGTTTTGAATTGTTTTTCTTCTTCTTTGTAATTGCTGTAGATGAGCGCAATCGTTGAGATACCATTGATCACAATTGAGGCTAAGACGATGCTAATGGCGATGCGCCAGGCAATGGGGATATTCTTGTTATTAAAGATGCTGATACCCATAACAAGTTATTAAAAATATTCTATTAATTAGTGTAGTAAGTTTTTTGGGCTCAGTAAGAAATCGGCTAGGTTTAATATTAACTTTTGTATTTATTTGGGCTTATTTTGTTATTTAACCATTCAGGCTTGCCTTAATCTCTGACTCTGAGCATTGTTGCAAAGAGTCAGGGATAGAGAGCAAGGCTATCAAAGGGCTATCAAAGGGCTAGCTAGAGAGCTTTGTTAGAGGGCTTTTTGAGTTTTAGAGCGCCTAGTAGGTTTCTTTAAAACAAAAAACAGTAAGGGAATTAATATCAAGGTCAGTAATGTCGAGACCAGTATGCCGAAGATTAACGCGATCGCTAGGCCATTAAAGATAGGGTCATCTAAAATGAAGAAAGCCCCTGTCATGGCCGCAATAGCGGTTAAAATAATAGGCTTGGCACGAACAGCAGCGGATTGAATGACCGCTTCTTCCAAAGCTAGGCCTTGCTCTAGCTGTTGATTGATGAAATCTACTAAGAGTATCGAATTACGTACAATAATACCGGCGAGGGCAATCATGCCGATCATAGACGTCGCGGTAAATTGTGCACCCAATAAGGCATGCCCAGGCATAACCCCGATAATGGTCAATGGAATAGGCGCCATTATCACCAAAGGAATGCTATAAGAACGGAACTGGGCCACGACTAAAAGATAAATCAAGATCATGCCAATAGCATAAGCAATACCCATATCTCGGAAGGTTTCATAAGTGATTTGCCATTCACCATCCCATTTAATTTCAATACCTTGGCTACTTGCTGGCGTATTAGGCTGAGCGACAAATTTTTGCTGCCAAGGGAACTGCTGATCAGCTTTTAATTGCCCTGAAATATCAAACAAACCATAGAGTGGGCTATCTAAGGGGCCGGCCATATCGGCGGTGACGAACATAACAGGGCGCTGGTTTTTATGATACATGGTTTGCTCAATCAGTGTTTTTTCTAAGCTTACGACTTCCCCTAAAGCGATCAAATTACCTTGGTTATTGCGCACTCGTAGCAGTAATAGCTGTTCAAACTGATCTCGATAAGGTTGGCTTAAACGTAGGCGCATAGGTAAAGCGTATTTTTGCTGTTCACTATGCAAATAACCGCTATCCCAGCCTGAGGTGGCGGTGGTAATAGCTTGGTTAATTTGCGTTTCGGTTAAGCCTAAGATAGCCGCGCGATTACGGCGTATTTTTAGCTTCCATTGCTGTTGTGGGGCATCTAACCAAGTATCAACATCGACCACATCCTGACTTTGTTGAAATACTTTAGCCAGTTTATGGGTGGCCTCAATTTGCTGTTGATAATCTAGGCCGTAGATTTCTGCACTGATCGGTGCCATAACGGGAGGTCCTGGAGGCACTTCAACGATTTTAACATTGGCATTAAAACGACGACCTAGGGTTTGTAGCGGCTCACGTAAACTTAACGCGATATCATGGCTCTGGCGTTCACGTTGGCTTTTATCCAATAAGTTAATTTGCAAATCCCCTTGGTGTGGAGATTGGCGCAAATAATATTGGCGCACTAGACCATTAAAATTGATCGGTGCTGCATTACCCGCATAGAGCTCAACATCTTTAACTTCTTGCACACTGATGACGTAATCTGAGAGTTCATCCAATACCCTAAGGGTCTGTTCAAGGGGAGTTCCCTCGGGCATATCAACAATGATTTGCAGCTCTGATTTATTATCAAAAGGCAGCATTTTAAGAACCACGACTTTTAATGCGGGTAAGGCGATGGCTAAGATAATTAAGGTCAGCGTCGCCAGCATCAATAACCAGCGATTACGCTGCGCTTTTTTTGCCATAATGAAAGGAGACATGATGCGCTGGAAAAAAACATAGCTGCGCTTATCACTCATATTCTCAGTATCTTTTACACCATGAGCAGATGAGTCTTGAGGATGGCCTGTATGCTTAAGGAGTTTAATCGCCAGCCAAGGAGTGACAATAAACGCGACCAAGAGCGAGATCAGCATACCGGTAGAGGCATTAATAGGAATGGGGCTCATGTAGGGGCCCATTAACCCAGACACAAAGGCCATTGGCATGAGCGCCGCGATGACAGTAAAGGTCGCTAATATGGTCGGGTTACCAACTTCGTCTACCGCTTTAGGAATTAAGGTTAATAAGCTGCTTTTCTTACCGGTTTCAAGCTGCATGTGACGGTGAATGTTCTCAACGACCACAATGGCATCATCGACCAAGATGCCAATGGAAAAGATCAAAGCAAATAGTGATACACGGTTCAGGGTAAAGCCCCAAACCCAAGAGGCGAATAGAGTCAAAGCTAAGGTGATAAAAATGGCGCTGCCAACTATGACTGCTTCGCGCCAGCTCATAGTCGCTAATACCAGCAGTACGACTGCGAAGGTAGCGAATAGCAATTTAGCAATCAGCTTATTGGATTTAGTGGCTGCGGTGATGCCGTAATTACGGGTTTCGGTGACCTCAATAGAATCGGGTATTAAACGATTTTTTAAGGCGTTGATATGCTGGCTAATCGCCGCAGTAATGTCCACCGCATTGGTGCCTGGCTGTTTGGCAATCGCGAGAGTAACCGCAGGGCTGATATGAGGTTGAGTCGGGGTTTTAATAAAGACATAGTTATTAGGAATATCCGCTTGCTGTGTGATGGTAGCGATATCCGCCAAATAGACGATTCCTTGTTGGTCACCTTCTTGATCGCTCGCAATGATAAGGTTTTCAACATCTTGCACGGTTTTTAAAAAGCTACCCGCTTGCAGTTTTATCACTTCGTTTTGCTGCACGATTGGACTGAGTTGGCCGCCACTATTAGCGGCTTGTAAGCGCTGATGGATATCAGCAAAACTGAGGTTATGGCCATTCATTTTATTGGGGTCGAGCTGAATGCTGAGCACGCTATTTTGCTGGCCAAGGGTATAAATATCGCGGGTACCGGTTATGGTTTTTAGCTCGGTTTCTAAGCTATGAGCCAGTTGGGTTAAGGTTTGATGGCTAATACTTGGGTCTTTACTGCTTAGGGTTAAGGCCATAATCGGCACATCATCAATGCCCATGGGCTTGATAATGGGTTTAGCAATGTTTAATCCTTGCGGTAGCCAGTCACTATGAGACTCTATTTGATTATACAGGTTTACGATCGCTTCCTGACGCGAGACACCCACCTCAAACGCGACGGTCAATACCGCTTGCCCTGGGCTGCTTATAGAGAAAATATCATCTACCCCTGCAAGCTCCGATAATACTTGCTGAGCCGGTATCGATATAAGCTGCTCAACTTCTTTGGCGCTGGCCCCTGGATAAGCAATGAAAATATTAGCGAAGGTCACATCGATTTGTGGCTCTTCTTCTTTTGGTGTAACGACAATAGCAAAAAAGCCTAATAACAAGGCCACTAGCGCTAACAGAGGGGTGAGGGCCGAGTTCTGAAAACTGCTGGCTAAGCGGCCTGCCATGCCACTGGTCGGGTTATGATCGTTGGTCATGGATTATTGCTCCGACTCTTTTTGTCCAGTCGCTGGTTGCTTTGATGCTTGCTGTTTAGA
>CAXIBC010000041.1:0-24598 GCA_964022115.1 uncultured Oleispira sp. | reverse complement strand
CAGATCCAGTTAGCCAAATCAGTACACTCAGCTTCTTTGAAGCCACGGCTAGTTACCGCAGGGCTACCGATACGTAGACCAGAAGTAACAAAAGGAGAGCGAGGGTCGTTAGGAACCGAGTTCTTGTTCACAGTGATGTTGGCACGGCCTAAAGCAGCGTCCGCATCTTTACCTGTATATTCTTTGTCGATTAAATCTACTAGGAACAAGTGATCGTCAGTACCGCCAGAAACGATCTTGATACCACGGCTGATGAAGGTCTCAGCCATGGCTTGAGCGTTTTTAACAACCTGAGCTTGGTAAGCCTTGTAATCGTCAGCCATAGCTTCTTTGAAGCAAACCGCTTTAGCCGCGATGACGTGCATCAAGGGGCCACCTTGAGATTCTGGGAATACGGCGAAGTTAAGCTTCTTATTTAGCTCTTCGTTATCGTTCGCCAAGATCAAGCCACCACGTGGGCCACGTAGCGTTTTGTGCGTTGTTGTAGTTACAACATCAGCGATGCCAACAGGAGATGGGTAAACGCCAGCAGCGATTAGACCCGCAACGTGTGCCATATCAACGAATAAGTAAGCGCCAACCATGTCCGCGATATCACGGAAACGCTGCCAATCAACAACACGGCTATAGGCTGAGAAACCTGCAACGATCATTTTAGGCTTATGTTCTTTCGCCAATGCTTCAACTTGATCGTAATCGATTTCGCCAGTAGTAGGGTTCAAACCATACTGAACGGCGTTATAGATACGGCCAGAGAAAGATACAGATGCACCGTGAGTCAAGTGACCACCGTGAGCAAGGCTCATACCCAAAATGGTATCGCCAGGCTGACAAAGCGCCATGTAAACCGCGCCGTTAGCCTGTGAACCCGAGTGAGGCTGAACGTTAGCGAACTTAGCGCCAAACAATTCTTTGGCACGATCGATGGCTAGCTGCTCGATCACGTCAACGTGCTCACAACCGCCGTAGTAACGCTTGCCAGGGTAACCTTCAGCGTACTTGTTAGTAAGCTGAGAGCCTTGGGCTTCAATTACACGAGGGCTAGTATAGTTTTCAGAAGCGATAAGCTCGATGTGGTGTTCTTGACGAGCGTCTTCAGCTTTCATTGCTTCCCATAAAACTGGGTCAAAATCAGCAATATTCATATCACGGCTAAACATACGGAGGTTCCTCGTATAAAGGGATCTAGAGTAATTTATGGGCGGCATTCTACAGCAAACAAAGAGCGCTGGCACTTGAAAAGCGATCAATAACAACATGACAGATCTTCAATTCGCAAAGAATTTAGCTCTGAATGCAAAACAAGGGTCAAAAACCAATAATAGCTGATTACTTGGTCAGGTTTGATTAACAATATTTTACCGAAATACTGCGCTGAAGAGCCTATGCTGATTAAGTTAACCTAAAAGTAGTTGATCCAGATGAAGCCATCTTTATTCAGATTGATAACGATAATATTTTTAACTTGGCCGCTACTAGCCTGTGATATGCAGCCTGCGAGTTATGAAGGTGACTTATCCCAGCGTGATGCCTTATCTAAGGATGAGTTAGTCCTCAATGCTGGGGCAGAGAATATCTGTGATGATGATCTCGCTAGCTTTGAACAAACCTTGTGGCAACCTTTGCTCCAGCCTACTTGTATTGACTGTCACCGTGATGGCGCTCTCGCCGCCTCTAGTCAGTTGGTACTTGACCCGCTCAGTGCGCGTAATAGTTTTGCTCGCTTATTTAATTATTCTCAAATTGATGCACAAGCACAATTAATACTGGATAAACCCAGTGGCAATACCATTCATGGTGGTGGCCAAAATTTCACCATGGATTCTG
Organism: uncultured Oleispira sp.; assembly: GCA_964022115.1. GTDB lineage: Bacteria > Pseudomonadota > Gammaproteobacteria > Pseudomonadales > Oceanobacteraceae > Oleispira. The sequence goes on along the minus strand of CAXIBC010000041.1, from coordinate 22,771 downwards.
CATCGTATTTAGCTTTAGCGACTTGGTTAGAGCAACGCAGTGAATTTGGGCAATGCCAAATAATAGAGAAGGATATATGGCAAGGGGTCAGCCTTTTATCGGCGCAGCAGACATTGCGTAAAGCGGCCATCTTATTAGCGGGCCGTTTACCCACTGAAGCAGAGAAAAATCAATTAAATGCGCAAGGGGATGCGAGTCTAAGACCGCTTATTCGAAGCTTTATGACAGGGGCTAACTTTAGCCAATACCTTGAAGAGGGGGCTAATAGCCAGCTATTAACCGATAAGTGGATGAATAATCGCACCCCAGCGTTGGATTTAATTTATGCCGGAGGCCGCTTTCCCTATGTACAAGCACGATTAGGACCTTTGCAAGAGGCTATTGATAATGCCACGGATGATGCCTCTCGGTTGCAAGCGCAGCAAGCCTTTGGTGAAAGCTGGCTAAATACCAATTTTGGCTTAGCCAAAGCGCCGTTAAAACTCATTACTCATGTGGTGAATAATGAGCGGCCTTATAGTGAGGTGCTGCTAGCCGACTACCTTATGGTCAACCCTTATACTAATGACGTGTATAATACTGGGGTAAGCTTTAGCGATAATAATAACCGCGACCTTTGGCTGCCAGCACAAATTACCGATGGTTATCTCAATGGTGATATCCCCCATGCCGGGTTATTAACCGATACTATGTGGTTAGCGCGTTACCCTTCAACCGATACTAACCGCAATCGCGCCCGGGCTCGCTGGGCCTATTATTTTTTTCTTGGGGTAGATATTGAGGGTACCGCGACACGGCCAACCGATGCTGCGGCGTTAATGGATACTAATAACCCCAGTTTAAATAATCCCGCCTGTACTGTTTGTCATATCGTCATGGACCCAGTCGCTGCTACCTTCCAAAACTTTGGTGATGGTGGTCACTATCGTGATAGCTGGGGTGGTAAAGACTCGTTACCTGATCGCTATAAACAAAGCGATGATTTTCATCAAGGTGACCTCTGGTATCGCGATATGCTGGCCCCTGGGTTTAATAATAAAACCATGGCCAGTAGTCATAAGGATGCGAGCTTACGTTGGTTAGCCACAGAGATGGTGACTGACTTAAGGTTTGCTTTAGGGACAGTGAAATTTTGGTGGCCCGCTATTTATGGTGATGAACTATTGCAAGCCCCTAGCGCTAGCGACGATCTTGATTATGCTCAGACGTTGGCGGCCTATAATGCCCAGCAAGATTTAATCGCAAGTTTTGCCGATAGCTTTCGTTTAGGTAGTGCTGGCACCGCAGAGAATGGTGTTTTAAATCTAAAAGATTTATTCATCGAGATGATTCTTGCCCCGCCATTTCGTGCACAATCTTTAGTTGAAGACAATGGCAGCCGTGTTGAAATTGCGACAATGGGAGTCGGGCAATTATTGACCCCTGAACAGCTCGACCGAAAACTGCAGGCTATCACCGGGCGCAGCTGGCAGCACACTTGGGACCCAGACAATAACCCATTATTACAAGAGTATTATGGTTTTTTTGGCGGCATAGATAGTGATAGCGTAAACGAGCGTGCTACGCAGTTAAATACCTTGATGACAGCGGTTGCAGGGCGACTTTCACAAGAAGTGCCATGTCGCTTAGTAATCGATGAATTTGAAAAGGATGTAGATCAGCGTGTGCTCTTTAACCTAGTTGAGCGCAGTGATACCCCAGATTCAAATAATGCGGCAATAAGGGCACAAGTGAATCAATTAATGAATCACTTTTGGGGTAATCAAGTTTTAACCGACTTGGCAATCGAGCAAGAGCAAGCCTATCAATTATTTAACTCGGTCTGGCAAGACCGAGTCGCCAATGCCCCAAGTATCTGGTTATATCACAATGATGAAACTTCTGGAATTAATGCCGGTGAGGACGATGAATTCTGTATTCTTGATTGGGATAATGAACAAGCGCTTCGTTATGATGAACATCATACCGTTCGTTCTTGGATGGCACTATTAACCTATTTGCTCAGTGACTTTGCGGTGCTGTATGAATAGTGAAACGGTTTAATTAGGCGCATATTAGATGATGAAACGACGTAACTTTTTACAGCTGATGGTCGGAGCCGGCTTAACGACTAGCCTGCCTAGCTGGTTGAATCAGGCTAGGGCTGCGAGTTCAGATATGGAAACCTATCGTGGTGATTTTTACATCTTAATCGATGCCGAAGGCGGTTGGGATGTGACAAGCCTATGTGACCCAAAGCAAGATCCGGTTATCAATCATTGGGCACTTGTCGACAGTGTAAAAGAGATCATAGGTTCGCCGATTGCCTATGCCCCCTTTGCGCATAACGAGCGCTTCTTCAATCAACATGTTAACGACATGCTGGTAGTGAATGGCATAGATGCTCAAACCAATGCTCACCAAGCTGGCCGTCGCCACAACTGGAGTGGTCGCTTGGCCGAAGGCTATCCTTCGTTTGCAGCCTTAGTCGCAGCGATTAAAGCTCCAGAGCTTCCTTTGGCTTATATCAGTAATGGCGGTTATAACCAGACCGCAGATTTATTAACCTATACCCTAATGCAAGACCCGAGTGCGCTAAATAAATTAGTCTATCAAGATCGCTTTCTGGATTACGACCCCAGTGATTTCGACGCTGCCCGCTACTATCATCGTAAAAATACTCGCGACCTCATTGCTCAGCAGCAAGCTTTAAGATTACAGCGCTTGCAAGCTAAGCAAGGACTAGCCAAGCGTTTAGAGAAGTCCATCAACCAGTTTGCTAGCGCCAAAAATGGTCAGCCATTATTAGACCGCTTAGCCGAGAATATTCCTACCACCTTAGTGGATTATTTTGATGACGATGGCGAATGGAATCCTTTATTACGCCAAGCGCAAATTGCTTTAACGGCGTATAAATCCGGTTTATGCGTGAGTTGTGATTTATTATGCTCGGGTTTTGATACCCATGCTAATCATGATGATGATCAGGCTAAGTCGCTGCGGCGCTTGCAAAACGGTATTGAGTTTTTGTGGGCCGAGGCTGAGCGTCAGGGCATAGCCGATAAAGTTAAGGTATTAATCTCATCGGATTTCAGTCGCACCCCTGTTTACAATGATGGTAATGGTAAAGATCACTGGCCTATTGGTAGTGCCATATTTATGCAAAAAAATGCGACTTGGGGAAATCGAGTTGTCGGAAAAACGAATGCCACGCATCAAGCGCTGAAGATAAACCCAATCAGCTTACAGCAAGACAATGCTGGTATTATTATTCAGCCAAAAGATATTCAGCAGGGTATGAGAGTTCTAGCAGGCATCGATCAACACCCACTCAGTTTGCAGTTTCCGCTGCAAGCAGAGGGCATTGATTTCTTTAATAACTCAATCTCAACCGGTTAAGTTTAACTAGGAAAGTTTTTCTTGGTATAGGCAATCAGTTCATCTACTGGGATAGGCTTGCTAAAGAAAAATCCTTGCACTTCTTCGCATTGAGTTTGTTGCAAAAACTCTAACTGTTCTTTTGTTTCAACCCCTTCAGCAATAACCCCTAAACCTAAGTTGTGGGCCATTGAAATAATGGTTCGAGTGATCTGTGCATCATCGCTATTGTCGGGTAAATTGCGAATAAAACTCTGGTCGATTTTTAGCGTATCAACAGGGAATTGTTTTAAATAATTTAATGAAGAATAACCCGTACCAAAATCATCAATCGCCATGCGTACCCCCATTGTCCGTAGCTGCGATAAGACGCCTAGGGTCAACTCCAGATTATCAATCAAGATACTTTCGGTTAATTCCAGCTCTAGCTGATTAGGATTGATGCCGGTTTCAGCAATGACTTCTTGTAGCAGACCAATGAAGCCCGGCTGCTTAAACTGGCGCGCGGATACATTAATTGCAATGCGGTCTATGGCTAAACCTTGCGCTTGCCACCTTGCCATATCTTGGCAGGCCTGACGCAGTACCCATTCACCGATAGGAATGATCAATCCCGTATCTTCAATAATCGGAATAAAGTGCCCAGGTGATATCATGCCTTTATCGCCATTGTGCCAGCGTAATAAGGCTTCTACACCCTGCATTTTACAATTCGCTGTAGCATATTGTGGTTGGTAATAAAGCTCTAGTTGATTACGCTCAATGGCATAGCGTAAATCATTTTCCATCTCTAATAATTCAACGGCTTTTTTATTCATCTGCTCATCAAAGAATTGCACATTATTGCGACCATCATCCTTGGCGTGATACATGGCCATATCAGAATTTTTTAATAGTTCGGTAACTGTTTGGCCGTCATGAGGAAATATTGCGATACCAATGCTACCGGTTAAAAATAATTCTCTTTGCTCAATAGCGAAGGGTTGCTGCAATGCGTGCAAAATTCGTTCGCCAACTTTAACCGCGGTATTAGCAGCGCTATCGGCAGAAGCTTGATCGGCAATGGCGATGGTAAACTCATCACCACTCATGCGAGAGACTAGGTCGTGTTTTTTGATACAGTTTTGTAGTCGCGACGCGACTTCCTTTAATACTCTATCGCCTGCAGGGTGACCCATTGAATCATTAATCGGTTTAAAGCGATCTAGATCTAAAAAGAGAACCGCAATATGGGTATTGTTTCGACGCGCAGAAACGACCATCTTGTCTAAGCGTTCGTGCATCTGGCTGCGGTTCGGTAATCCCGTTAACGGATCAAAATAGGCCAGCTTATGAATCCTACGTTCAATCACTTTCCGTTCAGTAATATCGGATACAATAATAATTAAGTTTTGTACTTTACCCGAGCGATTTCGAGTGGCGGATATGCCAGTCCAGCTCACGCGTTCTTCACCATTTTTTCTCAGATAATGCACTTCTCCTTGCCAATAACTATCTTGGAATACCGCTTGGCCTACTTCGGAATAGAAATCATTACCATGAAATTTAGGGTTGATAATATCGTCGGGTCTTAAGCCACGAATTTCCTCTAAAGTGAATTGGGACGCATCATAGAAAGCAGGGTTAGCATTAATCACATAGCCTTTATTATCGGTCACTAAGATGGCTTCGGTACTATAATCAAATACTTGCCCGGCCAATAATAACTCACGCTCTGTATTGCGTGCTTCGGTAACATCCCGCGCAATACCAAAGATGCCTTCAAGGTTTTTATCTTCATCCCAAAGATAACTGGCCTGGACTTCAATAATGATTTCTTGGCCATTCTTGCGCATCGCGCTCATATCCATTTTGAATATGCTATCACCCGCTTCTCGGCTGGATCGTTTAGCATGTCTTAACGCCAATTTTAAGCGCTGATCCAGTTTCTTACGTTCGCCGAGGGTAAATATTCCGTTAACTGCTCCGCGATAGATTTCATCGGGTTGATAACCCAGCATGGAATAAACAGACGCGCTGATAAAGGTGAACGCTAGCGTATTATCCAGCGCCCAAATAACGTCATTAATATTCTCGGCTAATAGTCGATAGCGGCGTTCGTTTTCGACTAAGATTACTTGCCCTTCAACTTCTTCGGTGACATCGCGCACAGAGCTAATGTAGCGACCTACTAAGCCATCATCGTCGTAATCAAATGCGGTATTGGTAAAACGAATGATGCGCCAATTGTTATGACTATCCTTGACTCGGCAGGTTTCAATAACTGTATCACCTTGCTTTAGGTGACGAGTTTTTTTCAATAGTGTACGTAACTTTGTCGTATCGTCTGGATGAAACTCAAGATTCCAGGCTTTTACTTCAGGCCCAGAAGGTTCTGGTAAACCAAATAATGCATTAATACTGCTATTTCGGTATTCAATACTCGGTTGTAATGTATCGTCTATGGAAAGGACATAAACCATGTCAACGATCTCGTCCATGATCTTTGCCCAAAACTGTTCACGCTGGTACAACTCGGTAGTCGCCTTAACGCGATCAGTGATATCAATAAAGGTCGCGAGTATATTTTGATTGCCACCGGCGTGTAAGCTGATATTAATCCACAATACGATTTCATTGGCTAAAAAATCAGTAACCTTCAATTCAAATTCACACCAGCTAAGGCCAGCATTAATCGCGCTTTCTATTTTTTCATGTAACACATCGACTTGCCCTGATAACAGTTGAGGGAAGGCATGAATTAAGTGTTGCTCATCTTCAGCATGAAATAACTCAATCGCCGCGTCATTGGCGTTAATGATCCTGATATTACCAAAAGGCTGGTCTGGATTAGGTAATAATACGCAGTGTGCGATGGCGGCTTGATCAAAGATGGCTTTATAGCGCGTACGACTAACCTCTAATGCCCGGCGATTAATCACTGCATCGGTTACGTCTCTCAACATCCAAACAACACCCGATACCTTGCCTTTTTCATAGAGCAAGTTATAAGACTGCTCAATGATGAACTCTTCATTTTGAATGGTGAGGTGTAATTCTCTTTGCTCTTCTTGTAAAAACTCTAACTCTTTAATGGATAAGTCTTTTGTCCAGAGCGAGTTTTCATCTTGCCAAAGGTCAGTTAAGGATGCACCAATGACGCTATGGAAGCCTAAGCGACTAAACATAAGATTAGCTTTGGGGTTGGTATAGGTAATGATTTTTTTAGTATCAGTACTAATAATAGCTTCGTCGATAGACATCAATGACTTTTCCGCTCGCTGCTCAATCTGTCGCCGAGCTGAAGCTTCTTTTAGCTGTATACGGGTTATGTTATTTAAATATTGTCTTAGAATAACCGCCACGACTAAGAAGCTAAAAAGAATAATAAGGCTAGGGATCAAACTTTTCCAAATTACATTCTGCAGATAACCGGGTTTTTTAATGGCTAATAATTCCCACGGGGTGGCGGCTATTTTACGGCGGTAGGCGAGGTTGTGAATGACTTTGTCTAAAGGAAAAGCGGTTTTTTCAGTATGGTATTGGTTTTCAGAAATAATGATCTGGTTTGATTCAGTATTATATAGTGCGAGCTCATAACCAGGAAAACCCCCTGTGTATATGATTTCTGAGAATTTGTTATACGGTCGGCGCACAATAAAACCATAGTTTTGATCAATATATTCAAACCAGCTAATACTGTAAAAGCCACCATCTTCACCAAAATGGTGAGAGAAAAAACTACTGCTATTTTCTCTTTTCAGCGTCGAATTTCTAATTAATCGGGATTCATCTTCGGACAGTAGCGGGCCATCTATAAATAATAACTCGCCTTTATTATTGACCAACATATACGCGCTAAGGTTGAAAAAGGTTTTATTGATAGCTTGGCGTAACGCATATTGAAGCTTAGGATTATTCTCTTGAATCAGGCGAACAAGCGGCTCTTTATGCATGTTGCTAAACACTTGATTCACATGGATAGAGGCTTTCGCTGTGATTGATGCTTGCGCGACAAAGCTATCGACGGTGCGAGACATGTCGATCTGATAGTTTTTTTCGGCTTCATTCCATTGGCGCCAGCTGTGTGCGGTTAGTACAAGAGCTAGAAAGACAAAAAAGACCAAGAATATGGTTGAAAATGACTTATCTAAGCTTAATTGAGTATCCGTACTATCAGGGCTGGCAGTATTATTAGAATTGACGCCAGTATTACTAGTATGAATCGAGCCTTGCATAGTGTCAGAAAAATCCACTTAATAATTACTACTTCCAGAGTATAGAGTGAAATGCAGGAAATGCCTTAGGAAATTCCCCGATCAATTGCTAATTGCGTAACTTTTCAGTAGCTTTAGCCTCATTGTTAAAATGAATCCATAAATAACGGAGTAGCCGCGTGGCTCAATACGTATATACCATGAATCGGGTGGGCAAGATCGTGCCACCCAAGCGTCAAATTCTTAAAGATATCTCTCTTTCTTTTTTTCCTGGAGCCAAAATCGGCGTACTGGGTTTAAACGGCTCAGGTAAGTCGACTTTATTACGCATTATGGCCGGTATCGATACCGACATTATCGGTGAAGCGCGCCCACAGCCTGACTTGAACGTTGGTTACTTATCACAAGAACCAGAGCTTGACCCGACAAAAGATGTAAAAGGCAACGTAGAAGACGGCTTGCGCGAATTAATGGATGCTAAAGAACAGCTAGAACAGGTGTATGCAGATTATGCAGAGCCAGATGCTGACTTTGACAAGCTGGCTAAAAAACAGGGTCGTCTAGAAGCGATCATCGAAGCCCAAGGGGGTCATGATCTAGACCGCCAGATGGAAATTGCCGCCGATGCATTGCGTCTTCCAGCTTGGGATGCCGATGTTTCTAAACTGTCGGGTGGTGAGCGTCGTCGTGTTGCATTATGTCGCTTATTAATGTCGAAACCCGATATGCTGCTATTAGATGAGCCAACCAACCACTTGGATGCTGAATCGGTGACTTGGTTAGAGAAGTTCTTGGAAGAATACCCAGGCACTGTGGTGGCGATTACCCACGACCGTTACTTCTTAGATAACTGTGCCGAGTGGATTCTAGAATTAGACCGTGGCCACGGTATTCCATACGAGGGTAACTACAGCTCTTGGTTGGAACAGAAGGAAGCCCGTTTAGAAGGCGAAGCGAAATCGCAAGAGTCCCATAAACGCACGATTAAACGTGAATTAGAATGGGTGCGCTCTAATCCGAAAGCGCGCCAAGCGAAAAGCAAAGCCCGTATGGCGGCGTTTGAAGAGCTTAACTCAAAAGAATTCCAAGCCCGTGCCGAGACCAGCGAAATCTACATTCCACCTGGGCCACGCTTAGGTGACAAGGTCATTGAATTTAATAACGTGACTAAGTCTTATGATGGCCGCGTTTTATTAGATGACTTGAGCCTAAGTGTACCCTCGGGTGCGATTGTCGGTATTGTGGGTGGCAACGGCGCCGGTAAATCGACCTTGTTCCGCATGATCGCGGGCTCTGAACAACCTGATTCTGGTTCGATCGAACTGGGTGAAAGTGTGAAGCTGGCGTTTGTAGAACAGTTACGTGATCAGCTAGACGATGACAAAACCGTTTGGGAAGCCGTTGCCGATGGTGCGGAAAACTTCATGATCGGTAATTATGAAGTCTCTAGCCGTGGCTATATTGGTCGTTTCAACTTCAAAGGTGGCGATCAGCAGAAACGTGTTGGTGATCTTTCGGGTGGTGAGCGTGGGCGCTTACAATTGGCCTGTACTTTGCGCCAAGGGGCTAACGTATTACTACTTGATGAACCATCAAACGATTTGGATGTTGAGACCTTGCGTGCTTTGGAAGAAGCGGTATTAGCTTTCCCCGGCACTGTGATGGTGGTATCCCACGATCGCTGGTTCTTAGACCGCATCGCGACGCATATTCTGGCCTACGAAGGGGATTCACAAGTGAACTTCTTTGAAGGTAATTACACTGAATATGAGGCCGACCGTAAAGCCCGCTTAGGGGCTGATGCTCAGCCTAAGCGCATGAAGTATAAGCGTTTGGCATAAGTAGGCCATGTGATCGATAGTCTACTCTCTAAGTAAAAAGTTGGCATGTTTGCACCTACGCAGGCATGCCAAACTAGCCCATTATAGGCTTATTGAATAAAACAATAATAAGTCTTAAGGCACCTCACATGACAGATTCTCTTGGCAAAAACCTCGACATCAAACCACGACACATGTCTTTTCCATTTAACAAGGTAAAAGATAAGTTCTTCTTTGGTGGCAATTCACTACTCACAGTCTTTGCTGGGGCCTTGTCGTCGACCTTTCCTCCGGGTGAGGGTGAGTTTATTGAATCGGTGAGAAACTATCGTGATCAGGTGACCGACGAAACGCTCAAGCAGCAAATTAAAGGCTTTATTGGCCAAGAAGGCCATCATAGCCATCAGCATAAGCAAGCCAACATCGCACTGAAGGAGTTGGGCATTGATGCGGTTCGTTTAGAGAAACACCTAGAAAGAGATCTTAAAAAATTCATAGCTCGCAAGTATGCTACGCCTAAATTCCGCTTAGCCATGACAGTGGGTATGGAACACTTAACCGCGATTATGGCCGAGCATGTATTAACCACGCCTGAAGCGTTAAAGTCGTTGGATGAAACCGTACAAGAATTATTATATTGGCACGCGGTAGAAGAGATAGAGCATAAGGCAGTTGCCTTTGATGTATTCATGCTGTGCGAAAACGATCAAAAATACTTACGCCGGGTATTACGCTTAGTCTCTGTATTATTTACTGTTCGCATCACCTGCTACATGATCGCGCTATTATTTTGGGCGCGCAAAATGCCATCTTGGAAAGATGTAAAAGGCTTTTGGTCATTCATGTTTAATAAAAAAGTCGGCTTAATATCAGGCATTCGCAGCAATTATAAAGACTACTTTAAAGAAGGCTTTCATCCTTGGGATCATGCCAACCAAGAGCTGGTAGATATGTGGAAAGAAAAATTGTATCGCCCAGAACATGATATTGGTTTACAGCGAGCAAAAGCCAAAGCCGAGAAAAAGGCGGCTGCCGCCGAGCTAAATATAAATGAGGGTCTGGCTATTTGAGCTATAAAATAGCTAAGCATAAGGTTCCACAACGTTAGATAAAATTAACAAGACCTCGGATGAAAAATGCATACAAAAGTAGATTATGAAGTCGTCATTATCGGTACTGGTTTTGCGGGTATCGGCATGGCAGTTAAGTTACAACAGGCTGGTATTCATGCCTTCAAATTGATTGAACGCAGTGATGAAGTCGGGGGCACCTGGCGCAACAATACCTACCCAGGCTGTGAGTGTGATGTGCAATCTCACTTGTATTCATTTTCGTTTGAGCCTAAGAGCGATTGGTCTAAAAAGTATTCCACTTGGCATGAGATACGCGACTACATTATCGATGTTACTGATAAGCATAAGTTACGGAATAAAATTCAATTTAATACCGCGTTAGAAGGCGCCCACTTTGATAAAGATTCAGGCACTTGGGCCGTCAATCTATCAGACGGTAGTCAATTAATATCGCGCTTTGTGATTACGGCGGTAGGGCCATTAAGCAACCCAGCAATTCCTGCTATTAGTGGTAAAGAAAGCTTTAAAGGCCCTATTTTTCACAGTGCGCAATGGGATCACAATAGCGATTTAAAAGGTAAAAAAATAGCGGTTATTGGAACCGGTGCGAGTGCGATTCAATTTTTACCACGCATTGCCGAAGATGCGACCAGAGTAGAATTATTTCAGCGTAGCGCACCTTGGGTTTTACCGAAACCCGATCGTAAAATATTCGCTATCGAAAAAGTACTTTATAAATACCTTCCGGGCTGGCGCTTAGCGCATAGAGCGTTTTTATACTGGGCGAATGAATTCACCTTGCGTGGTTTCTTGAAAGAAAAGTCATTTATTCGCAGCATTGCTGAGTGGGCAGCGACCAAGCACATTCATCACCATATTAAAGATGAAACGCTACGAGCACAGCTCACGCCTGATTTTCGTTTTGGCTGCAAACGTGCGTTATTATCCAATGATTATTATCCCGCATTGGCTCGTGAAAATGTGGCGGTTATTGATAGTGGTATTGAGCGTATTACCGAAACTGGCATTATTGATAAGCAGGGCAAAGCGCACGATCTTGATGTGATTATCTGGGGCACGGGTTTTAAAGTTGATGAGCCTTTAATGGGAATTGATATCGCGGGTATCCATGGCCAAGATTTAAATGCCGTTTGGAAAGAAAATGGTTTTGAATCGTATTATGGCACGTGTGTCGCGGGTTTCCCGAATGCGTTTATTTTAGCTGGGCCTAATACGGGGATTGGTCATACGTCGTTAGTAGTAATGATTGAAGCACAATACAATTATGTGATGGATGCGATTAAGAAAATCAAACAACAAGGACTGAAGTACATAGATGTAAAAGAATCGGTGCAAACAGAATTTTGCCAAACCATGCAAGATAAAATGGTTGGTACCGCATGGACCTCGGGCTGTAATAGCTGGTATCTATCTGATTCGGGTAAGAACTTCACCATCTGGCCAGATTATACTTACAACTATATTCGTCAAACTAAGCAGATCAATCTAGCCGATTATCACCTGCAATATAATCAGGAGGCCCCGCCAGAATACAGCTTAGGTACTATTAGCTAACGCATTATACGAATACTAACAATTTAGCTCTAACAATGTGCAATTAAGCAGCTAGACTGATTATAAAGTCGTCTAGCAGCAAGCCGATACAAGTATTAAGTATTAATTGGAGTTACAAATGGCAGACTCAACCTACAATAACAGTGGAGAACAAAAAGAGCGTATCGAGAAACGACGCTTTCGCCGTGTAGGCTTTGTGGATGTTGTACAGGTTGTTAGTGATGATGTCGATGGCAATCAAGCGATGAGCTGGCAAGCGGAGTGCATTGATATATCAATGTGTGGCATGCTTTTAGCGCTGCCTGATCAATTCCCTCTAGAAGTCGGCATGCCATTTGAAGTGCAATTGGTATTAGCCGAAGATGTCATTATTGAAATGCCTTGTACTTTGGTCCATATCGAAGGGCGGAAAGCAGGCTTTCGAGCAGAAATGATGTCATTAGACAGCTTAACTAACCTACGACGCTTATTAGAATTAAATCTTGCGGATAATGACGAAGTAGAGCGTGAGCTTAGTGTTTTAATGAACCATCCCGCTGAAATCTAATTGCTATTACTTGTGATACTGCGCACTACTCTAGAACACCCTTTGTAGTCAGCGCCCTCTGCTAGGGCGAAAGACACTAATGAGATAAATGACAGTTGTTGCTCCCAAACTTTCCAAGCTTAACTTATGAGTGCTTCTGACTTAGTAGTGACTCCTAATCTATTCGTTCCTATTCAAATCAAGCAACTACCTGACCACGATAAATCTTCTTATTATTACTTGATGATGCTTCGGTTTTAGCAGGCACTTCAATCAGTTGAGTTTGCCCTCGGTAAACCTTAGTGATATAGCGTGGACCACTATCCTCCTCATCGCTTTCTACAGCATCAATAAGCTTCTCTGGCCAGCCTTCTCCTGCAAGGTGGAAGGTTTCTTTAATGATGGCTTTGAGTACGGTATCTTTTGAATTGTGATAGATAGTATTGATCTCGCTAAGCACATTAGGGTTGGCTAACTTGATACTGGGTTTATCGTCACTGGGAGCACGGCGGCGTACTTCTGAAATTAGATCAATCATAGCTTTGCTGTAATTCATCGCTTTTATCTCCTTCGTTGGAATAAGCTAACGTGAGTTATTGATAAACAACTATTCACTGTAAGCATTCCTGCAGCAATCGTGCCTACTTTAATCGTGCTCGTATCCGTGCTGTGTACTCGGGTTAAATCTTAATGATAGCTACGATGAATCTGACTATTTTGAATGGCTAATTTTAAAAATTCAAAAAAAACCAAACCGACAGAATCGATTTGGTTAAGAGTGTACACTTAACGAAAAGCACTCAGAGGTCAGACTTTAGTCTTCATTCAGGGCCTTTGCTAAATCACGTAATAAAAACTTCTGAACTTTACCCGTGGATGTTTTAGGCAGCTCACCAAAGATAACCGTTTTAGGTATTTTAAATGCCGCCATATTCGCGCGACAGAATTGAATAATATCCGTATCGGTAATATCTACCTTGGCTTCACAACCGTCTACTAAGGCCACAAACGCACAGGGTGTTTCACCCCATTTTTCATTTGGACGTGCCACGACCGCAACTTCTTTTACTTTAGGGTGGCGATATAAAACATCTTCAACTTCGATGCTGGAAATATTTTCACCACCCGAAATAATCACATCTTTTGAGCGATCTTTAATCTCGATATAACCATCTTGGTGCCATACCGCAAGATCTCCAGAGCGGAACCAGCCACCTGCTAATGATGCTTTAGTCGTTGTCGGATTTTTCAGATAGCCTTTCATTACAAGGTTGCCGCGCATAACGATCTCACCCACCGTCTGGCCATCTTTGGCAACCGGCTCAAGGGTTTCAGGGTCAGCTACCATTAAGTCTTCTAGCATTGGGGCTTTTACACCTTGGCGGGCTTTTAAACGTGACTTATCTTCATCACTTTTAGCATTCCAATCATCATTCCAGGCACATACAACCGAAGGCCCATAGGTTTCCGTTAAACCATAAACGTGAGTCACCTTGATGCCCATATCTTCCATGCCTTGAATAACCGAGGCTGGTGGTGGCGCGCCCGCCGTCATCACTTTTACTTCATGCTCAATGCCCGCCTTAATGGAGTCATCAACGCTATTAAGCATGTTTAAGACAATAGGCGCGCCACAGAAATAAGAGACTTTATGTTCACGAATGGAATCAAAAATGGCTTTTGCTTCTACATGGCGCAGGCTAATACTCACCCCAGCCTTGGCGGCAATGCTCCAAGGAAAACACCAACCATTACAATGGAACATAGGGAGTGTCCAAAGATAAACTGGGTGATCTTCCATGTTCCAAGACATCACATTACTCACCGCATTCAAGTAAGCTCCACGATAGTGATAAACAACACCTTTAGGATCGCCGGTCGTGCCCGAGGTATAGTTTAAGGTGATCGCATCCCACTCGTTTTCTAAACGCGGGCATTCATAGTCGGCATCACCTTCCGCCAACAACTGCTCATAAGTCATCGAGCCAATCAACCGCATATCGCCAGTCGCTTTAAAGTTAGGATCTTCAATATCGATAACAAGCGGTTTATCTTTTAACAGGCTCACAGCGTGATCAACAATCGCACTGAATTCTTTATCGACAAAAAGGACTTTGGTTTCGGCGTGCTGCATGATAAATGCCATGGCTTCGGCATCTAAACGGGTATTGATCGAATTTAAAACAGCGCCGCTCATAGGAATAGCAAAGTGCGCCTCAAAGTGTTCATTAATATTAGGGGCGATTATAGAAATAGTATCGCCTTTGCCAAAGCCGCGTTTATTTAATGCGCTGGCCATTAGACGACAACGACTATATACCTCGGCCCAAGTACGACGAATATCACCGTTAACCGTGGCTACTTTATGCGGGTAAACAAAAGCCGATCGCTCTAAGAAGCTGATAGGCGTTAATGCCGCATAATTAGCTACGTTTTGATCAAGCTCTTGATTATAAATATTCACAGACATTTCATATTCCTGATTAAGCGGTTTCTTTTTTAGATTTATTAAAGCGCAGCAGATGGCCCGTTAAAGAATGTAGTTCAAAATACAGAAAACACATCAACCAAGACAAGGTACTGTTTGATTTTTACCTAGGTTAACTAAGGTGCATTAAGCACTATATAAGCATAAGACATAGTTGACGTATTACACACTCCCATCAATATTTATTAGAAACATTGAGAGCAAGTTAGTAAGCAAAATCCTGATGGTCAGTTTTTTTAATTATAATCAGGTATTCGCTAAGCCAAAGAAGTGCTGTAGTAGAATGGGATTGAGTATAATACGGCTATTGATAGGATACTTATAAAAACCACCCATTCATTTGGAATACAGTGTTCCACTTTTAAATATAACTCATATTAAGCGACGAATTAGCTTATTCACCTCAAGCGCAAACTCAGCCCCAGAGTCTTCTTGTAAGAAGTGTCCACCGGTTAAGGTGACATGAGGCTGGCCTTTAGCACCGGGAATTTTGCCTTGCATAAATTTATCGCCACCGCGAGTAATGGGGTCGCCATTACTGAAGCAAGTCAGAAAGGGTTTATGCCATTGCTCTAAGATTTTCCATGCGGCGCGGTTCGCTTCACTCGCAGGGTTATTGGGGTCTACCGGAACTAATCGAGGAAAGGCACGGCTTCCCGCTTTGTATTTTGCACTAGGAAAAGGCGCATCATAAGCACGCTTCTCATCTTTACTCAGTTTTTTAAAACAACCCGAATCAACAATACGGGCAATCGGAAACCAAGGGCTATGGGTGGCAAATGCGAGCCAGAGTTTAAAGACTTTAGGCAGCTTGCCTTCATCCCCTGTGGGTAACATGCCGTTGCCCACAGTGATGGCATCAAAGCGTGGTTCATTTTCGGCGGCCAAGCGCAAACCAATCAGCGAGCCCCAATCTTGGCAGACGAGTACCATGTTTTTTAGATCAAGCTTGTCTATAAAAGCCTGCATCCAGTCCATGTGTTTCTTATAAGAATAATCATTCATGTTGCTGGGTTTATCGGATTTACCAAAGCCGATTAAATCGGGGGCAATCACCCGATGCCCTGCAGCCACACACACAGGAATCATGTGGCGATATAAATAAGACCAGCTCGGTTCACCGTGTAACATCAATACGGTTTTTTGCTGGTCATTATTTTCATCACAACCCTCGTCGACGTAATGCATTTTCATACCATCAACTTCAATATAATTAGCCTGAAACTGATAGTTAGGTAAGTGCTTGAAGCGGCTTTCTGGTGTAGTGACGACCTTCATGATGATTCCTTTTTTATTATTAGTTTAGATAGCTTTTTTATATAAATAACTGCTTTCTTTAAATAGCTTCGAGCGCCTGACTGATCTTCTCAACCCCAATCACCTGCATACCTGGAATCCCCCCTTTCGGTATATTCGCTTTTGGCACAATAGCACGGGTAAAACCATGCTTCGCGGCTTCTTTTAAACGTTCTTGGCCAGACGGCACAGGGCGAATCTCTCCCGACAAACCTACCTCACCAAAAACAATCAAATCTCGTGGTAGTGCCTGATTGCGGAAGCTCGATAAGGTTGCAATTAATAATGCCAAATCGGCACTGGTCTCGGTGATTTTCACGCCACCGACAATATTAATAAAGACATCTTGATCACCCAAGTGCAAACCGCCGTGGCGGTGCAAAACCGCCAGCAACATGTGCAAACGGTTAAAATCCCAGCCCACGGCAACACGGCGCGGATTGTTCATGCTCGACTCATCGACTAAGGCTTGAACCTCTACCAAGAGTGGGCGAGTACCTTCCCAAACCACCATCACCAAACTGCCCGCAGAGGGTTCTTCTGAGCGGGATAAAAAGATCGAACTGGGGTTTTTAACTTCTTTAAGACCGACATCCAGCATGGCAAATACGCCGAGTTCGTTCACCGCGCCAAAGCGGTTTTTAATACCGCGTAAGGTGCGATAACGACTGTCACTTTCACCTTCAATCATTAACGAGGCATCAATGATGTGCTCTAACACCTTTGGCCCCGCAAGGTTACCGTCCTTGGTCACGTGGCCGACTAAAAAGAGCACGGTATTGGTTTGCTTAGCAAAGCGGGTGAGGTAAGCCGAACATTCACGCACCTGAGTCACACTACCAGGAGAAGACTCAACCCCATCCATATTCATCACCTGAATCGAATCGATCACTATTACTTTAGGCTGTTCTTTTTGCGCAACGCGAGTAATCGCTTCTACGTTGGTTTCCGATAACATCTGCAAGTTATTCATCGGCAAGCCCAAGCGCTGTGCACGGCGCGCAACCTGCTGCAGGCTTTCTTCACCTGTGATGTACAAGGTCGGCATCGACTGGGCTAAATAACACATTACCTGTAATAACAGCGTCGATTTACCCGCCCCCGGATGACCACCAATCAAGATCGCCGACCCCGGCACTAAACCACCGCCCAAAACGCGGTCGAACTCTTGCATGCCGGAACTAAAGCGTGGCACTTCCGCAAGATTAATCTCGGCAAGCTTATGCACCTTGCCAGCTTCTTCCCCAGTACCGGCGTAACCTTCAAACTTCACATCGCGGGTTGCGGCTTTGGTGCTACTCGCCACCACGAACTCGGAAAGCGTATTCCACTCGTTACACTCAGCACATTGACCTTGCCATTTAGTATGGTCGGCACCGCATTCGGTGCACACATAAGCTGTTTTTTTCTTTGCCATTAGAATTCTGTTTCGCTAAAAATATAAACCAAAGAATACATTAGCGTGCAAGGATTGGGTAATAGTTTGTCAGCTAAGAAGGTCTTCTAGAGGATTAAGGAATTGCCATCAATGACAGCGACTACTCTTTGTTTAACCACCTGGCAGTATTTATATAGGGGTCGTGCAAGAAACTTCTCCGTCCTCACACTTTCTAATTATTTTTCCATAGGTAGTAGATTCTGTTTTAGCTTGCACATTCTGCGCTGAGCACCTTCCTTGCGGTGTTCGGCCTATCTTAAAACAGCACATCGATAAGAGTTGATATTTCCAGCATGAATATGATATTTGATGGTCTAATATTTAAAAACTATCACCTAAAAATATTGTCATTAGCAAGCTGGTAGACTAGAGAATTATAACGGGAGGTTTTAATGGTATTTACTAAGCAAGTTTTTGCATTGTGTCTTGTGGTATTAACTACGGGTTGCCTTTTTGAGGGAAAGGAAAAGCGCATACGCTTTAATCATAATGCAAATATTACGGATGTCATCATGTATGGGGATAGCTTATGTACTGATAAAGGGAGTACACCTCATATAATGAGTATTAGAAAAGACTGCAAGAACGGAAGAACACTCTTAGAATTAGCCCCTATTGATTACAATTACCGAGTTATATTTCTAGCACTTGGGACTAATGATATACGACAAGGAATAACGGCTGTTGAATACAAAGAAAAGCTTAAATCTATTATTGCAGAAAATATTATCTGTGTGCTGCCAAATCCTATCCCCAATATTTCTTCAGATGATCATAGACTGGCGGCCATTGAAGTATGTGGGATGTATATAGATCCGACTTCTGATTGTAATGTTAGTATCGGAAATCCTGACGGCATTCATTATATATCCGAAGATTACGAATCACTTGCGGCATGCTTATCGCCAATGATATAGCTTCAATCGGGGCTGAAATATATTGAACGTTTAGCATCGCCAGAGGCCTTCAGATGAAGAAAGCCTCTGTTGGCAATTTCTGATAACCCCTTAGAGTTCCTCACTCACTAACCCTTCTTGAGGCAGTGATACCACTTCAATCGAAGAAACTATGTGAGTAGAAAGAATGACAGAGCCAGCAGAAGACAGATGAGCGCCATCGTAAGAGGTTGCGATGGTTTCACCGGATTCAGATAGGCCTGTTCTCATACAGCCTTCTGCTGAGCAAAAGGCTTCCATAGAAGACAGAAAGCGAACCCCTCGTTGTTCAAGATCTTGGCGCATGATTTTGTCTAGACTAAATTTTTTATCAAATAGCCCATTAAATGAAGGCCCTTTGAAGTCATTACCTTGAACATAATCTTTAACGATCAGTTTGGGTAGGTCCTCAGTCCAGATAGGGAGTGAGCCCAAAACTAAGAGTTTCTCTTTGCCAAAAAGCTCTACCAAGGTATCAATGTACATGTCCCAAAACTCGGGGAAAGAATGATCTTTATAAGGCCCCATCCAATTGTTGTAGTGGTTCAGCACAATCACAAGATCAAAGTTGTTATGGCTAATGCCTTCGTTGAAGCTTTGTTTGACATTTTCACAGCGAGTATTTACATGCTTAGAGAGGAATTTTGACTCGAACTTGTACGGCTGCATATCTTCATTATTGATAAAGGGGACGCAACGAGCGTAAGTAAGCATGGATAAGTCCCAGCCATTATTAGCCAATTTACGCTTTAGGCTTGGGAACAAACTTGCTGCATGACTATCACCAATAATCAGGGCTTTCTTACCTGCTTGGGTATTATCTAAGCACTGTGATAGATCGAATGCTTCTGATTTGGTAACGAAGCAAGTTTCGATCTGCTCATAATGCTTGGCTGTCTGGTAAATTGAGCGCACATTATTATCTAAACGCTCGGGAAAACCTTTCGCTTCTTCACCATAGATTCCAAACATAAACATCGCAATGCCAAGAGCTGCAGCAGCAGAGAAAACCCGGCGTTGTGTATTCCAGCCAAATGAACCATAACGGAAAGGTTTCTCTATAAATCTCCAAGATACATAACCTAGGGCAAAACTGCCTAGGCATAGAGCGGCTGCCATTATGAGGTCGAAATCTTCACCCATATAATATCGAGAGAAGGCGAGCATCGGCTGGTGCCATAGATAAGTGCTGTAGGATATAAGGCCAATAGAGACTAATAAGCGCTGACTTAATACCTTGCCAAGAGCGCCATCAGTGCGAGCAAATAGAATAATTAAGGCCGTGCCTAGGGTTGGAATTAATGTATAACGCCCTGCTGCAGGGGTTGAGTCGGTAAAGAAAAAAGTAGCATATAAGATCATGGATAATCCAAGCCATGCCAACACTTCTCGATAAGTATCAGAAACTTTTGATAATAACTGTGAATCAGCAACGATGAGGGCACAGAATGAGCCAATCAGTAATTCCCAGCCTCTGGCGTATAAAAGATAAAACGCCGCCATAGGTTTACCTTGTAATCGCCATTCCGCAAGACAGAAGCTGATGATCATTAAGGATACAATACCCACCCAGACAGCTTTCCTACCCACTTTAAAGGCGAGTAGCAGTATCCATGGGAAGACGAAATAAAACTGTTCCTCAACCGTTAAGCTCCAAGTATGTAGTAGAGCATTAAGTTCTGAAGAGGGATCGAAATAGCCGCTATGAATGTAGAAATGAATATTGGAAGTGAAATTGAATACCGAAGAAAGATTGCCATAAAAATCTTCTAGATCGAAGGGCAAGTAGAGATTCCAGGCGATAATAGAGCAGCAAGCTGCGACAAAAAAGAGCGCGGGAAATAAACGCTTAATCCGACGCTCGTAAAACTTTTTAGCCGAGAAAGTACCCTTGGCCATGTCTTTGTAGAGTAGTAGGGTGATGAGATAGCCACTAATGACGAAGAAAACATCGACACCTACAAAACCACCACTTACTAGGCTAAAGCCACCATGAAAAAAAACGACGGGTATAATTGCAAGAGCTCGTAAGCCATCAATCTCTGAACGGTATTGCAAAACAAGCTCCTTATGAATGTATGACGTGAGTGCATCGCTGGGCTTTTATAGTTGGGCTTTATAGCCAGGCTTTATAGAAACGACAGCCAAGCCTCGTGAGGCTAAAATTGGCCACGGATTATACACACAGTTTGCCGGTAGAGCACGAGCGTGACATGTAAGACCAATGTGTAGGCATTTCTGATAAAGCCATGATTACGGCGAGACAAGCTTTCTACAATTGCGGCTTAGCCCGCTCAATAATCGCCTTACAGTTAACCCCCACCGGCAACGTCCCATAATTCAGCCCAGCAGGCTTCTCAATACGCGAAGCCACAAACCCTTCTGCCACATGCTCATCCCCATGCTTTAACAAGGTGCTCGCCTGCAAGCCAAGCGCTAATTTTTCGACCACAGTGCGCGAACGGTATTCCAATGTGGATAAGTCGACAAACTCGTCTTTTAAACCGTTCAAAAATACATCAAAGCGCTTATCCAAACCTTGGGCACTGGCCAGCTCGGTTAAATAAGCATCGACCACTTTTGGTTCTTTATTCATCGCCCGTAAAACATCCAAACACTGCACGTTACCCGAGCCTTCCCAAATTGCGTTCACCGGCGCTTCACGATAAATGCGCGGCATGATGTTCTCTTCCACATAACCCACGCCGCCTAAACACTCCATCGCTTCATAAGCATGATTCGGTGCGCGTTTGCAGACCCAGTATTTACCAATGGCGGTGGCAACTCGGGCAAACAAATTTTGCTGTTCGTCTTGTAAGTTATCCAACGCATTACCGACGCGCATAGAAATCGCCAACGCCGCTTCCGATTCAATCGATAAATCCGCCAATACATTTTGCATTAATACTTGCTCGTGCAAGTTTTTACCAAACACGCTGCGGCCACTGGTATGGTGCAAAGCCTGTGCGGTAGACGCGCGCATTAATGAACTGGAACCCACCATGCAATCGAAACGGGTCATTGATACCATTTCAATAATCGCCGGAACACCACGACCTTCGTCGCCTACCATTTGTGCATAAGCACCGCGGAATTCAACTTCAGAAGACGCGTTAGAAATATTGCCTAGCTTGTTTTTTAAGCGCTGAATAAACATCTGGTTCTTGCTGCCATCTGGACGCCAGCGCGGTAATAGAAAACACGACAAACCTTTTTCAGTGTGCGCCAATACCAAAAACGCATCGCACATAGGTGCTGAACAAAACCACTTATGCCCAACCAGTTCATACGCTTCACCCGAGCCGGTTTTCAACCCATCAATCGGTGTCGCCTTGGTAGTATTCGCCCGCACATCCGAGCCACCTTGTTTCTCGGTCATGGCCATACCAATGGTCACACCTTCTTTTTCGAACCAAGGAATATTACGTTCGTCGTAATGGCGTGCGGTAATTTTAGGCAACCAATCTTTCGCTAAACTCGGCGTGGTTTTAATCGCAGGCACAGCAGCAAAAGTCATCGTCAGTGGGCAACCTGAACCCGAGTCGGCCTGGTTGTGTAAGTATTCCATCGCGGCACGGGCAACGTGAGCGCCTTTTTTTTCTGCCGTCTTGTCTGAAGAGCCAGAGTCCATCGTCCAAGGCAAAGAATGCGCACCAGCCTCAATCGCCGTGCGCATTAACTGATGATACGCCGGATGAAACTTCGCCAAATCAATACGATTACCAAAACGATCATGCGAATGAAACTCAGGCTTATACTGATTGGCTAAAAAACCCGCCTCAATTAATTCATGCCCCACATGATGACCATATTGGCTGACAGCGGCTTTGGCAAAATCACCATTAAAGGTCGTCATCCAATGCTGCAATACCGCATCCGATTCATACGCATTATAATTTTCTAACGGGGTAGGCTGGTTAAAAACCTCGTGGGTCTCGCTATTAGAAGCGCCTAAAGAGGCTGCGTTAAAAGGCGTTGTATTCAGCTCAGTTTTTGACGTGTTATCTGTGGTCATGTGTGTGTACCTATTTATTTATATTTTTATTTATATTTTTATTTATATTTTT
>CAXIBC010000040.1:0-25461 GCA_964022115.1 uncultured Oleispira sp. | reverse complement strand
CTGGCTCTGCGACTTCTGGCTCTGCGACTTCTGGCTCTGCGACTTCTGGCTCTGCAATGACGTCAGCACTACTATCTAGCAGCTCTAAATCTTTTTCTACAGCAGACTCAGGGATTAACTCAATGTCCGACTGTTGATCGTCAAGTTCAAAAATTTCATCGTCACTAGCATCATCATCACCATCTAATACTGCGGCTAAATCAACCTCAGCATGATCTAAACCATCTTCGGATAGATCGATTTGATCCAATGCGGCAACCAGTTCAATATCAGCTTTATTACTGAGTTCAACTATGTGCTCTTGTTGAGCCTTTGGAATCTGACCCGGTAGCTTGGCTAATGCTACTTCAGCGCGCTGCAATAAACTTTCATCAGCTTCAAGTGGGCTATTAATGTAGCGTTCAATGTAATATTCAATGCTGGTAAGAATATCGGCAAAAATATCCATTACGCTCCACTGGGCTTTGAGCTGCTCAGCAATCAACTGCGTTTCAACAAAATCAGCGGCGACTTCTAAAATTTTAGCGACTCGTGGCAGGGGAATCATATTGATCGACCCTTCAATCGACCTTAACCAACCTGGCGCATCTTCTAACTCGCTAGCATCCCATTGCTTCGCGATATATTCGACAACGGAGTCTTTAACCTGCTCAAGCACGTTACGCGCTTCATGTAGCACTGCTTTTTGAGCGCTAGTAACCGACGCATCCTCTGGGCGAGTTTCGGTCAAAGTCCCTTCACTCTGCATGCCACTTAACGTTGCTTCTACATATAATAAAGCACCCGCCGCATCCATCAGCTCGGCATCCGAGACCGTGCCTTGATCGATTAAGCGCGCGACATTACTTTGCTGCTCTTGCAATACCCTACGTGGCATACCTAAGCCCAGCATGCCCATGGTATCGGTTATTTGCTTAAACATTGGCAGCAGAGCTTGTAATGTGACAGCCCGAGGGTCATCACCACGAACCAAGATATCGAAGTGATCCTTTAACTGTGTTATTTCTTCAATTAGGGCAGCAATCACACTACCCACAGTATCTTTATCTGGGCCAGATAAAGCATTTCGCTGCTGCTTTATCTCGTCCTCAGTAAGCAGTGCAGAGGCTAACTGGTATTGAGCTTTAACTTCAGCCACAACACCATTTTCTAATGGGGATTTAGCGATGTAATATAATAGGTTTTTTAATAATTCAGCAGGGACAGGATTATTTAATACCGCAATCCCCTCGTCTTGAATAAGCTTTAGTTGAGCGTCAAGCTGTCGCAATAATGGTTTCGCGCTCTTAGGAATAGCTTGCTGAGTTTTTAAGTATTCGACAAACGCTAGCGCAGGCAACCATACTTGACCTTGCGGTGTATTTCCCAAAGATTTATATAAACGGCCAAAAACCTTGTGTAGATAATCAATCGCAAGCTCCTCTTGCTCACCTCGCAATATATGCAAGATGGCTGTTTGCTGCAGTTGACGTAGTTTTTTTAGCCAAGGCGCAAAGCCAGGGTCATTAAACTTATTCAGCTCAGAGTCACTTAACGTATCAGATAATTCAATATTCGGGGTGAATAATGCAGTTTCCGACATTAAATGTTCGCCACGAGCCGCTCTTAGTTCATTTAAAATAGGGAGTAAAACGACAGGTAGGTCACGACGACCTATCTTGATATGTTCAAGATAGCTAGGTAACTGAAGAATCGCTTGCATTAGCACTTCGAGAACATCGCTCTCATTCGCTAATGAGCCTTCTGCTAGCTCTTTTGCTAAAGCTTCCATTTCTTCTGCTAATAAGGCCGCCCCGTAAAATTCGACCATCTGCAAGGTACCCTGCACCTGATGCAAATAGCTCAAACAAAATTTGAGTCGAGTTCGGTCTTGCGTATTTTCAACGTAAGCTTCTAATGCTTGCTGCGCCTGCTGAAGGGTTTCTTCAATCTCCCCCTTAACCCATTCCAGCGCGATGTAGTCATGGCT
Source organism: uncultured Oleispira sp. (assembly GCA_964022115.1). Classification (GTDB taxonomy): domain Bacteria; phylum Pseudomonadota; class Gammaproteobacteria; order Pseudomonadales; family Oceanobacteraceae; genus Oleispira. Next base: position 23,492 of record CAXIBC010000040.1, on the reverse strand, counting down.
CATCGCCTAGAGGCCTCCTATTCGTTTATTACTATCACGTCTAACATAAATCGATAGTTTATTGCTATCGACTTGAGTCATATCCGGATGCTGCCAATCCACCATCTCGCCTAATCCAGTCACTAAAATACCTCCTGGTACTAGACGCTCCGCTAGCGCGCTCAAAATTTCACGACGACGCCAACGACGAAAATAAATCAATAAGTTTTGACAATAGATTACGCTCAACCCTTCTACTGGAAAAGCGTCTAAATTCAATGCATTCACTTGCGTAAAACAGGTACGATCACGCAAGGTCGATGAAATCTGATATTCGTTATTATCACTCGCCGTACAGTAACGCTGGCGATAAGAAACCGGCAGGGTTTCTAATTTTCTAGCTGGGTACTTGCCTTGCCTAGCCTTACGTAATACAACCGTTGAGAGGTCTGTTCCTGTCACCGAATACTTAATGCCTGATGGTGATAAACACTCATCCGCTAGCATGGCTAAACTATAAACCTCCTCTCCAGATGAACACCCCATACTCCAAATTTCAATAGGTGCACGGCTCACCGCGGTTTCAGCTAATTGATGCAAGTAATCCCTCACATACATCATGGCATCGTGATCACGAAAGAAGCGAGTTTCTTGTACCGTTAGTCGGTCCGACAAAGTAGCCCACTCAATCGCACCACCGGCACCAGAGATAACCTTCTGGTAATAATCTTCATAGTCGTCACAATCCAACTCACGCATGCGAATGCCTAAGCTGGTTTGAAGAAAAGACTTGCGCTGAGGTGCTAAGCACATACCAGTGCGCTCCTCGAGCAAATTCTGCCAACGCAGAAATTGCTCTTCTTCCATATCTGGCATCATGCCAAAACCGGAGCGTTTATTAGAAAAGAAATCTGACGGATTGCTCATCTTCAACCTACAGAGTTTGCTCGCTCTCAGGAAGCTTAAAGCCAGCAACCGATTCACGTAACTTGTTAGCCATATCGGCAAGGTTACCAATCGATTTCGCCGTCGCCGTCGTACCCGCAGACGTCTGCGAAGTAATCTCTTGAATAACGTTCATCGTATTCGAAATGTGACCCGCAGAAGATGCCTGCTGACGTGCAGCGTTGGAGATGTTCTGAATCAAGTCAGCCAAGTTTTTCGATACGTTTTCAATTTCTTCTAGTGCAACACCAGCGTCTTGTGCCAGGCGTGCGCCTCGTACCACTTCCGAGGTGGTAGTTTCCATCGAAATAACCGCTTCATTAGTATCGTTCTGAATCGTCTTAACCAATGCCTCAATCTGCTTGGTTGCCGCGGCAGAACGCTCTGCTAGTCGCTGTACTTCATCGGCAACAACCGCGAAGCCTCGACCTGCGTCACCGGCCATGGATGCCTGAATTGCCGCATTAAGCGATAGAATGTTTGTTTGGTCAGCAATATCGGTAATTAGGGATACGATATCTCCAATTTCCTGCGAAGATTCACCTAGACGCTTAATACGCTTAGACGTTTCTTGAATCTGCTCACGAATGTTATCCATGCCATGAATCGTTGCTTGTACTACCTCGGCGCCCTTATTAGCGATCGCAACCGATCGCTCTGCTACCGCGGATGATTCAGAGGCGTTTGCCGATACTTGGTCAATAGACACAGCCATTTCGTTAATAGCCGCAGAAGCCCCAGCAATTTCTTGTGCTTGGTGCTCAGAGGCTTCCGCAAGATGCATTGCCGTTGCCTGGGTTTCTTGAGCAGCGGAGGATACCTGTACCGCGGTTTCGTTAATCGCCGATACCAACGAGCGCATCTGATCGATTGCGTAGTTAATGGAGTCAGCAATCGCTCCGGTAAAGTCTTCGGTTACCGTCGCCTGTGTGGTTAAGTCACCATCGGCCAAATCGGCAATTTCATCTAATAGACGTAAAATAGCGATTTGGTTTTGTTCGTTTTTATAAGCTGTTTCAGATAAATCTTTGCGGGTATCCTGATAAGAGATAACACCCAAGCCAATAATGCCTACTACGGCCATTAAAGCTGAAAGATAAGCAACTAACTGGAGTACACCTAGGTCTTCTGTATTGGTTTGAAAGCCCGTAGCCAACGAAGAAGTTTCATTTAGCAATAACTGAGAGTCAGCAAAAATAGCATCCGAGGCCTCACGCACTTGGAATAGTTCAGGAGACGTTTCAAGAATTTCATCAACCGAACCCGATACGAATTCGAATAATTCAGCGACTTCCGCAAGGGCATAGATAGCTTCTTCATCACTAACCTGGCTCAAGTTCATCGCCACATTACCTTCGATCATACCGTTTAGTACTCGACCGAATAACGAAGCATCTCGTCCAAAAGCATCCGCTGCCATTACAGCATCTTCACCACCACCAAGAACCTTGTTCACTGAGCGTACAATACGTTCTGCTAACCAAGATTGACGCTGAGCAACCGCGACCTGCTCTGCAGGTGCATCATTATCTAACAAGATTTCTACAATCTCATCATACTCAACCTGTAATTGTGGAATCGTTTCAGCAAGTGTCGCCGCTACTTCGTGCAGAGAAAGAATAATATCTTGGGCTTGTACAATCTGATAAGCGTTATTTGAAACTTTATTCCATAACTCCTGCACATCCGTCATAGCAGCGATTTCTGCTGGCGGTAAACCTGTCTCAGGGTTACCAATACTTAGATAATTCCAACGAGTTTCGAAGTTATTACGCGCATTACGTAATAATGCGAACGCTTCTGCTTTACCACCCGCAGCTTCCACGGCGTTTTTCGCCAGCTCCTGGGATAAAACTCGTAATTCACCCGCATGACTAATGTATTCTTTATCTTGATTAGACTGGTTGTTAACAAAAACTGTTACCCCCAAGAAAGCCAAGATTGAAACAATTAGCATGACAGTGAAGAAACCTGCTCGTGGGTTTCCAAATACCGTGGACCAAACGCTTCCCGTTGCTTTACTCATTCCGATCTCTCCGTACTTATCTGCACGTTTGTTATTCTTAATAATTCAGCGCAATCCATGGACTGAACCGCAACAAACTTCTTATTAAACCGCCACTCGCAGAAACTCATCCGCTTGTGATAGGTCAGTAAAACTAAAAATGGGCCAGTCAGCCCCATCTCTCTCAAAGCCACCACGCACATAAGGTGCATAATTAGCCTCGACATTCATTTGATTACTCATCAGATGAGTTGGAAATTGTTGCATTCCCAATACGGCATCAACCAACAAGCCATTCAATTGATCGCCCTGACCAACAACCAAGACCCTGCGAGTTTTCCAGCTAGCTTTAGAAGGCACAGCAAGCAAACCAGCCAAATCTAAAATTGGAACTAAGCGCCCTCGAATATTGGACACCCCAAGCATCCAATTTCGTACTCCAGGCACCTTAGTAACCCTTGGGGTTTGCAAGATTTCTCCCACCTCCCCCATAGGTGCAACAAACTTCTGCCCTGCCAGCATAAACCCAATACCGCGCCAATACGTAACCGCCTCAGTTTTTTGCGGCAACTCATTAGCATTGGTACGGCTTTTTTTAGCGATCTCAACTAACAGAGCAAATGGTGACATCATCAACCCGCCATCACTGCTTCTATTTCTTCCATCAATCTAGGTGCAGGAACTGGCTTAACTAAGTAGCCACTCGCACCTTGACGCTTACCCCAAACACGATCGGTTTCTTGATCTTTTGTGGTAACAATAATGACCGGAATATGCTTAGTATCAGGATCTTTGGTTAACTGGCGTGTCGCCTGAAAGCCATTAAGGCCTGGCATTACGATATCCATAAGAACTACATCGGGAAGCTCCTGGCGCGCTAATGCTACGCCATCGGCACCATTTTCTGCATTTAAGACTTCGTGCCCATGCTGTTCAAGCATCACCTTAAAAGCCTGTGTTTCCGTTGGGGAATCGTCAACTACTAGTACGCGAGCCATGCTCAAGTCACCTCTAAATTTTAATTCTATCTATAAACTATTTGACGTAATTACGAATCGCACCAAGCAACTCATCTTTACTAAACGGTTTCGTTAAATATTGATCCGAACCCACAATACGACCTTTTGCTTTATCGAAAAGACCGTCTTTACTCGACAGCATGATGACCGGAGTATCTTTAAATTTAGAATTATTTTTAATCAGTGCACACGTCTGATAGCCGTCTAAACGAGGCATCATTATGTCCACAAAGATAATATTCGGGTGTGTGTCAGCGATTTTCGCCAAAGCATCAAAGCCATCAGTTGCAGTTATTACCTCACAACCGACCTTTTTTAATAGGGTCTCGGCGGTACGACGAATAGTTTTACTATCGTCAATAACCATAACTTTCAGGTTATCAAAGTTATCGTCCATATAAGGGCCTTAAACCATCCACATTAATAATTGTTCTTAGAGTAGCGGCCGAAAATAAGACTCGGGCGACGCCGGTTACAACCTTTGTAACATACAACTATAGCGCATAACAACGCATTCGGTGAAAAGTTCGAACTGGTTGGAACAATTAATTCCACTGCAAGAGTTGATAGATAGGGTAAAATCAGTTTTTAACTATTTCTTTTTGTTTTTAGGAGTAAGTATGAGCATCAAAGTTGGCATCGTCATGGATCCCATTGAGCAAATTAGTTTTCACAAAGATACCTCGCTAGCCTTGATGTTTGCCGCCCAGCAACAAGGGTGTGAGCTCTTTTATATGGAGCAGCAAGACCTCTCCATTCAAAATGGCCAAGCTTATGGTCGCATGGCACCCATTAAAGTGGCCATGAATCCTGACAACTGGTTTGAAAGAGGCGAATATAGCGATTCACCTCTGGCCGACTTGCAGTTAATTTTAATGCGTAAAGATCCTCCTTTTGATAGTGAGTTCATTTATAGCACCTATATATTGGAGCGCGCGGCGCAGCAAGGCGTTCTCATTGCTAACAACCCGCAAAGCTTAAGAGATTGTAATGAAAAGGTTTTCGCCACTGAATTTGCCGAACTCATGAGCCCAACGACCGTCACTCGTCGCGCCGACCTGTTAAAAGCTTTTCATGCCGAACATGGTGATGTGATCTTTAAACCCCTAGACGGCATGGGTGGCTCATCGATCTTTCGCTTAAAGAAAGATGACCCTAATGTCAGTGTAATCATTGAAACCCTTACTAACCATGGCCAGCAACAAATCATGGCACAGCGCTTCATCCCTGAAATTACAGCGGGTGACAAGCGCATTTTAATGATTGATGGCAGCCCAGTACCTTATACCTTAGCGCGCATCCCAGCAGATGGAGAAACCCGTGGCAACCTTGCAGCTGGCGGATCTGGGGTGACGATGAAGCTGACGCCGAAAGAACAAGCCATCGCTGAAAAAATAGGGCCTAAATTGAAAGAAAAAGGCCTGTATTTTGTTGGCTTAGATGTGATTGGCGAGTACATTACTGAAATTAATGTCACTAGCCCGACCTGCGTTCGAGAAATCAGCCGCGATTCAGGCATTGATGTCGCAGAGCAGCTAATCACCTGTTTACTACAGAAGGTGCGCTGTTAAACTAGAGTAATCAACTAACACTTACTAAATGTGAGACCGCCCATGAGTAGCTCAGCCACGGTTACCAGTGCCGACCGTTTAACCTTTACCGGTTTTTTGGCCGCCCTATTGCATGCGGCGCTCATACTGGGGGTCAGTTTTACCACCACCAACCAAAGCCAAACGTCACAAACCCTAGAAGTGACATTAGCCAGCTATAAAAGTGAGCAAGCGCCTGAAAAAGCGGATTTTTTAGCCCAAGAAAATCAGCAAGGCAGTGGCACCCTTGAAGAAGCTAAGATGCTAACCACAGATGTCGACGCTGAATTTGATGCCAATAGCATTCAACAGACATCACCACTAGAGCAGCAAGCCAGCGCTCCTAAATTAGAACCAGAGCCCGTCGCTCTTGTCGCCAGCAGTACAAAAAATCGCTTTAAAACTCAGTTAAAAACTGAGCAAGAAGTGATTGAGCAAAGCGACATCCCCCACGGGCCATTAAAATCTTTATTAGAACGCAGTTTAGAAATGGCCAGTTTGGAAGCCAAGCTGGATACTATGCGCCAGGTTTATGCCAAGGCCCCTCGAATCCAACGCTTAACAGCCGCTTCAACGATGAAAGCTAACGATGCTTATTATGTAAATAGCTGGCGGCGTAAAATTGAGAGCATGGGCCGTATCAACTACCCCCGAGAAGCTGAAGGCTGCTTCAATGACTGCTCTTTGCGCTTACTCGTTTCCATCAATCCTAACGGTACCATTAATGACCTGCGGGTTTTAGAGTCCTCGGGTAAAAAAGTACTCGACGATGCCGCCATTCGCATCGTACGTCGCGCAGCGCCCTTCGCCCCTTTTACCGAAGAAATGAAGCGTGAATTCGATTTATTAGAAATTATTCGTACTTGGCAATTTAAAGGTAATCGTTATATGTCGGACGTAAACTAATGACTGAAGCTTTCAGTAGTTTGAAGCACCACTTCTTAATTGCTATGCCCGCACTCAAAGATTCGGAATTTGAACACAGCGTAACTTATATTTGTAGTCACGACGGCAGTGGGGCGATGGGAATCGTGCTCAACAACCCTACCGACTTAAACCTCGGAGAAGTATTAGAGCAGCTGGATATTGAAGGTGCCCACGGCCATGACCAGCCGGTCTTGCTCGGTGGCCCAGTCCATCAGGACCATGGTTTTATCTTACATCAAGATCAAGGGGATTGGCGCTCGACCCTATCCGTCACCTCTGGAATTCATATCAGCACCTCCAAAGATATCTTATCGTCACTCGCCCAAGGCACTGGCCCTAACAAATATAAGGTTGCCTTGGGTTATGCTGGCTGGGATGCCGGCCAGCTAGAGCAAGAGCTGCTCGACAACTCTTGGTTAACCGTAGAAGCCACAGAGGATGTTATTTTTAATACCCCTGAAAAACACATATATCAAGCGGCCTTGAAACTGCTCGGCATTGATGAAACCTTCTTAAGTTCAGACGCAGGACATGCTTAATGGCACAGGTATTTGATCACTGGATGTCTTTTGATTTTGGCACTCAGCGTATAGGCATTGCCGTTGGCCAACGTATTACGGGCCAAGCGACCCCCCTTGAACCGATAAAAGCGAAAGACGGCATTCCTAATTGGGAACAGCTCGGTAAAATTATTGCAGAGTGGCAACCGCAAGCGTTTGTCACTGGCCTGCCGTTAAATATGGATGGCAGCCCTAGTGATCTTAGCCGTCGGGCCAATAAATTTGCCAACCGTCTCGAAGGTCGCTTCCATCGTCCTTCGTATACCCATGACGAGCGCTTAACCAGCTATGAAGCGAAAGGCCGAATCATCGAAGCCGGTGGTAATCGCAACTTCGGTGAGAACTCAGTAGATGGTATCGCCGCCCAACTCATTTTAGAAAGCTTTCTGAATCAGTATAATACTGAGCAAAGTGAATAAGGATTCCTGAACATGTCGTCTCCAGCCACTGCATTACCCGATGCAGAAGCACTCTGTCAGCAGCTTAGCGCTGATATTAAACAATTCATTAAGCAGCACAATTTACAGCGCCCATTATTAATTGGTATCCGTACCGGTGGCGCTTGGCTTGCTCAGCGCCTGCAGGATGAATTACAACTAGCTGATCTCGGCATTTTGGATATCAGCTTTTATCGCGATGATTTTGATGAGCGAGGCTTAGCCAAACAAGCAAAAGGGTCTGAACTGCCTGATTCTATCGAAGATCGCGCCATTATTTTAGTCGACGACGTATTAATGAGTGGCCGCACCATACGCGCAGCCATGAATGAACTTTTTGACTATGGTCGCCCTACTAGCATTCACCTTGCCTGTCTGCTTGATATTGGCCGCCGCCAGCTGCCTATTCAAGCCGATCTGATTGGCGCCAAAATAGAGCTGAAGCCAGAGCAGAAAATTAAGCTATCAGGTCCTACACCACTGACTTTCAGTCTTGAAGATTAACATTAAGAGCTAGCCATTATGATACGTCAAACCGACCCAACTCAGGTGCAGCTTACTGCCGATGGGCGCTTGAAGCACTTTTTAACTACTGAAGGTTTATCAAAGGAACTGTTAACCGAGATTTTGGATTTAGCGGACTCGTTTATTAGTACGCAAGAACGTGCTGTAAAGAAAGTACCCTTATTACGCGGTAAAACCGTGGTTAACTTATTCTTTGAAAACTCAACCCGAACACGTTCAACTTTTGAACTCGCGGCTAAGCGTTTAAGTGCCGACATACTTAACTTGGACATTGCTCGCTCGGCCACCTCTAAGGGTGAAACCTTGATGGATACCTTGTGGAACCTTGAAGCTATGTATAGCGACATGTTTGTCGTCCGTCATGCTGATAGCGGTGCTGCTCACTTCATTGCCGAACAAGTTACCCCTGGGGTCGCCATCATCAACGCTGGCGATGGACGCCACGCACACCCAACCCAAGCCATGCTAGACATGCTAACCATTCGCCGCCATAAAGGCACTATCGAAGGTCAAACCATTGCCATAGTGGGTGATATCTTGCATTCCCGGGTTGCGCGCTCACAAATACACGCCTTGCGCACACTAGGGGCCAAAGAAGTACGCGTTATTGGTCCAGCGACCTTGATCCCCAAAGAAATGGCCGATCTCGGTGCTAGCATCTATTACGATATGGAGCAGGGCCTTACCGATGTGGATGTAGTGATAATGCTACGACTGCAAAAAGAGCGTATGTCTGATGCTCTATTACCGAGTGAGAGTGAATACTTCAAACTCTATGGTCTCACCCAAGCCAAGTTGGATAACGCCAAAGATGATGCCATTGTTATGCACCCTGGGCCCATCAATCGAGGGGTTGAAATTGATTCGGCGGTAGCCGATGGCGAACAATCCGTGATTCTAAACCAGGTCAGTTATGGCATTGCTGTGCGCATGGCCGTTATGGCTATGGCCATGAGTGGCCAAGCATCTGAACAAGCCCAATTAGAGCAAGCGATTGCTAGTGAAAATACAGAGAGAAACGCATGAGCCAACTAACTTTAACCCATGCGCAGCTGCTAGACCCTAGCCAAAACCGCAATCAGCTAGCCGATGTAGTCATCGCCGATGGCCATATTCAACACATTTTTGACGCCGGAAAAGCGCCTAGCTCGACTCAGTCCATCGCGGCGGAGGGGGCATTATTATTGCCTGGCATTATAGACCTTAGCGCTCATATCAATAATGTCACCAGCGAAAGTGCGGCCGCGGCTAAAGGGGGCATTAGCCTGTTATGTACTCAACCCAATAGCAAATCCGTCATCGATACCCCGGCTGATGTTAGCCTCATTCAGCAAGCATCCGATAACGCTGGCATGAGTCATTTATTACCTATGGGCGCCCTTACCCAAGATTTAGCCGGCGCTCAACTAGCGAACATGTATAGCTTAAAACAAGCTGGCTGCATCGCCCTTTCAAACGCCCGCATGCCGATTAAGAATGCTCTCGTATTACGCCGAATTATGGAATATGCGGCGACTCACGATATCTTGATCATGCTCACCGCTGAAGATTATGAACTGAGCGCTAATGGTAAGATGCACGAAGGCCCAACAGCCAATCGCTTGGGCCTAACGGGCATCGCGGAAGTGGCCGAAACGACCTCCCTTGCGCAACAGCTTTTATTAATAGAACTGACCGGCTGTCGTGCTCATTTTAGCCGCATTAGCTGTGCTCGTTCTGTTGCTATGATTCGCACAGCCCAAGCTCAAGGCCTAGCAATCAGTGCCGATGTTGCTATTGCCAACCTAATATTCACCGATACGGATGTTAATGGCTTTAATAGTACCTTTTATGTACAACCCCCACTGCGCAGTGAAAGCGACAGAAAAGCACTATTAGCGGGTATTAATGATGGTACCTTGGCCATTTGCTCAAATCATCAAGCACAAGATATCGCGGCTAAAAAAGCCCCTTTTGCCGCTGCAGAGCCTGGCATGAGTATACTCGATAGCTGGCTACCTATGATGCTAACCCTAGTGAAGCGTGGGGAACTTACCCTTGAAGCCATGGTGAATGCCAGCTCGATTTTGCCGGCTAAAATTCTTGGTTTAAATACTGGGATTCAACTAGGGCAAGCAGCCAATCTCGTATTAGTAGATGCCAATAGCCAAGTTTGCTTTACCGAAGAGACACTCGTTTCAGCGGGTAAAAACAATCCACTATTAGGAGAGCAGTTAGTCGGCCAGGTTCGCTTAACCATGAGTAATGGTCGTGAAGTCTACCGCGCTTAAAGACGCTAACTGAACAAAGATTAGAGCAAAGAGCTTACTGCACTGTAAGCTCTTTTTTTTGCCAGTACGCCAACAATGCATCACTAGGAAGCGGCTTACAATATAAAAAACCCTGCACATAATCGCAGCCTTGTGCTTGTAGGAATTCCTGATGCTCTAGAGTTTCTACCCCTTCCGCTAATACATTGATATCCAACTGCTGTGCCATCGCAATAATCGCACTCACAATCGCTTTATCACTCATATCTGTGGTGATATCGCGAATAAAAGACTGATCGATCTTTAGTATATCGATCGGGAATTGCTTGAGATAACTGAGCGACGAATAACCTGTGCCAAAGTCATCAATAGCCAAGGTAATGCCCAAGTCACGGATAATATTCAGAATTCTTAAGGTCTCTTTCACATCATCAATCAGAATGCTTTCGGTCAATTCTAAGGCTAATAACTCAGCAGGATATTGGTACTTCAGCAAGGACCGATTAATCACCTCGGTTAAGTGTTGACCATGGCGAAACTGAAAAGCAGAGACATTGATCGCTACTTTAACCTTGGGAAAGCCTTTATCCTGTAAGGCTTTCATTTCTCGGCAAGCGGTTTCAATAACCCAATCCCCTATTTGGGCGATCAAGCCGGTGCTTTCGGCTAAGGGAATAAACTCAGCGGGAGAAATCATGCCTTGCTCAGGATCAAGCCAGCGTATCAAGGCCTCAATACCAATAAGCTGGCCACTCTTTAAGTCCATTTGCGGCTGATAAAATAATTGAAAATGATTCTCTTCGATCGCATTACGCAGCTTATTTTCCAATATTAATCGATGATGGGCTTGCTTGTTCAGCGTAGGCATAAAGAATTGGAAATTATTTTTACCTTCTTCTTTCGCATAATACATGGCCATATCAGCATGACGTAATAGCTCATCATAACAATCGGCATCTTCTGGATAGACAGCAATGCCAATACTGCTACCAATAACAACCTGGTGCCCTGATATATTGATCGGCTGGGATAGAATTTGCAAAAAGCCAGCGGCAATGTCGGCTATCTTTTGGCTATCCTTCATCCCGCCTAAGACGATGGTAAATTCGTCCCCCCCTTGACGAGAGACGGTATCTTCACTGCGCACTTGTGACTGTAAAATCTGTGCGACATGCTTTAATAGTTCATCACCATAGTTATGACCGAGTGAATCATTAACGGTTTTAAAGTTATCTAGATCAAATACCATAACCGCGACCAGTTTACCGGGCGATCGCTGCGCATGCTCTAGCGCTTGCTGCAGGCGATCCGATAATAAACGTCTATTAGGCAAGTTGGTCAGTGGGTCATAAAACGCGAGCTGCTCAATCGTCTGTTGAGCATCGTGCAAATCGGTATTATCTTCAGAGGTTGATACGTAATGGGTAATCTCTCCATCATCGTTTTTGATCGGGGTGATCGATTGTAGCGCCCAATATAAAGAGCCATCTTTACGCTGATTTCTTATTTGGCCACTCCACTCTCGCCCAGCCTTTAAAGTACGGCTAATCTCTTCATGGGTATTATCATCGTTATAGCGGCTACGCAAAATTGCCGGCGTTTTCGTGATCAACTCTTGCTGTGTATAACCCGTAAGTACGGTGAAAGCACGATTGGCATATTCAATTCTAAAATCGATATCTGTGATTAAGATAGCGTGGGAACTTTGCTCAACAACTTGTGAAAGCTGCTGAATTTTCAACTCCGCTTGCTGGCGCTTCTTTTTTTCTTGTAAGCGCAACATAGCCGCACTTATATCACGCCCTAGGGATGACAATAAAGAAAGCATTTTCTCGTCAAATACATTCGCTTGGGCTGAATAAATAACAAAAATTCCGACGACTTTATTATTTAAACTTAATGGTACTGCTGCTATTGCTAAATAACCTCGCTCTTCTGCCGCATCAAGCCAAGGTGCAAAATCAGGATCTCGATACGTATCATTAACACATTGCACGCGATTACTTTTCGCCGCACGCCCCACCGGTCCTCTTGCCAGTGCGGTATCATCAACTCGCATTTCCATGGTCGACAAATACCCATGCTCATCCCCAGAATAAGCTTCTGGCTTCACCACCTGGTTCTTAATAATGCCGACCCACGACATTTTAAAACCACCGTGCTTGACCGCGATGTCACAAATATCGATGAACATCCTACGCTGCGAATGCGCATCGGCAATCGCTTTATTCGTATGACTTAATACTGTGTATAAGCGGTTGAATAACGCTGAGCGTGCTTGAGCCAGTTTGCCAGTAGTAATATTGCGCCGCACATGAACCATAGCTAGTGACCGATCACCAAGCCCAATAGGCGACAGGCTCACTTCAAACCATTGTTTATTTGCTGCATTATAAAACTCATAAGCCGCCAAGACCTCACCCTGCTGGATACTTTGGCAGATGATGCAATCTCGCTCTTCGACCTCTGGATTATGCTGCAAGTCATGGCAATTGGCGCCGATATAATCCTCTCTATTCGCCAGGGCAACATTTAGCCTAATCGCTTGGTTAACCTGCCTCACCACACCACTGCGCTCGACGACGAGGGTTTCATCGGGCACCGCATCATACGTCGTCGCATCTCTCGCTAAATTACGAAATGGACGGCGTAAACTGGACTGGATTAAGGCAATATAAATTGCCCAAAAAGAAATCATCTTTAATACATGACCGGCAATCATCATGAGATCATTGAAACTGCTATAAAGGGTAAAGCAAAACTCAGCAATAATAGTTAATATAATAGAAAGGTTTAATAACCAAAAGTTGGAGGCTTCTAGCTCACTGCGCTGCTGCCATAGCGTGAATAATGCGCCTAACAATAATAAGATAATCAAGTATTCTGATATTACCTTAGTCATAGTCAGTCCCTGTCCATCGATATAAAGCTCAGGGAACCAGCCACGCATAATCGCCAAACTTAATACCAAAGTAAGTGCGCAGAAAATCAATACTACTTGCCTTGGGCGTAAAGGAATACGAATAAAAAGCGGGGCGATTAATAATAAAATAGCTTCAAAAAAACGTGCACCTACCCAGAATTGCAGACTGGTATTACCGGCACCGACATCCAAAAAAGGTAGACCAGCAAAGGTTAAGGTATGGGCTAAATCTAAACAGCCAATAAAAAAGTAGCCACAGCCTAGTAATAATAAATAATGATTTTTGGCCAAGCTATAGGTATGCCAAGCGACAATAGCACTGATCACGGCAATCGCTATGGCAAACAATTCAACTAGGGTATGAAACAGCAAGAAGTTAACTTGACTAAGCGGAATAAGAATCAGCATTAATAAGGTGGGGGCCCACCAATGCTGTGAGACAACTTCGGCGATCATGGTTAAGATCGGTTTAGGGATTACGCGCAAGTGAGTTCCTTTTAAATCCATCGGTCCTTCTCTATAATTATCGCTCAAACAAAGTGAATGAGCGAACAAACCTAGGATGATTTTTAATATCAATCAGGTTTTTTAGTCTTGTAAGGTTAACCCTTTTGTTGCGCCACTCAGTTGCTCGGCATCCGTTTCCGATCCAAGCTTAATCATCAAGCGTAAGTCATTTGGTGAATCCGCATGAGAAATCGCATCTTCATAAGTAATTTCACCAGACTCATATAAAGCATACAGAGCCTGATCAAAGGTTTGCATGCCCTCGTCATTTTGACGGCACATTAAACCTTTCAGCTCGTGCACTTCACCTTTGCGAATCATATCAGATACTAGAGGCGTATTGATCAATACTTCAACCACGGCCCGTCGGCCCTTACCGTCAGGAGTTGGAATTAACTGCTGAGCCACAATCGCGCGCAAGTTTAACGATAAATCCATCCAAATTTGCTGATGACGTTCTGGTGGGAAAAAGTGCAGTACCCTATCCAAGGCTTGGTTCGCATTATTAGCGTGTAACGTTGCTAAGGCGAGGTGACCGGTTTCAGCAAAAGTAACGGCATTGGACATAACATCCGAACTACGTACTTCACCTATCATAATTACATCCGGCGCCTGACGCAGGGCATTCTTTAAGCCCACTTCAAAACTGTCGGTATCCATGCCCACTTCCCGCTGAGTAACAATACAACCTTGATGCTGATGAATAAACTCAATCGGGTCTTCGACACTTAAAATATGGCCTTTACTATTACAATTACGATGACCAATCATAGAGGCAAGAGAGGTCGATTTACCGGCCCCTGTTGCCCCCACAAATAAGATGAGCCCTCGCTTAGCCATGGCTAAATCTTTAATAATATCGGGCAAACCGAGCTCATCAACGGATGGAATTTTAGTTTCAATCCGGCGTAGTACCATGCCAATAACATTACGTTGATAAAAAGCACTGGCGCGGAAGCGCCCAATGCCCGTTGCGTTAATGGCAAAATTACATTCTTTATGCTCGTCAAATTCATCCCGCTGGCGCTGGTTCATCAAGCCTAATACGATATCTCGGCTTTGTTCTGCGGCCAGCGGACTCTTAGTTAAGGGCATAATTCGACCATGCACTTTAATTGAAGCTGGCACTCCCGCGGTAATAAATAAGTCAGAGGCGTTTTTATCCACCATGACCCGCAAGAATTTTTCCATCGACATGAGCTATCACTCCAAGTGCAATCTGAACTAAATCAATTAATTAAAAGTTTTCGGGCATTTTCGCTTTTTCACGAGCCACTTCGCGCGAGATTAAACCCTTACTCAGCATACCTTGCAAACACTGATCCATGGTTTGCATTCCCAAAGAGCCCCCTGTTTGAATCGCTGAATACATCTGAGCAATTTTTGCTTCACGAATAAGGTTACGAATTGCGGGTGTACCAATCATGATTTCATGGGCCGCGACTCGACCACCACCATTCTTCTTCAACAGGGTTTGGGAAATCACCCCTTGTAAGGATTCAGACAGCATGGAACGCACCATTTCTTTTTCTTCCGCGGGAAATACATCAACAATACGGTCGATCGTTTTGGCCGCAGAACTGGTATGCAGTGTACCAAAAACAACGTGCCCCGTTTCCGCCGCTGATAGCGCCAAGCGAATGGTTTCTAAATCTCGCATTTCGCCCACCAAAATCACATCCGGATCTTCTCGCAAGGCAGAACGTAATGCTTCGTTAAACCCTAAGGTATCTCGATGAACTTCACGCTGGTTAATCAAACTCTTTTTCGATTCATGTACAAATTCAATCGGATCTTCTACGGTCAAAATATGATCGTATTTAGTATCGTTAATATAATCGACCATGGCCGCCAGAGTCGTTGATTTACCGGAACCCGTTGGTCCTGTCACGAGTACAATACCCCGGGGCACCATGGCTAAATCCTTGAAAATCTGGCCCATACCCAGATCGTCCATACTCAGGATTTTCGATGGAATAGTACGAAATACAGCACCGGCGCCGCGGTTGTGATTAAACGCGTTAACACGAAAGCGGGCGACCCCCGGTACTTCAAACGAAAAGTCAGTTTCTAAGAATTCTTCAAAATCCTTACGCTGCTTATCATTCATAATTTCATAAACTAGGGAATGAACCTCTTTGTGATCAAGGGCGGGCAAATTAATACGGCGAACATCCCCATCAACTCGGATCATGGGGGGCATTTCGGCGGACAAGTGTAAATCCGAAGCACCCTGCTTCGCACTAAATGCCAATAACTCAGTAATATCCATTTTTGTTCCTCAACCTGACAAAGGATTTCGCTTATACTAATTTGTGTCGCTTTTTATAGACACTTAAAGTTCAGTATAGAGAATGATCCGCTACTGTAACTAATACCTTTTCACTAATCCTAAAGCAGTTATTAAGAATGTCCACACTAGAGCAACGATATCAAACCGTTAAGGCGCATATTTACTCGGCTTGTGAACAAACGCACCGTTCCACCGAGGAGGTGCAGCTACTCGCCGTCAGTAAAACTAAACCCGCTCAAATGGTGCAAACCTTGTATCAACTTGGACAGCGTGCTTTTGGTGAGAACTACCTACAAGATGCGGTTGAAAAAATCAGCCAACTCAAACATTTAACCGATCTTGAGTGGCACTTTATTGGCCCCATTCAATCCAATAAAACTCGCATTATTGCCGAAAACTTCCAATGGGTTGAAACCTTAGATAGAGAAAAAATAG
Organism: uncultured Oleispira sp.; assembly: GCA_964022115.1. Lineage (GTDB taxonomy): Bacteria > Pseudomonadota > Gammaproteobacteria > Pseudomonadales > Oceanobacteraceae > Oleispira. The sequence continues at coordinate 7,099 of CAXIBC010000040.1, read as the reverse complement.
CTCAGCGTTTAAATGAGCAAAGACCTATAGAGCTGCCCCCGTTAAAAGTTCTTATTCAGGTCAACATCAGTCGCGAAGCACAAAAAAGTGGCATTGCACCAGAACAGGTAGAGCACTTCGCGCAATACATAGAAACCTTACCCAAGCTATCTCTGCAAGGCTTAATGTGCATTCCAGAGTCGACCCCCGATGAAGCAATATTGGCGCAGCAGTTTGCCGAAATGCAGCAACTTTTACAGCAACTCGCTAACAATCATCCACAATGCACAGTATTATCCATGGGCATGTCGAATGACCTAGCATTAGCCATACAATACGGCAGCAGCCAAGTCAGAGTTGGTACCGATATTTTTGGCGCCCGTGATTACGCCCGTGATTAAAAGTATTCAAGAATAAGTAATATCGAAGGAATTTCCATGAGCAACATTTGTTTTATCGGCGGCGGCAATATGGCCACCAGCCTAATCGGCGGTTTAATCGCCCAAGGCCATTCAGCAGATTCTATTAGCGTAAGCGACCCTAATGAAGAGCAACGCCGTCAATTAGAAAAGCAATTTTCAATCAATACCTTTGCTGATTGTGGCCCAGCTATGGTTAATGCCGACATAGTCGTATTGGCGGTCAAACCCCAAATAATGAAAGCCGTAGCCCTTAATGTCGCTAGCGCCATCACCGCCGATAGCAAAGCACCATTATTTGTTTCCATTGCCGCCGGCATCAACTTATTTTCGCTGCAATCTTGGTTAGGTAAAGATCAAGCCATAGTACGCTGCATGCCCAATACCCCCTCATTAATTCAATTAGGGGCAAGTGGTTTATTCGCTAATGAAAATACCAGCCTAGTGCAGAAGAACTTAGCGGAAACCGTGCTTAAGGCCGCGGGCATTGTGCAATGGGTTCAAAGTGAAGCCGAAATTGATGCCGTCACAGCCGTTTCTGGCAGCGGCCCAGCGTATTATTTCTTACTCATGGAAGCCATGATAGACGCGGGTATCGAGCTCGGGTTGAGTCGCGAAACAGCCAGTCAACTAACCATTCAAACCGCCATTGGCGCTGCCCAGATGGCAAAAGAGAGTGACCTTGATACCGCCGAATTACGCCGTCGCGTCACCTCTCCAGGTGGCACTACAGAGCAAGCGATTAAGTCCTTTGAAAGTGCGCATTTACGCGACATAGTAAAAGCGGCATTAAACGCGGCCAATCGACGCTCCGCTGAATTAGCCGAGTCATTAGGTGAAAAATCGACCTCCTAATCTGAAGCCATTATTCGAATCTAGAGTAATAACTCTCGCTGAGCTAAGTAAGAAAGTGTATAGATAGGGGCAAGGAAGCATTAAAAAGGGTAGAAATAAACCCGCTTCAGCCCTATCTTTATGGCATCGAACTTTATAGCATCGAAAAATTAAATAAAATGTATCCTTTATGGAGATGTATATGACCCCCCTTACCCAAGCGGGCATGTTAGTAATCAATACCCTAGTAGGCTTGTACCTACTGATCGTAATATTGCGTTTTTTATTACAGCTAGTACGGGCCGATTTCTATAATCCGATTTCTCAGTTTATAGTCAAAGCAACCAACCCATTATTATTACCACTGCGCAAAGTGGTTCCCGGTTTTGGTGGTATTGACCTTGCCTCCCTCGTTTTAGCCTTATTGCTGCAAACCATCGCCATTGTGCTCATTCTATTATTGAATGGTATTCAGCCACCCTTGCAAGTAGTTATGTGGGCCGCCATTGGCATCATCAGCCTAGTCTTAAAAGTCTACTTCTGGGGCTTGTTAATTACGGTCATCGCCTCTTGGATTGCTCCTAATTCCTACAACCCTGCTCTCATATTAATCAATCAGATTCTTGAACCTGCGATCAAACCAATACGCAAAATGATGCCGGATATGGGTGGCATTGATATTTCGCCGATCGTGGTATTTTTATTAATTCAGGTCACTGAAATCATTCTCGTAAGAGGCCTAGCCCAAGCCAGTGGTATGCCCGCTGGCTTAGTTATGGGGGTTTAACCTCAGATAATGAGCTTCTCATAGTTCAGGGGCAGATAGTCCCTGAACTTCTGTTAGAATCTCGCTATAATCCCTTCATTTAAACTGTCTTAACTACCTTTTTTGAGCAGTAATCGGATTTCCTAGGATAACTAGCAATCATGCCAGCACAAATTCCAGCCGATAGCGTCGGTATCATAAGCCCGAAGATTCAGCGCTTTGATAAACCTTTGACCCTACGCAGTGGTCGAGTTCTTGAATCTTACGAATTAATTTATGAAACCTACGGTGAATTAAACGCCGATGCCAGCAATGCCATTTTGATTTGCCACGCCTTAAGTGGTGATCACCATGCGGCGGGTTACCACAGCATGGACGATAAGCGACCCGGTTGGTGGGATACCTGTATCGGCCCAGGGAAAGCAATTGATACAACTAAGTTCTTTGTGGTTTGCCTGAATAACTTAGGGGGCTGTTCTGGCTCTACTGGCCCTACCAGCATTAATCCAGAAACGGGCAAAGCGTATGGCCCAGATTTCCCAATTGTCGCCGTGCGCGACTGGGTGCGCAGCCAAAAGCGCTTAGCCGACTTTCTAAATATTCAGCAATGGGCCGCTGTGGTTGGGGGCTCTTTAGGAGGCATGCAGGTTCTACGCTGGTCGATTCAATACCCAGAACGCTTACGTCACGCTTTGGTTATTGCCTCTGCCCCTAAGCTGTCTGCGCAAAATATCGCGTTTAATGAAGTCGCCCGCCAAGCCATTAGCAAGGATCCAGATTTTCATAATGGCCGCTATATGGATCATGGTGTCGTGCCCAAAGCGGGTTTATCCCAAGCCCGCATGCTAGGGCACTTAACCTACATGTCTGGCGATGCCATGAAAGAGAAGTTTGGCCGCGATCTAAAAGCCGATGAACTTAGCTTTAGCTTTACCCCAGAATTCCAAGTCGAAAGCTATTTGCATTATCAAGGGCAAAAATTCAGTACCCAGTTTGATGCCAATACCTACATGCTTATGACCAAGGCATTAGATTATTTCGACCCTACCATAGATCACGATGGTGATTTGGTGAAATGCTTAAGCCAAGCTCAGTGTAAGTTTTTTGTTGCCTCTTTTACGACCGACTGGCGCTTTGCGCCGGAACGTTCGGAAGAAATCGTCAACGCGTTAATGCAAGCAGACAAAGACGTCAGCTACGCCTGTATCGAATCTGAAAATGGCCACGATGCCTTTTTATTACCCATACCACGCTATCTCGATGTATTCAGCGCCTACATGGGAAGAGTCGAAGCGGATATCCCTGCTAGCTCAACCCGAACCCAGACAGGAGAGTCGTCATGAGCCAAGCATTGAATAACTTACGTCCTGACTTGTCCATCATCCAACACTGGGTCAAACCCAATAGCGAAGTCTTGGACTTAGGTTGTGGTGAAGGCGAACTTTTGAGCTATTTAAAAGCTGAAAAAGGCGTCCGTGGATATGGCTTAGAGATCAATCCGGATAAAATCACTCAGTGCATCAAAAATGGCATTAACGTGATCGAGCAAAACCTAGATGCCGGGTTGGCTAATTTTAAAGATAACAGTATTGATACCGTCATCATGGCCCAAGCATTACAGGCAGTACAAAGCCCAGATGTTTTAGTCGATGAGATGTTACGCATTGGTAATCAAGCAATTGTTACATTCCCTAACTTCGGTTACTGGCGAACACGCCTATACTTGTTATTAAAAGGCCGCATGCCGATGTCGGAATCGCTACCTTATAACTGGTACGATACCCCTAACATTCACTTGTGTACCTTTAAAGATTTTGAACAGCTTTGCCACAGTAAGGGCATTCGCATACTGAACAAAACAGTTGTTGATGACCAGCATAACGAACACTGGAGTATTGGCCTTTGGCCCTCCATGCTCGGTGAAACTGCGGTTTATCATATCAGTCGATAGGAGACTTATTATGTTTAAGTTTGAAAATGGTTCAGTTGTTACCCGCCTACCCTACCTACTCGGGGCGTTATTATTATGCTTGGTTTCTGTTAGTGCGAGCGCTGAACAGAAATTGATGTTTGGTGATTATGAAGTTCATTACATGGGGCTCAATAGTAGTTTCTTGACCCCAGAAGTGGCTAAAATTTACGACATATCTCGCTCGCGCTCATTAGGTTTTTTAAATATCTCGGTATTGCAAAAAACCACAGGTGGACAAGTACCTGCGGCATTAGATGCTAAGGTAACCGGCAGCATCCGCAACTTGATTGGTCAAAGCCGTGAATTAGAGTTCCGTCGAGTGCGTGAAGGACAAGCAATTTATTATATCAGCACCTTTCGCTTTGATGATGGCGACATGTATAACTTTGATCTTGATATTGTGCCGAGCAATGCTAAGCAAAAAAACTTCGATGTTAAATTTAGCCAGCGCTTCTATGAAGAAGAGTAGTACTCAGAGAGTCGATACGATAAAGATATGATTGAAAAACTTGTATTAGCCAGTGGTAATAAAGGTAAGCTGCGTGAGTTCTCGCAGCTTTTTTCCGATAAAAATATTCAAGTCATTCCGCAGAGTGAATTTAATACCCTTGAAGCCGAGGAAACCGGCTTAAGTTTTGTTGAAAATGCCATTCTTAAAGCCCGCAATGCCTGTAAATATTCTGGTCTACCGGCTCTAGCGGATGATTCCGGTTTAGAAGTAGATGCCCTTCAAGGCGCCCCTGGTATTTATAGTGCTCGCTATGCTGGTGCTGATGCGAGCGACCAAGATAACTATGTGAAACTATTAGACGCTTTAAAAGACGTACCAGCGGAAAAGCGCAGTGCGCGCTTTCAGTGTGTACTGGTTTACATGCGCCATGAGCATGATCCTACACCACAAGTTTTTCAAGGTAGCTGGGAAGGTCAAATATTAACTGAGCCTTCTGGCGCAGAGGGCTTTGGCTACGACCCAGTCTTTTTAGTACCTAACGAAGCGTGCAGTGCCGCGGAGTTATCAAAACAACGCAAAAATACCCTCAGTCATCGTGGCCAAGCCATCACAGAATTATTGAGAAACTGGCGCCCCTGAATTGCCAGCCTATTGAATCGCTGCTGGGTACAACAAGCCATGGCCCTAGAACCCGCTATGCTGTAAGCTGCACCACCGCAAAATAAGTGAGATATCTATGAGCTTTGCCTCTTTGGGCCTTTCCCCTGCAATTCTTGAAGCCGTAGCCGAACAAGGCTATACCATACCATCACCGATTCAGGCCGCAGCGATTCCTGCCGTTCTGGAAGGCAAAGATATTATGGCAGCCGCGCAAACCGGCACAGGCAAAACAGCAGGTTTTACCTTACCTATTCTAGAAATGCTTGCTAAAGGCCCTCGAGTACAAAGTAATCAAGTTCGCGCTCTCGTATTAACACCTACTCGTGAACTTGCCGCTCAGGTGGCCGATAACGTCGATAAGTATTCCAAAAATACCCACCTCACTTCGTGTGTTATTTTTGGCGGTGTAAAAGCCAACCCACAAATGATGCGTATGCGTAAAGGGGCTGATGTCTTAGTCGCAACACCGGGTCGCTTATTAGATCTCGTTAACCAAGGCGCCATCAAATTCTCACAGTTAGAATTTTTGGTACTTGATGAAGCCGATCGCATGCTGGATATGGGTTTTATTCACGATATTAAAAAGATCTTAAAAGTTCTGCCGAAAAAGCGTCAGAATTTATTATTCTCAGCGACCTTCTCTAGTGACATTCGCGCATTAGCCAAAGGCCTAGTAAATAACCCTGTTGAGATCTCTGTTGCACCACCTAATGTAACAACCAAGCTGGTTAAGCAGTGGATTTATCCCGTAGATAAAAAACAAAAGCCTGCCGCTCTGGCTAAACTCATCGAAGATGGTAATTGGAAGCAAGCCTTGGTTTTTAGCCGTACTAAGCACGGCGCTAACAAGTTAACTAAATTCTTAGAAGGCCGCGGCATTACCGCTGCGGCGATTCATGGCAATAAAAGCCAAGGGGCGCGTACTCGTGCACTCGGCGATTTTAAAGCCGGTGAAGTGCGTATCTTAGTCGCTACCGATATTGCTGCTCGTGGTATCGATATTGATCAACTTCCGCAAGTCGTGAACTTTGATCTACCTAATGTGCCAGAGGATTATGTACACCGCATTGGTCGTACAGGTCGTGCTGGTGCAGAAGGTCACGCGGTATCGCTGGTGTGCGCAGATGAAACAAAAGAGTTGTTTGCCATTGAACGTGTCATTGGAGAATTGTTAGAGCGTGAAATATTGCCTGGGTTTGAGCCGGTTAGTCGTTTACCAGAATCCAAGTTAAATGCTCGTGCTCCTAGAGCCAACAAGCCTAAGCGTAACCATTCACAAAGCAAGCCACGCAGTGAGCATCACGACGGTCAACATGCGGCCAATAGCACCAAACAGCATAAACAAGGCAAGGGGGCAGGCAATACCTCGGCACGTCGTAGTCATAAACCTGCGGCTAAAAAACCTAATTCAGGTAGTGATAACCCTTGGTCAAATAGTAACGGTCAACGTCATAAACCCAATCAATCTAGATAGCCTGTCAATCTAAATAGCCTGATTAATAATAAGAATCCCTAGCCATGCTGGGGATTTTTTTATCTTGCGCTATATTTTTCTATAAATTACAGGCATAAAAAAAGGCCAAACCTTTCGGTTTAGCCTTTTTCAAGCTTGAACTGCTTAGTCTCCTAAGATACTAAGCTGTCTTCTTTAATTTAGAAAGTCTAAATTATAGAGGAACGATGTTCTCAGCTTGTGGGCCTTTTTGACCTTGAGTTACAGTGAACTCAACTTTTTGGCCTTCAGCAAGAGTTTTGAAGCCAGTACCTTGGATAGCACGGAAGTGAGCGAAAACGTCAGGGCCGTTTTCCTGCTCGATGAAACCAAAACCTTTAGATTCGTTGAACCACTTAACTGTACCAGTTGTAGTAGACATAATAGTATCCTGTAAATTCAGAAAAAAATTGCGGCTCTTAATGAGCCATTATTAGGCTGGAAGTGCTGCCAATAATTTATGAAAACAGGACGAGATACAGGATATCGAAACGGTGTACATAAAACTAAGACTAACTTTCAGACG
>CAXIBC010000039.1:0-25465 GCA_964022115.1 uncultured Oleispira sp. | reverse complement strand
ATCGTCAAGCTCTTATTCTAAAAACCCTAACAGGAATTCCTGTTAGGGTTTTTTTTCGTCTGTAAGAAAGTGGCTTTTGGCGACTGCCACGGAAGGCAGGCCGGGAGGCACACCAGGGACGGTAAATAAGGTTGCTGTCGAATCAAACGAACACGCTTTGCATCTTTTAGCTTGAATATACGCCATCAAAACCAATCAACCTTCCCATCCCTGGGGCGCCTTCCTGCCCGTACATCCTGTACGGTCGCTCACGAGTTAATTTTAAAAGAGCATCAACGAGTTCAGCACTAATCCCATAGAACACTCAGTTGAGACAAATCTTTACCGCATTAGCATGACGAGCTAACCCCCCTTGGACTACAATACCCCCCCATAAAAAATATTAATGAAGCAGCGTATGATCATGTCGTTAAGAAACATTACTCTTGCATTCCTAGTTCTCTATAGCTCATTAGCACTGCTCCACGCTTTGAACCTGCCTTTCTCTGCTGACGAAGCACATTACGCCTTATATGGAAGCTTTTTAGATTGGTCTTATTTCGATCACCCTCCAATGGTCGGTTGGCTTCAATCTATCGCTTTATTCTTTTCTAGTTCGGAATTTTCGTTGCGGGTTTCACCAATAATATTGAGTGGATTATCGTTATTCCTGCTCTTTAATTTAGCTAAAAATGACTTTGGTGAAAAAGTTGGTTTTTTAACCCTACTGCTGTTTATTAGTGCACCCATATTGCAGATCCTACCGTTCGGAATGATTCCTGAGACACCTTTAATATTGGCTGGCTTATTAAATATCTGGATACTAAAACGTATTCAAGCTCATCAAGGTCAGAAAGTTAAAGATTGGATATTTCTTGGATTGATTTTAGGCGCTGCAGGGTTAAGTAAATACACTGGAGTTACCTTAGCGCTATCGACCTTTATTGTGCTGTATCTACAGTTTAAAGGACGCCTATTTACCCAAGTGGGTTTGTATGTAGCTGGTATCATCGCGGCTGTTTGTATTCTTCCAGTACTTTACTGGAATATGCAAAATGACTGGATCTCATTCTTGTATCAGCTAAATCATAGTGCGGGTAAATCAGAATATAGTTTAGTAGCTGCGCTACGAATGCAGGTAACTCAGTTCGCCGCCTTTGGGCCATTGATCTATGTCGTGGGATTAATGGCTATTTGGAAATTACGTGCGAGTAAGGAAGCTAAAATTTGGCTGATTTTTGCTTTACCGATTCTAATTTTATTTTCCATATTATCGGCTAAAGGGCGTTCGTTACCGCATTGGACTGAACTCGGTGTTATTTTTATGCTGCCTTTGATTGCCAAGGTCATTCTTAGCTCTGTAGAAAGCAAACTGTTAAAGCGTACCTTTATCGCTCTAGCCAGTATCAGTTTGTTATTAACTCTAGTTGTCCAGGTGTTGATTACTTATCCAAAAATAGCCTTTGATGATTATCGCCACCCATTAGCGGATTTAATGGGCTGGAAAGATGTCTCATCTCGCATTCTCGCACAGGCGGAAGAAGGTGATAAAGTATTTATCTCTAACTGGTCACATGCTTCGCGAGTCGCATGGTATGCGCGTCCAATGCCTGTTAAAGTACTGGATTCAAGATTTGATCAGTTTGATCTTTGGTTTGGTTCTGCCGAAGTAGGTGATTCAGGGATAGTATTGCTTCATGCCGATCGTAAGGGATTTAAGGACGAATTACTTAAACAGTTTGTTCGCTGTGAAATCCGGGACGAATTGGAAGTGAAGATAGAGTCTTCATATGTAAATTATTTCAAACTTTATCGTTGTGACCATTATATTGGTACAAGTCATAAAGAAGCAGTCAATTAAGGCGTTGTAACTATCAGCGCAGTTAACATGGTTTAAAATATGTCAGCTCCAAATATCTCTATCGTTATCCCTACTTACCAAGAAGTAGAGAATATTCCTTTAATTGCAGCAGAAATTAATACTGCCTTGGCAGGGGAAGATTTTGAAATCATTTATGTTGATGATGATTCTCAAGATGGCTCCTTTGATGCTGTAGCAAAGATTTCTCATGAAATTCCAGCTCGAATTATTGTTCGTACAGAAGAGCGTGGTTTATCGACGGCTGTTATTCGCGGAATTGAAGAAGCGGTTGGTAAATACATAGTTGTTATGGATTGTGATTTATCTCATCCCGCTACCGCCATTCCGCACATGGTTGAAAAATTAAAATCCAATGAAGCTGATTTTGTCGTAGGCTCTCGCTATGTCGAAGGTGGCTCATTCGATGAAGATTGGGGTTTCTTTAGACTTTTGAATTCTAAAGTAGCAACCTGGTTAGCGTTACCTCTTTGTCGTGTCAAAGATCCAATGTCTGGCTTTTTCTCTTTTGAGCGTGAACGCTTAGAAAGTACCAAAGACTTAGCGCCAACAGGATATAAGATCGGTTTAGAAATCATGGTAAAAGGTCAGTTTTCTGCGCCTGCAGAGCAGCCTATTCACTTTAAGGATCGCGAGTTTGGTGAAAGTAAGTTAGATTTCAAAGAACAGCTTTTATATTTGAAGCACCTGCGTCGCCTATACAAATTCAAGTTCCCAACAGCCTCTGAATTTTTGCAGTTTGGTTTAGTAGGGGGTACAGGTTTTATTGTCGATAGCCTTATCTACTTCGCTCTGCAATTATTCTTAGGTATGAACCATACGCTAGCCCGAGCCATTTCATTCTGGCCTGCGGTGACATGGAATTGGTTTTGGAACCGAACGGTGACCTTTACCGATAGGCATAAGTCGAAAAAACTCACTCAGTGGGTTTCATTTGTTCTGACTTCCCTTGGAGGCTTTGCGATTAATTTTGGTAGTTATACCCTACTTACGGGTTACGTCCCTTTCTTTATCGAAAACCCATTTATGGCTTTTATTATCGGTGTTGTGATGGGAATGGGCTTTAATTTCATGGTGGCGCGAGTTTTCGTATTTCGCGAATTAAATGAAGAGATGGCAGATGAAGCAAAATCGAAATAGCGTTTTAGTCCAAGGGTAATCGCTTTGAAAAGACCGATAAAACATACATCCTGTATTGTTTTATCGGTTCTAGGCTAGGGTGATAACGTTGTTGCTTAGCCGCCTTTCACAATGGGGTCGGCATAGCTTAATTTCATATCCCATGGGAAACGAATCCAAGTATTCTGTGTGACTTCTTCAACATAACTATCTATGTATTCAATACCTGCAGGCTTAGCATATAGAGTTGCAAAGTGAGCGCTAGGAAACAGTCTACGAACTTCAGCAGCAGTTTTGCCGGTATCGACAAGGTCATCAATGATTAACCAGCCTCTACCACCGTCAGGCAGCTGAGGTGATTTGTTCAAATTAAAGCTGCCACGCTCTTGGCCTTCGTAGCTAGAAATACAGATTGTATCGATGAGACGGATATTGAGCTCACGAGCAATAATAGCGGCTGGAACCATACCTCCACGAGTTACGGCTAGAATCCCTGTCCATTCCTGTAAACCATGTAGAGTGCTTGCTAAGCGTCGGCCTGCTTTATGTAATTCTTCCCAAGAAACGAAGAAATCGAGTTCATACTTGCTCATGGCATCATCCTATTGGCGACATTTATTAGAGGTTAATCGCCGCAGTTAATCAGAAATATAATTAACGCCAAATGTTAACACATTGGTCAGCTATTATCAGCTCAAATACTACGTACTAGGTAGGAATTACGCATTAGATACTTCCCATAACCAGTTCCGAGGCAGACACTTTATGGCGAACGATTATCTCTTCAATATCAGATGCTAAAAGCTGACCTTGTTCAACCAGCCACTGGCCTGCGACCATGACGTAATCAGCGCGATGAGCACCGCATAATATCAGTGCGGCTAAGGGATCATGAGAGCCAGAGAAGCGTAGCTCATCGAGATTAAATAAAGCAATATCGGCTTGTTTACCGACGGCAAGCTCGCCTATGTCATCACGGCCTAGGACTTTAGCTGAACCTTTTGTTGCCCAATAGAGTGCATCGAGATGGCTAACCTCATCCGCTTGGTAGCGTAAACGATTAATTAATAACGCTTGGCGAACTTCTTGAATCATATTAGAGCCATCATTCGAAGCTGAGCCATCAACCCCTAAGCCAATATGAGCGCCTGCGGCTTGTAACTCTTTGGTACGACAGATACCTGAGGCTAATAGCATGTTTGAAGAAGGGCAATGAGCGATCCCCACCTTGGCTTTGCCTAAGCGCTGGATCTCTTGTTGATTAAAATGAATACCATGGGCTAACCAAACGTCTTCGGCTAGCCAGCCGACTGATTCAAGATAATCTAATGGGCGTAAAGCAAAGGTATTTAAGCAGAAGCTATTCTCATCTTCGGTTTCTGCTAAATGGGTATGTAAGCGCACACTATTTGCTCGAGCGAGCTTTGCCGTCTCTTGCATGAGTTCGGTCGTGACCGAAAAGGGCGAGCAAGGTGCGAGGGCTAATTGCACCATAGCTCCGGCTCCGGCTTGATGGAATTGAGTAATAACGCGCTGACAATCAGTCAAAATAGCAGCATCAGTTTGAACGGTGGATTGTGGTGGTAAGCCCCCATTATCTTGACCTAAGCTCATAGAGCCGCGGGTCAATATGACACGGTTACCTATCTTGCGTGCCGCGGATACTTGAATATCAATAGCTTCGGTTAATGCTGCTGGGAATAGGTAATGATGATCAGCCACTGTGGTACAGCCGGATAGCATTAATTCGGCTAAGCCGAGTTCGGTTGCGGCATGTAGCATGTTTGGCTGTAATTTAGCCCATACTGGGTATAGGGTTTGCAGCCATGGGAAAAGGCGTTTATTTAGAGCAGGAGGAAAAGCCCGAGTTAAGGTTTGATAGAGGTGGTGGTGAGTATTCACTAAGCCGGGTAATAAGACATGGTGGCCAGTATCAAATTCAGCATCGATTTGAGTCTGTGGAACCTCTCCCGTAGCCACCAATTCAACGATAAGCCCATCACGAATAACAATACCATTATTGGCATCTTGCTGATTGGCGGTAAATACAGACAGTGGTTTTTTAATCCACAGGCTTTTTCCTGCAGAGACATTATTTGTAGGCAGAGAAGACATGTTGTCACCTTTTCAGTACAAGATCGCTATCAGCGATTAAATTCAAAAAAGAGAGCAAACGGTAACAAGGAGGTATGAGCGGTATCGTCTAAGAGAATAGTCAACATATCACCATGCACAGAATGCGTACATGGCAGTGACTTGCGTGTTAATCTGCCGCAATAAAAATAATGTATGTAATTACTTTTATTGCGCTCAGTTTACAGGGTTAAGCAGGAAATTAAAGCTTATGGGTTGGTATTAAACCACAGCCCGTTAAGATCATGTGGCATAAGAAGCGACTGATACGTTCGATATCATCAGCTTCATATTCTAGCTTATTAGTAATGGTTAAAATTTGAGTCTCAAAATCAGCATAGTGCTGAGTTGTTGACCAAATCATAAAGAATAGATGCTCAGGATCGACTTTTGACATCTTACCTTGCTCAATCCAAGTATCGATGATCTTTGTTTTTGCTCTTAACCAGGTCCGCAAATCGGTACGCAGATATTCATTTACATTAGGTGCGCCCTGAATAATTTCGGTTGCGAATATTTTTGAGGCATTAGGATAGCGAATCGCCAGTTCAACCTTAGTACGAATATAATACTCTAGGGTTGTCGTAGGATCATCGTCTTCGGTAATGTCAGCAAGAACTTCGTTCCAGCGCTGAACAATATCTTCTAAAACAGCGTTATATAATTTCGCTTTATTGGTGAAATAATAATGCAGGTTGGCTTTAGGCAGACCAGCAGCGTCAGAAATTGACTGCATACTCGTGCCCTTGTATCCATGTTTAACAAATTCAACTTCAGCCGCTTGTAGAATCTTCTGGCTGTTTTGTTCGCGGATCTTACCCGGTTTATACTTCTTAGTTACGCTCACCAAAGGCCTCGTTGATAACAGTATGAGGTGAAAACATCCGTTTCATAAAACGGGCGTGTATTGTAACAGAATGTCATTGCGAACGAAAAATTCATCGCTCCAGAAAGCAATTTGCATCAAGCTAATGTGAACAATCTGTCCTTGATTGATAAATCCCTGTCATAAGGGCAGCAATAGTCATGACTGCCCTTAAGTAAAACGATAACAGGTTGAACTATACCCATAGGTTTAGCTCTTAGGAAGTTTCCCTTCGACACCTTTAACGTACCAGTTAAAACCTTTTAAAGCACCATCATCCATAGTCTTACCAGCGCTAATGACTTCTTTGCCCGCTTGATCGAAAACTGGGCCATCAAATACGCGCATAGTACCGTCTTTGATCGCTTGTTTCTTTTTGGCAACTAACGCTTTCACGGCTGCAGGAATCGCGTCATTCAAAGGTGCAAGATCGGTTACGCCTTCGGCAATGCCTGGCCACAAATCTTCAGACTTCCAAGTACCATCCATAACGGCTTGTACTTTTCCAGCGTATAGAGGACCCCAGTTGTGAATAGTCGAAGTCAAGTGAGCTTTAGCGCCATAAGCACTCATATCCGAGTGATAACCGATAGCGTAATTACCTTTTGATTCAGCTGCTTGGATCACTGCGGCGGAGTCCGTATGTTGAGTCAGAATATCAGCGCCTTGTAACATTAATGTTTCAGCCGCTTCACGTTCTTTTGCTGGGTCATACCAGGTAGAAGCCCAAACGACTTTTACTTTAACATCAGGATTAACTTCTTGGGCGCCTTTAGTAAAAGCATTAATACCACGAATCACTTCAGGAATTGGGAAAGAAGCGACATAACCAATCACGTTAGATTTGGTCATTTTACCGGCAATTAAACCGGTAAGGTAGCGACCTTGGTAAGCACGAGCAAAATAAGTACCGACATTTTTACTGCGCTTATAACCCGTAGCGTGTTCGAATTTAACTTTCTTAAATTTCTTCGCCACTTTTAACGTGGGGTTCATATAACCAAAAGAGGTGGTGAAAATAAGGTCGTGACCTTTCGCCGCTAACTGGCGAATAACACGCTCAGAGTCAGCACCTTCGGCAACACTCTCAACGTAATTGGTTTCCACCTTGTCACCAAATTTTTCGACAATATATTTACGACCTTCATCATGACCAAAGGTCCAGCCAGCATCACCGGTTGGGCCGACATAAACAAAACCTACTTTTAATGGATCTTCAGCACTTACAAGGTTCGCGGTTAATGCGAGCGCTGCTGTCATGGCGAGCTTGCTTAGCTTATTAGAACGCACTTTTTTTGATTGCATGGGTATGCTTCCTTTTAGTTCACTTCAGTTAGATTTTCAAATCATGGTCCGCTACTATCTTGCAGCGGTACCAAATACTCTTAGGTTAAAACTACACTTGCGGTCTATAAGGCCGACCTAATGCAAGTGGTGTACTCAATTTTGCTTTGGCGGCATCGCTTGCGATGATCACCAAAACAAGAATAGTGGCAGCATAAGGCAGCATGGCGAGAAGGTTTGGAGACGCTTCAAAACCAAGTCCTTGTAGTACCAAGTGCATGATGCTGGCGGCACCAAATAAATAAGCCCCAAGCAGAATGCGCTCAGCTTTCCAGCTAGCAAAAACAACCAAGGCTAATGCAATCCAACCGCGCCCTGCGGACATGCCTTCACTCCACATAGGCGTGTAGAGAAGGGAAAGATACGCACCCGCTAAGCCAGCCATAGCACCACCAAATACAATAGCGCCATAGCGTACTTTCATTACCGGAATACCAATGGCATTGGCGGCTTCAGGATTTTCACCCACAGCGCGAATGGTTAACCCTAAGCGCGTACTACGAAAGCACCAAAAAATTAAGGCGAACATAAACCAAGATAAATACACCAAGGGGTCATGAGAAAATAATACCTTGCCGATCACTGGAATATCACTTAACAAAGGAATCGGCAAAGGGGCGATTCCATCAATCGCCATACCGACATAACCCGCGCCTAAAAAGCCACTGAGGCCGGTTCCAAAAATGGTTAATGCGAGACCTGTTGCGACTTGATTGGAAACCAAGGTCACGGCTAAAAAGGCAAATAATACCGACATCAGCATGCCCGCAATAATTGCCGCGATAATGCCTAAACCTGCGTGACCGGTAACAACCGCGGCAATAAAACCTAATGCCGCCCCCATCAGAACCATGCCTTCTTGGCCAAGGTTTAAGACCCCTGATTTTTCGCATACCATCTCACCTAAGGCGATTAAAATCAGGGGGGTACCTGTGCGTAAGGTGGCGAATAAAATATTGGTGAATAATTCAAAATCCATTATGCAGGCCTCTTATGCTTGCGCAGGGTTAGAAGAGCTGCCAATTGAGCGGGCAGCGGGTTTACGCACAATGCGATAACTAATTAATAAATCACAAGCCAACAGATAAAATAACAACATACCTTGGAACAAACCGGTTAATGATTTTGGTAGTGCTAAATCCATTTGAGCCATTTCTCCTCCCATATACGTGAGGGCTAATAACATACTGGCAAAGACGATACCTACTGGATGCATGCGGCCAAGAAACACAACGATAATGGCGGCATAACCATAACCAGGGGAAATATAAGGGTTGAGCTGACCTACCGAACCTGTCACTTCACTTACCCCAGCTAAACCCGCCAGAGCACCGCAGGCTAATAAGACAAACCAAGTTAAATATTCTTCTTTAAAGCCGGCAAAACGGGCGGCGGATTTATCTTCGCCTAATACCGCAATTTGAAAGCCTAATAAGGTTTTCGACATCAAGGCCCAAAGAGCAGCCACCGCAAATAAAGCAAAAAATATACTGATATTTAGCCGATAATCGTCAGATAAAACTGGCAAGGTCGCGAAATCAGAAAACAAGGCGGACTCAGGAAAGTTAAAACCATCAGGATCTTTTAATGGTCCATGAACACCATAAAGCAACCAATTAAGTGCGATGTAGTTGAGCATAATAGTGGTGAGGATTTCATTAGCACCGAAGCGAGTTTTTAATAGTGCGGTAAGTGCCCCCCACAATAAACCGGATAAAGCACCAAAAAATAATACTAGAGGTAATACCCAAGCCCCTTCTACAGCGATTAATTCTAGCGCGATATAACCACCACCTAAGCCACCGAGAATAAATTGACCTTCAGCGCCAATGTTCCAAATTCTTGCTTTAAAGCACAGCATCAAACCCATGGCACATAAAGTGAGTGGGGCAACTTTCACCCCAAGTTCAGTCCAGCCGTATATATCGGTTAGTGGTGCAATAAAAAAAGTATAAAGCGCATGAAAAGGATCTTGTCCTAAGGTAGCGAATAATAAACCGCCACTAAACAAGGTTAAGGTAATTGCGAATAGCGGAGATAAATAAGACATAACCTTAGAATCAGAAGGTCTTTTTTCTAACGTAATATTTAACATGATTTCATCCTTCCCTGATCTTTAGAAATATTCGATGCTGGAGTATTTGAAGGTGAGCTATTAATTTCAGAATCAGTATTCACGGCCTGAAAATCACCGGCCATCCACATACCTAGTTGGTTAATAGTTACTTCATTCGTTGCAGCAACAGGCGAAAGTTCACCATCACAAATAGCGCAGATACGATCACTGATGGCATACAGCTCATCAATATCTTCCGAGACAACTAATACCGCTGCTCCTTGATCCCGTAACTTCACCAGTTCATGACGAATCAAAATGGCGGCACCAATATCAACCCCCCAGGTCGGGTGTGAGCAAACCAAGAGTTTTGGCTGCTGTAGAATTTCACGGCCGATAATATACTTTTGTAAATTTCCTCCAGATAACGACTTCGCTTGCGCTTGGATGCCTTCGGCTTTAACCGTAAACTTATCGATAATGTTTTGGGCAAAGGCTTTCACCTTAGTGGTATTCACTAGGCCTTTATTCGTCATATCACCTTGATAAGCGGTTAATAACGCATTATCTTGCAATGACATATCGGGGACCGCCCCACGACCTAAGCGTTCTTCAGGTACAAAGCCTAAGCCTAAAAGGCGGCGCTTCTCTGGGGTTAGATTGCCTACGGCTTTATGAGCAAAGAATACCGTTTCTTTAGCGCTCGTATCTTCGCCACTAATGAGGTTCAATAATTCTTCTTGGCCATTGCCCGCAACACCGGCAATGCCTAAAATTTCACCCGCTTTTACGTTCAACGAAATGTTTTTCAACGAACACGCAAAAGGGTCATTAGATTGATGACTTAAATCGACGATGGATAAAAAATTCTCACGGCCTTCTGCTTTTTCATAATCTTCGGTCAGTGGAGTATCGTCACCCACCATCAAGCGTGCTAGTTCTGCGGTGGTTGTCTCTTTAGGAATGCAGTGGCCACTCACTTGGCCTGCTTTCAAAATAGTTGCGTAGTCACAAAGAGCGCGAACTTCATCGAGCTTATGAGAAATAAATAGAATACTGCAGCCCTCATCGGATAACAGATGCAGAGTTTTGAACAAGGTCTCAACTTCTTGTGGTGTTAAAACCGAGGTGGGTTCATCAAGAATCAATAATTTCACGTCTTGTAAAAGACAACGCACAATTTCAACACGCTGCTGTTCGCCGATAGAGAGCGTATGAACATAGCGGTTGGGATCAAGCTTCATACCATAGTGGGCAGAGACTTCTATAATGCGCTGCTTTAATAACTCAAGGGATTTTGCTTCTTCTTGAGGAAGGCTCAGAGCAATGTTCTCAGCTACCGTTAAGGTTTCGAATAGCGAGAAATGCTGAAAGACCATACCGATACCAAGCGCGCGTGCATGAGCAGGGCCTTTCACCGTGACCTCTTCTCCTTGCCAGCGCATAGAACCTTCGTCAGGCTTTACAACACCATAAATAATCTTCATTAAGGTGCTTTTACCCGCGCCATTTTCCCCAAGCAAAGCATGTATCTCGCCGGCCTCTACTTTCAATGTAACCGCTTGATTAGCGATACAGCCGGGATAACCCTTGGTTATATTGTTCAGTTCAATTTGATTCATGATTAAATTCTTGACCAGTTAGCCAGCTTTATTAAGCAATATGTTTGCCAAAAGATAGACTATCATGCGTTAAAATTGAAAAATTCTCAAAAAATTGTTCAGAAGGTCAGCTTATATATGGTTTATAAAGACACTTCTTGAAAGATTTATTCCTTATAAGGTTAATAAATAACCTAGCTATACTTAAATAATGGTCTAGCAATGATCTAGCAAGGTGCATTATCGAAGGGCAGTGAACCAATATGATGCAAAATGTAACCATTTGGTCATAAAATTGTCATATACAGCCAGATTGTGAATTATTAAGTGCTACCTATATTCTCTTAATAGTATTTAATAGGATGAAGGTCGCTGGAACTAGTCCTTAAGACCCTAAAGTTGGCACAGAAAGCGCGTTACCTTGGGCGTTAAAAAAAGTGGAGATTGTTTTGTTTATAGGCTACCCACAAGAATAAAACTTGTCTATTTGGTCAGAAATTTGATTAGTCGTAGCTTTCGCGTAATAATGCAAATAATAAGATGTGATGAATATGAGAAAAGCCGTGATTAGATTTTGTTTAAATGGTAACTGGGTCGAAGAATCTACTGTCTCAAGTGACATGACCCTATTGCGCTACTTGCGTACACAGCAAGCTTTGCCGGGTACAAAAGAAGGTTGTGGCTCAGGCGATTGCGGTGCCTGTTCGGTACTATTAGGAGAGCGCTCTATTGATGATAAGGGTGAAGGCACATGGCAATACCAGGCTATTAATGGCTGTATTACCTTTGTCACTCAGCTTGATGGTAAAAGCCTAATTACGGTTGATGCTTTAGCGACGAAAGCGAGATTAAAGAAAGGCGTGGCAAAAGAAGTCATTGCCCAGCAGCTGCATCCTGCCCAGCAAGCTATGGTGGATTATCATGGTTCTCAGTGTGGTTTTTGTACGCCTGGCATCGTTATGTCATTGGCGGCATTACACGAACATCAGCGCATTCATAAAAATAGTGAACCGGCAGATCATCATCAGATTATCGATGCACTGTCGGGTAATTTATGTCGCTGCACCGGCTATCGTCCCATTATTGAAGCCGCTGAAAATATGAATAAGTATCACAATAATAGTGGTGATGCTGGGCAAGTCGCTATCTGGCAGCCAGAACCAGAAATTGAGACAAAATCAGAAGCCCCTCTTGATGTGGCAGCAGAAACCACAGCAGGGCTTTTCCATCCTGCATCTCATACCGATAGTGTAAGTCAAAGCTGGTCACCCAAAAGCGAAGACGAATTAAAAGCTTTATTAACTCAATACCCTGAAGCACGCATGGTCGCAGGTGCTACGGATATCGCGCTTGAAGTGACGCAGATGAACCGCCGCTTACCTCAGCTAATCGCCATTAACGACATTGTCAGCCTAAAGACCATCACGGTTGAAGACGATGCTATCTTAATTGGTGCTGGGGTGACTTATAGTCAGATGGAAGCGACGCTGAATGAACATTTCCCCGAGTTTGGCCAGTTATTACACAGATTTGCCTCGCGCCAAGTACGCAATAACGGCACTATGGGCGGGAACGTGGCTAACGCATCACCGATTGGTGATACCCCTCCGGTACTGTTAGCGTTAGGTGCTTGCATTGAACTTGCAAGTGCTCAAGGCAACCGCTGGATGCCTTTAAGTGAGTTCTTTTTAGATTATAAAAAGACCGAGCAAAAGCAGGGGGAATACCTGCGTATGATTCGTATCCCACGCTTACAAGATAATCAAAAGTTAAAAGTATATAAAATCTCTAAGCGTCTAGAAGATGATATCTCGGCGGTACTTGCGGCGTTTAAGTTTACCCTTGTTGAGTCTTCTAACGGTCAAACAGTCAGCGCAGTAACTACCGGTTTTGGTGGTATGGCGGGCATTCCCAAAGCCGCCAGTAAGCTAGAAAAAGCTTTATTAAATAAACCCGTATCTATGGCCGCTTTTGCAGAGGCCGCGCAAGTTTTAGAGCAAGATTTCAGCCCGATGACAGACGTACGCGCGACCTCTGAATACCGAATGCAGGTTGCACAAAATCTCATTCAGAAATGTGCGTTTGAGCTTTCTAACCCCAATTCAATCACAAGAATAGAATCGCTTAATAATAGTGAGCTATCCCTAAATGAAGTCAATGTAGGAGGTGGCCATGCGTAAATTAATCGACTTACCAACACAAACGCCAGAAAACTCTTTAGCTGAGAATGAACAAAAGAGCCGTCCAGCGAAAGTGAAAAACCCTTTAAATACATCAAAGGGCCAGACGGGTCAAAACATGCAGCACGAGAGTGCGGAAAAACATGTTACCGGTAAAGCTGTGTATGTTGATGACATGCCAGAATACCCCAACCAGTTGCACATCGCAGTGGGGGGCAGTGCTCACGCCCACGCGAAAATTAAGTCAATCGATCTCACTTCAGTTAGAGAAACTTTGGGGGTCGTCGATGTGATCACGGTAGAAGATGTACCGGGACATGTGGACATTGGCCCCGTTTTTTCTGGAGACCCAGTATTAGTAGAAAAATTGTGCGAATACATTGGCCAGCCCATTTTTGCCGTCGCCGCCGAGACCATGGAAATTGCTAAAGCGGCTGTGGCGAAAGCTTATATCGAATACGATATCTTAGAGCCGACGCTTAGCGTAGAAAAGGCGTTAAAAGATCAATTTTTCGTGCGCCCAACGCATCAACATAAGCGTGGTGACTCAGCCCAAGCCTTAGCCGATGCACCAAATCGTATACAAGGTGAAATGCAGGTTAACGGCCAGGAACACTTCTACTTAGAAGGCCAAGTCTGCTCTGTATTGCCAACCGAAGATGGTGGCATGAAGGTCTATAGCTCGACTCAGCACCCAACCGAAGTACAAAAGCTGGTGGCGGAAGTTTTAGACGTATCCATTAATAAAGTACAGGTTGAAATCCGCCGTATGGGAGGGGGCTTTGGGGGTAAAGAAACTCAAGCCGCACCACTGGCTTGCATCGCTGCGATCGTTGCCAATAAAACCGGTCGTCCGGTTAAATATCGCATGTCTCGTCATGACGATATGGTCATGACGGGGAAACGCCATCCGTTTTTTAATACTTATGATGTTGGTTTTGACGAACAAGGCATCATGATGGGCAGTGACATCATGGTCGCAGGTAACTGTGGTAACTCCCCAGATTTATCCGATGCCATCGTCGACCGTGCTATGTTCCACTCGGATAATGCTTATTATCTAAACAATAGCACTGTGACTGGCCACCGCTGTAAAACCCATACCACCTCGAATACGGCGTATCGCGGCTTTGGTGGTCCACAGGGTGTGATTCTTGCGGAATTGATGATGGACGATATTGCTCGCCACTTGGGTGAAGATCCACTAACCATTCGTAAGCGTAATCTGTATGGCATCAAATACGATCATATTCGCACTGCTGATGGTCAAGTCGATGAGCGCAACCAAACACACTATGGTCAAACCGTAGAACAAAAAGTATTACCAGAATTAATCGCAGAATTAGAAAAAACTTCAGATTATTGGCAACGCCGAGCAGAGATCAAAGAGTTTAATGCGAATAGCCCCTTCTTAAAAAAAGGCTTAGCTTTAACCCCAGTTAAATTTGGCATTTCGTTTACCGTACAGTTTTTGAATCAAGCCGGCGCCTTGGTTCATGTTTATACCGACGGTAGCATTCATTTAAACCACGGAGGCACAGAAATGGGCCAAGGTTTATTTGTTAAAGTTGCGCAAGTCGTGGCAGAAGAATTCCAAGTAGACCTAGATACCATTCAGGTTTCCGCAACCAATACTGAGAAAGTGCCCAATACTTCGCCAACAGCGGCGTCTTCGGGTACCGATTTGAACGGCATGGCAGCACGTGACGCCTGCTTACGTATCAAAGCGGGTATGGTGAAGTTTGCTGTCGAACATTATGCCACCGATAACGATGTTATTCAGGAAGAGAATGTTCGTTTCGAGAATAATAACGTCGTTATCGAAAAGGATTCAGGCGAAGAAGTCGTTGTGCCATTTGCCGATTTTGTCCAGCAAGCCTATATGGGCCGGGTACCACTTTCTTCTACCGGTTTCTATAAAACGCCTAAGATTCATTACGATCGCAATACCGGTAAAGGCCGCCCTTTTTATTATTACGCTAATGGTGCTGCGGTGAGTGAAGTCTTAGTAGATACCTTAACCGGTGAAAGCCGTTTAGTACGTACTGATATTTTGCACGACGTTGGGCGTTCATTAAATCCGGCGATTGATAAAGGCCAGATCGAAGGCGCTTTCATTCAAGGTATGGGGTGGTTGACCACAGAAGAGCTGAAATGGAATGATGAAGGTCGCTTAATGTCGAATGGCCCGGCCACTTATAAAATTCCGGCTGTCGGTGATACCCCATTTGAATTCAATGTCAGCCTGCTAAAAGATCGTCCTAATGGTGAAGAAACCATCTATCGTTCCAAAGCGGTCGGTGAGCCTCCATTTATGTTAGGTATTTCTGTTTGGTCTGCAATTCGTGATGCGGTCGCTAGTCTTGCGGATTACCACTACGGCGCGCCTATGGATGCTCCTGCGACCCCTGAATGTGTATTGCGTTCTGTGCAGGATACGAAAAACTTTATTCGTAATACCGCCCAAGCGCAGAAGGTTTAATTATGACCATCAAATCTAGTATCAAGGCAACTAATAACTGGTTCGATGCCGTACAGTTTTTACAGCAAGCTGGAGAGGGTTACGCCCTCGTGACGGTATTAGGTTGCACAGGTTCTACGCCCCGTGATCATAGCAGCAAGATGGTGATCACGGCGACAGAGACTTTTGATACCATTGGTGGTGGTCACCTTGAATTTCTGGTGATGCAAAAAGCGCGAGAAATTATTGCTAAAAATTCCGTGCAACAAGAAATTCACCACTTTCCATTAGGCGCTTCACTGGGCCAATGTTGTGGTGGTAGTGCAACGGTATTGATTGAAACCTTTGCCGCTTGCCAATTTCATATAGGCATCTTTGGTGCGGGCCATGTGGCCAAGTCTATTATTACTATTTTGGCTGGGCTAGATTGTAAGGTCAGCTGGATTGACTCGCGCGCAGATGAATTTCCTGCGCATATTCCAGCCAATGTTAACAAGATAGTCGCGACTGAACCTTGTGATGAATTAGAAGACTTGCCTAGCGGTAGTGATATTTTAATTTTAACCCACAATCATCAGCTCGATTTTGAACTCTGCTTAACGGCATTAAAACGTAATCGTAATCCATTACAGCAACTGCGATCGATTGGCCTTATTGGTTCAGAAACCAAGGCATTACGCTTTCAAAAACGATTAAGCGATCGCCTACTTAATCAAGATCCTCAACGACAAACAGCGCTAGCACAGCAGATAAAAAACATTCGCTGTCCTGTGGGTTTAAGTTCGGTACCAGGAAAGCTTCCTATGGAAGTCGCGGTATCCATCGTGGGCGAATTAATCGCCATCCATCATGCTAGTAATCAAGTGACTGAAGAAAGTTTAACTACCGATTCAATGGCCACTGCGTCGACGACCAAAGCAAGTTTAAAAAAGAGCCGAGGCTTGGCTTGGCAAGATATCAAGCAGCAGCTTAAGGGTGAGGTCGATAGCAAAGGCCAAGGCAGCGTATTACACCTTAGTAAATCGATTAATGCTGAAGAATCTAAAAAGTAAATACAACAATAGCCTTCAATCAGCGTTTCTATAACCGCTTACTCTGAAGGTAAATACAAGAATTGAAATAGGAAATAAGAAAGAATGAGTTTAGTCGCTAAAGGCAACCGTTTGTCTGAACAATATACTGATCTAGCCGCTCGTCGCTTGGGTGGGCAGGCTCTTATGTGCAGCAATGATTTTTTTGCTGAAATGGAAAATTTATTAAAAGCAGAAGCGCCTATTTTTCAGCCTGGTGTCTTTACCGAGCGTGGACAGATTATGGATGGTTGGGAAACCCGCCGTCGCCGCTTTTTACCCGATGGTACTTCTGATGATGGTTTATCGTTTGATTGGTGCATCATCAAACTTGGTGCGCAAGGTATTATTCGAGGCATTAATGCAAATACCGCGCACTTCTTAGGTAATGCGCCGCAAACGGTTTCTTTAGAAGCCTGCAATATACAAGGTGAGCCAAACGATAAAACTGAATGGACGCCATTAATTGACATCACTGCGGTGAACCCAGGAAGTGATAACCTTATTGATGTTGATAGAAATAACCCCGCAGCGGAACAAGTATGGACCCATGTGCGTTTTAATATGTACCCAGATGGCGGTGTCGCGCGCTTAAATGTGTATGGCGAAATCGTAGCGGATCAGAGCTGGTTTTTGAAAGGTGAGCCATTAGATCTTGCGTTTATTAAAAATGGCGCACGTCCAGTGACCTGTTCTGATATGTTTTTTAGTCACCCAGAAAATTTATTAATGCCAGAGCGTGGTGCTAATATGGGTGATGGTTGGGAAACGAAACGTCGCCGTAGCATTGGTAATGCGGAAGTAGACCGTGGTCATGATTGGATTATTTTGCAGTTAGCGACGCGTGGCAATATCGAGAAAATTTTAATCGATACTTGTCATTTTAAAGGCAACTATCCGAATGCTTTCTCTTTAGAAGGGGCGGTATTAACCCCAGAGCAAGTTGCAAATTCTGAAGCTTTGGCAGCAGACTCTCACATCGATGCACGCTTTGATAAAACCAATAGCAATGGTGAAGAAGCTAAGCCGCAGTTAAACATTAACTGGACGCCCATCATCGAACGCACAGCATTATTTGCCGATCGTGAGCATACTTTTAAAGACCAGATCACGGCTCAAGATCAAAGCTTCACCCACGTACGCTTAAAAATGTACCCTGATGGTGGCATTAGCCGTATTCGCTTATGGGGATTTCCCGTTTAATAAAACTGGGAATAAAAGGATAATAGGATGTCTGATTTGAATTACAGCTTAAGCGCATTAAATGCGCTTTCTATTGAGGATGCCGAAGTGGCATTCTCTAACTGTTGTACCTCGCAAGCTTGGATCGATGGCATGGTGGCAGCACGCCCATTTGTTTCTTTAGAGCAATGTCAGCAGGTTGCATTATCGATATGGGCGGGTTTAGGCGAGCAAGATTTTTTACAAGCGTTTGAAGGTCATCCAAAAATTGGTGATGTGACCAGCTTGCGCGAAAAATACGCCCATACGAAAAAGCTAGCCTCTGGGGAACAGTCTTCGGTAGATGATGCCAGTGAAGAAGTAATTGCAAACTTAGCGGCGGGTAATACAGCCTACGAAGAGAAAAATGGTTTTATCTTTATCGTGTGCGCCACCGGTAAAAGCGCGGCGCAAATGCTGGAGCTATTAAATCAGCGTTTGCCTAATGAGCGCGACGTTGAATTGAAAAATGCAGCAGCAGAGCAAGCAAAAATTACCGCCATTCGAATTGATAAATTAATTCCGAATGGCTAAATGATGATAAGAATTTTTTGTAATCGATAACGAAATCATGATTATGTATTTATTCCGCAAGCCGGCGTCAATACGTCCCTGTAGCCTTGGGTATGGTATCCATGCCATACACACTTGCTACATAAGCACATAATTATGATCTCTTTTGGTTGATTAAAGGTTCGAGACTTAGAGAAGGAAAGAACATGGCTAGTCCAATTACGACTCACGTGTTAGATACCAATCTTGGTAAGCCCGCGGTGGGTGTGGCAGTAGTACTTTTTAAACTGGATGCAAACAAACAGTACCAACAAATTGCTGCTGGCGAAACCAATAGCGATGGTCGCATCGTAGATTGGTTGGAAGGGCAGCAGCGCGAAGCGGGCATTTACCGCATCGAGTTTGCTACCGATCCCTACTTCGAAAAACAGGGTAAGTCTTGCTTCTATCCAAGCGTTACTTTTGACTTTCGTATCGAAAACCCAGATGAGCATTATCATGTGCCATTATTGGTTTCGGCATACGGCATCTCAACCTATCGTGGCAGCTAGAAAATGGTTAAAGAATATACATTAACCCCCCAGCCCCTAACCAAAGAAGCGTTCGCGCCGTTTGGTGATGTGATTGAAGTGTTTGGTAATTCTTCTGCAAGCAAGAATCCAATCATGATCAACGGTGGTAATACCGAACGTTATGATTCCTTAGGGAAGGTTGAGTTAGAAGCCGCTGGCAGCTCGGACAAAGGAACGCCTGAAACTCACGCGGTCATTAATATTTTCCGCGCTTTGCCTCGTCCAGTTTCTAAAGACCTCGCCATGGATATCGAAATGGTAGAGCGCCATCCGTTTGGTAGCCAATCTTTTCATCCGTTATCGGGTGAAGAGTATCTAGTGCTGGTGGCGGACGCGGTCGAAGAACCAACTCCAGAAAACCTACACTTGTTCATCGCTCGTGCTGATCAAGGCATTAATTACCACAAGAATACTTGGCACCACCCGGTATTAGGTTTGAACAAGGTTTGTGATTTTTTGGTTGTTGATCGTAAAGGTGGTGGTAATAATTGTGAAGAACACTTCTTTGGCAATGATGTGAAAATTCAGATTACTTGTTAATAAATTTTCTTAACAGCTAATTAAAAACAATTTAGAAAATGAAACTCTTTTTAAATTAAATAAAAGTGTAAGAGGCAGGGTTTAGTAATTATTCACCTTTTGTGGAAGTCAATACTCAACCTTAAATACTCAACACTGACTCAACTTGAAACCAATAATGTTTCTTTAGAGACATGAACGAGAATGTAAAATTATGAGTAGTACACAGAGCACGACTGTCTATCGAGCCGCGATACTTCACTTCCTATCGGATCCCGATATCGAAGGGACTCTTAATATTGATGAGAGTGCGTACCAGTTTTTCCAAGATGGTGCCTTGGTTATTGAAGACGGTAAGGTGAAGCAACTAGGCGAAGCATCTGATGTTTTACCAGCACTTGCCGCCGATGTGAAAGTTGTTGAATATAAAGACCATCTTATTATTCCAGGTATGATCGATACTCATATTCACTATCCTCAAGTAGAAGTGATTGCCTCTTATGGTGAACAACTATTGGATTGGTTGAATAATTATACCTTCCCCGCAGAGCGCCAGTTCGAAGATAAAGAATACGCTAGCAATATCGCGAACTTCTTTTTAGATGAGCTGTTAAAGTGCGGTACGACCACAGCGTTAGTATTTGGAACTGTGCATAAACAATCGGTAGAAGCCTTCTTTGAAGCCTCGGAAAAGCGTAATACCCGAATGATCTGCGGTAAAGTAATGATGGATCGTAACGCGCCCGATTTCTTGTGCGATACCCCAGAGAGCAGCTACGAAGATAGTAAATCTTTGATTGATAGTTGGCATAACAAGGGGCGCCAGTTGTATGCGGTAACTCCGCGTTTTGCAATTACCTCGACCCATGAGCAGCTAGAAAAAGCCGGTCAGTTAATGGCCGAGTATCCGGATGTGTACATGCAAACTCACATCTCAGAAAACAAAGACGAAGTGGCTTTTGTCTCTGAATTATTTCCAGATGCAAAAGATTACCTCGATGTTTATGACCAGTATAACTTGCTCGGTCAGCGCAGTATTTTTGCTCATGGTATTCACTTAAATGAACGCGAACATCAGCGTTTCCGTGAGACCGGTTCTAGTGTTTCTTTTTGTCCAACCTCTAACCTATTTTTAGGTAGTGGCTTATTAGATATTAAAGAACTAGAAGAAAACCAAGTAGCTTATAGTGTGGCAACCGACGTGGGTGGTGGTACTAGCTTCTCTATGTTGCAAACACTCAACGAAGCGTACAAGGTGACGCAATTAAACGGCAATAAATTATCGCCGCTGAAGAGTTTATATCTAGCGACCTTAGGTAATGCAAAAACATTGCAATTAGAAAATAAAATCGGTTCTTTTAAAATTGGCAACGAAGCGGATTTCGCTGTGCTGGATTTTAATAGCACTCCAATCATGGCGTTGAAGCAAAGCAAGTGTAAAACCTTAGCTGAAAAACTTTTTGCCATGATTATTCTAGGTGACGACCGCGCTGTACAAGCAACCTATGTGGCCGGTAATTGTGTGCATCAGCGTGATGCTAATATCAGCGCAGGAGAGAAATAATGGAAGCGTATTTTTTTGAGTGGTTGAATATGTTCTTCCGCTGGTTCCACGTCATCGCTGGTGTGGCTTGGATTGGTGCCTCTTTCTATTTTATCTGGTTAGATAACAGCTTAGAAAATCCACCACAGTGGAAAAAAGACAAGGGGATTGGCGGCGACTTGTGGGCGATCCACGGTGGCGGCTTTTATGAAGTGGCAAAATATAAGTTAGGGCCTGAGTCTGAACCGGAAAATCTACATTGGTTTAAATGGGAAGCGTATACTACCTGGTTAACCGGTATGGTGATGCTATGGATTGTTTATTACGTCGGGGCAGAAAGTTTCTTGATCGATAATAGCCGATTAGAGATGACTCAAGGGCAAGCCATTGGCGCAGGCCTTGGTTTTATCGCTGTTGGTATCATAGTGTATGAGGCTATGGTGCGGTCACCGCTGCGTCATAATGCGAAACTATTCGGGCTGATCTTATTTGGCTTCTTAGCGTTTATGTCGTGGTTCTCTCATGAGATTTTCTCTGCTCGTGGTGCTTATATCCACATGGGGGCGATTATCGGTACGATTATGGCGGGTAACGTATTCTTGGGCATTATGCCGGCGCAAACGGCACTCGTTGCTGCGGTGAAGCGTGGGGAGTCTCCGGATCCTAAATACGGCGCATTTGCTAAATTGCGTTCCACCCATAATAACTATCTGACCTTGCCTATCATCTTCATTATGATCAGTAATCATTACCCCATGACCTACAGTCATGAGTTTGGTTGGTTGGTATTAGTCGCCATCAGCTTTATCGCCGCGTTTGCCCGTCACTTCTTTAACTTGCGCCATCGTGGTGTGACTAAACCTAGTATTTTAGTCGCAGCGGCAGTTATGTTGGTGATCTTGGCTGCGGCTATGGCACCGGAAAAAATTGCAGTGCAACAAGGTGAAACAGTCTTAACCGATACTCAAGCGTTGACGATTATTGAGCAGCGCTGTACGTCTTGTCATGCCGTTAGCCCCAGTAATGCCGGTTTTGCGTCTGCCCCTGCGGGTATCGTATTAGCAACGGCTGAGCAAGCGTTAGCCGTAAAAGACAAGATGATTCCTGCTTTGCAAACCGGTTATATGCCGTTAGGCAATATAACCCAGATGACCGACCAAGAGCGTCAGCAACTTATGGTTTGGTTGTCTAGGTAGTTCAGCCTAGTTAGATCAGCAACTATCTAGTTAATAAAGCCTCTTACTGGTCTAGTCGGTAAGGGGCTTTTTTAGTTAAAACCAGCCAGATTCTCTCATTACCATTCACTATAGCTGTCATTTACCGACCTGTTACCCATGATATTGCAGGTTTAAAATAGAATCATAATCGTGATCTAGCTTTGGAGTACTTATGACACAACAAGCCGCTCTAGACATCAGCAGAAATATGGAAATTCATGGTCGTAAGATGGACTTTGAGTTCGACCTTTCAAGTTTACCGCGCTACTGGCATGGCGGAGATGTATTTAAAAGCACCTTTATGAATGCACTATCCTGTTTATTTCCAGAAGGTGAGCGCATGTTTATCGACGCGGTTCGTGATAACCAATACTGGGTCAAAGATGAAACCCTGTTAAAACAAGTTAAAGGGTTTATTAAGCAAGAAGCCATTCATGGTCATGAGCATTCTCAGTTTAATAAGTATCTTGATAGCATGGGATACCCAGCGAGCAAGGTAGAGGCTTTTGAGAAAAAAGAAAAAGTCTTGATAAAAAAATACTTACCTGCCATTGACCGTTTAGCAGTGACTTGTGCGGTAGAACATTTTACGGCCATCATGGCTCATGATCTATTAAATAATCCTGTTACATCCGCTGGTATGGATGAAAAGTTCAAAGCATTATGGCAGTGGCACGCCGTTGAAGAAACAGAGCATAAAGCGGTTGCTTTTGATGTTTATCAGCAAGCTGGGGGAGGGTACTTCCGCCGTATTTTTGCCATGATGATAGTGACAGTGATGTTTTGTATGCGAGCGAGCGCTGTGCAGGCTATTTTCTTGTGGAAAGACGGCAAGCTATTTAGCCCTAAGGTTTGCTGGCAAGGGGTCAAAATGTACTTTAGAAAAGGGGGCATTGTTAGAAGTATTTGGAGTGATTATGTCGATTATTATCGCCCCAGTTTCCATCCATGGAATCACGATAATCGAGAACTTCTGCAAGCATGGATAAAGAAAGATCAAAGCTATAAAACAGTATAAAGTTACCGCTAATATATCGTAATGTTAATGCATTCAATTTAATGTTTGAGTAGCAAGCTAATACTCATTGCAATACACACAGCAACTGTCATATAACGAATAAAGTGGCTTCCTTGTTTAATGGCGGTGGCTGCTCCTAATTGTGCTCCAATAATTTGACCCAGTGCCATCGCCAGCCCAACTTGCCAGATAATTTGATCTGAAAGGATAAAGATAAACAGTGAGACAATGTTGGTAGTGAAGTTCATCAGCTTTGCGTGAGCGGTTGCTTGGATGAGGTTCATTGCTCTCATTTTACAGTAACTTAAGGTAAAAAAAGTGCCGGTGCCAGGGCCAAATAAGCCATCGTAAAAACCTACGCCAGTAATAAAGGTTGCATTAAAGGTGCCTTTCTTTAGTTTGCTTGCTGTCGTCGCTTGGCCAAAATTTTTTGCCAGCAATAAGTAGATTGCGATAATAATTAATGCAAAAGGTAATACGGTAATTAAAATATCAGGATCGAAAGATTGAATTGCCAGAGCGCCAATAATAGCACCGATTGCTGCTGCGATAATGCCACCGATTTGTTGCTTAGGAATAACCAGCTTTTGTTTAATAAAAAAGCGGGTTGCCGTAAAACTGCCAAAGCAGGCTTGCAACTTATTGGTGGCAATAGCTTGAACCGGGGATATGCCGGTAAACATAAGCGTTGGAATGGTAAGTAAGCCACCACCACCGGCAATGGCATCAATAAATCCAGCAACCACTGCTACCATTGAAAGCAGGGCAAGTAGTTCAAAACTTAATTCCATATTTAAGTGCCTTTAAAAAGGTCAGCTTAAACGAATGGAATTACTAGGGGAAGCGAGATTTAATCGTCTATTAAATGCAACGATCTTTCTTTAACTGCTCAATGTCGGAGTCGCTATAACCTAATTGCTGTAATACTTCGACAGAATTAGCCCCTAGCTTACCGGCGGCTTTATGGGGTAATTGAGTTTTAAATGGCAGCGAGGTATTGATCTGTTTGATAGAGTTTCCTGCTTCGTCTTGCGCCTCAGTGACCATACCACGCTCTACAAAGTGAGGGTGTTCAAAAGCCTCATTCATGGTTAATACCGGCTCAACACAGGCATCGACCTTGGCAAATTCTGCCTGCCAATGGGCTAAAGGCTGGGTTTTAACCTTTTCGCTGATCGCTGCTTTTAATGCTTGCTGAACTGCATAGTTTTGATCGGCTACTTTATTTTTCCAATCCCCAAGCTCTAATACGGCCAGCAATGCCATAGCAAAATTAGGTTCTAGACTGCCGATTGAAATATGACGATCATCCGATGTTTGGTAATAGTCGTAGAATAAACCGCCATTGAGCATTTCTTTGCCACAGCTAGGATCGTCACCACTGGTTATGGCATTGGAGCCGAACATAGTCGTGAGTGCCATGGCGGCATCACTCATACTGATGTCTAAGTATTGGCCAATACCAGTGGTAGAGCGTTGAATCACCGCCGCCAAAATAGCCATCACCGCGTTGTGTGAACCGCCCGCAACATCGGCAATTTGAGTACCCGAAAGTACTGGGCCAGTGTCAGCACGGCCAGAGTAGCTTGCTAAGCCCGATAGCGCTAAATAGTTAATATCGTGGCCAGCACGATCTTTTAATGGACCCGTTTGACCATAACCGGTAATCGAGCAATAAATTAACTTAGGCTGAATTGTTTGCAAGCTCGCAAAATCTAATCCTAAGCGCTTCATAACTCCAGGTCTAAATTGTTCGATCACAATGTCGTATTCTGCAACCAACTTATGAACAATCTCTGCGGCGCCTTCCTTTTTTAAGTCTAAGGCAATGCTTTTTTTATTACGGTTTAAAGTTGCATGGGCGGCAGAAATACGATCTTTGCCAGAGCCGACAAAAGGCGGCATAAATTTAACTAAATCTGGGCGAGTCGGTGATTCAATGCGCAGCACTTCGGCCCCCATGTCCGCTAATATTTGAGTCGCGTATGGCCCAGGTAATAGGGTGGTAAAATCTAGAATTTTTAAACCGGCTAAAGGCAAAGGCATAATGTCAGTATCCAGGATGATTGATGGAAATAAAAAGAGAATGTCTAAAAATAAATAAGAAATGCTAATGAGTGCAAGACTCATAGCATTTCAGTCACTTTATGAAAGCACTTAAAGCAAGCACTTAAA
>CAXIBC010000038.1:0-25502 GCA_964022115.1 uncultured Oleispira sp. | reverse complement strand
TTTTTTGCTGATAATAATGAGTCAGGGAGTGCTTGAATCGATGTTTGATTCGGATAAAGGTAGTGACATCATGGGTGCATTGGTCCCTATGGTAGTTGAGCAGACTGCTCGCGGTGAGCGTTCATACGATATTTATTCTCGTTTGTTAAAAGAACGTGTTATTTTTTTAGTAGGTCAGGTTGAAGACCACATGGCAAATCTGGTCGTTGCCCAGATGCTATTTTTGGAATCTGAAAACCCAGACAAAGACATTCATTTGTATATCAACTCCCCTGGTGGCTCTGTCACAGCGGGTATGTCGATTTACGATACTATGCAGTTTATTAAGCCTAATGTAAGCACTATGTGTATTGGTCAAGCTTGCAGTATGGGTGCATTTTTATTGAATGCTGGTGCCGAAGGTAAGCGTTTTTGTTTGCCTAACTCGCGCGTCATGATTCACCAGCCTAGTGGCGGTGCTCAAGGACAAGCGACGGATATTCAGATTCAAGCGAATAATATTCAAGAAACAAAAGATCGACTGAATCGAATTATGGCCAAACATTCTGGTCAAACATTTGAGCAGGTTGCTCAGGATACTGAGCGTGATAACTTTATGAGTGCATCAGAAGCGCTTAGTTACGGTTTGATCGACAAAGTATTAGAGAGCCGTAACGCTGAATAGCGTATGGCATCAAACGAAAGTTAATGAGGCAGTCGAATGACCGACGACACTAAAGGCAAAGGCGAAGATAACGGCAAGTTGCTGTACTGCTCCTTTTGTGGCAAAAGTCAGCATGAAGTGCGTAAGCTGATTGCTGGCCCTTCTGTATTCATCTGTGATGAGTGTGTTGATTTATGCAACGACATCATACGTGAAGAAGTTCAAGAAGCCGAAAACAAGGGCGATTCGGATTCTTTACCGACGCCAAAAGAAATTAAAGATACCCTTGATGAGTATGTGATTGGCCAAGATAAAGCCAAGATTGTTTTATCGGTAGCGGTTTACAATCACTATAAGCGTTTGCAGTTTGGTGAGCGTAAAGGTGACGTAGAGCTTTCTAAAAGTAATATTCTATTAATAGGACCAACCGGTAGTGGTAAAACATTATTGGCTGAGACCTTGGCGCGTTTGTTAAACGTTCCTTTCACCATTGCAGATGCCACGACCTTAACGGAAGCCGGTTATGTGGGTGAAGATGTTGAGAATATTATTCAAAAGTTATTGCAGAAATGTGATTACGATGTAGAAAAAGCTCAGCGCGGTATCGTTTATATCGATGAAATTGATAAGATTTCTCGTAAATCTGACAACCCATCCATTACACGCGATGTATCGGGTGAGGGTGTTCAGCAGGCGTTATTAAAACTTATTGAAGGTACGGTAGCTTCTGTTCCACCTCAGGGCGGGCGTAAGCATCCACAGCAAGAGTTTTTACAAGTTGATACCTCTAATATGCTATTCATCTGTGGTGGCGCATTTGCTGGTTTAGACCAGTTGATCCGTGACCGTTCAGAGAAAAGTAGTATTGGTTTCTCGGCGACCGTTAAAGGTAAAGAAGACGAGAAATCGGTAGGTGATGTATTACGCACTGTTGAGCCTGGTGATTTGGTTAAATATGGTCTAATTCCTGAGTTTATTGGTCGACTACCTGTGGTAGCGACCTTAGATGAGCTTGATGAAGCTGCCTTAATCCAAATTCTGACTGAACCTAAAAACTCTTTAGTTAAGCAATATCAAAAATTATTTGATATGGAAGAGGCAGAACTGGAGTTTCGTGAGTCAGCGCTTAAAGCCGTGGCTAACAAAGCGATGGAGCGTAAGATTGGCGCTCGTGGTCTACGTTCTATTTTGGAAGGTATCTTATTGAACAGTATGTACAAGATACCGTCTGAAGAAAATGTGACTAAAGTTGTTATTGATGAAGGTGTAATCAATGGGGATTCTGAACCATTATTCATCTATGAATCTAACGATGTCGATAAAGTAGCTCCAGATGATGCTTAAATTTTAAGCTGAATGTGTGAGTTAGATTGAAAAAAGGGCCAATTGGCCCTTTTTTTTCGTCTTTTTTTAGTCTTTTCATAATAAGTCCTTGTATTTTCTTCTGATGGACGCAAGTCTAGAAGTAATCTGAATTAAATGTGGCAGTTCAAATAAAATATTAAGGTTTGTTATGAGTCAAGATTACCTGCCGTTGTTGCCTTTGCGCGACGTCGTCGTATTTCCAAGTATGGTGATCCCTTTGTTTGTGGGGAGAGCTAAGTCTATTGCTGCTCTAGAAGATGCAATGGCTAAAGATAAGCGTGTTATGTTGGTAGCGCAAAAAGACGCTAGCCATGATAACCCAGATGCTGGTGACCTGAATCAGGTTGGTACAGTAGCCAATATTTTACAGCTGCTTAAATTACCGGATGGCACTGTTAAAGTATTGGTTGAAGGGGATTATCGTGCCAACTTGACGGAATTGATTGATGAAGATGATTTATTTCGTTGTCACGTAGAGAGCTTGGTTGATCCTGATCTTTCTGAGCGTGAGAATGAAGTACTGGTACGTTCGTTGACTGGGCACTTTGAGCAATATGTTCAGTTATCCAAGAAAGTACCTAGTGAAGTACTTTCGACCATCTCTGGCATCGAAGACGCCTGTCGTTTAGCGGATACCATAGCGGCCCATATTTCGCTTAAATTAGATGAAAAGCAGTCTGTGCTTGAAATGATCAATATTCGCGAGCGTGTTGAGCATTTGATGGGCGTGATGGAATCAGAAATTGATCTGTTTAAAGTCGAGAAGCGCATTCGTGGTCGCGTCAAAAAACAGATGGAGAAGAGCCAGCGCGAATATTATTTGAATGAGCAGATGAAGGCCATTCAAAAAGAGCTTGGGGATATGGAAGATACTCCCAATGAAATGGAAGAGTTACAGCAAAAAATAGCTGACTCTGGCATGACCAAAGAAGCTCAAGAAAAAACCGAAGCCGAGCTTAAAAAATTAAAAATGATGTCGCCTATGTCGGCAGAAGCGTCTGTTGTTCGTGGTTATATCGATTGGATGATTGGTATTCCTTGGAAAAAGCGCAGCCGCGTTAGTCACGATCTTAAAAAGGCCAAAGACATTCTCGATGCTGAGCATTATGGTCTAGAAGAAGTTAAAGAGCGCGTATTAGAGTATTTGGCTGTGCAGAACCGAGTGAAGAAGGTTCGTGGAGCGATCTTGTGCTTAGTGGGGCCTCCAGGTGTAGGTAAAACCTCTCTTGGCCAATCTATTGCGCGCGCAACTAACCGCAAGTTTGTCCGTATGGCCTTAGGTGGCGTGCGTGATGAAGCAGAAATCCGTGGTCATCGCCGTACTTATATCGGGTCAATGCCGGGTAAGTTAATTCAAAAGATTTCTAAGGTAGGGGTTAAAAACCCATTATTCTTGCTGGATGAGATCGACAAGATGGGTATGGACCAGCGTGGTGATCCGGCATCGGCATTATTGGAAGTTTTAGATCCTGAGCAGAACGATAGCTTCAATGATCACTATCTAGAAGTCGATTACGATCTTTCCGATACCATGTTTATCTGTACTTCTAATAGTATGAATATTCCGGGCCCATTATTGGATCGTATGGAAGTTATTCGTATACCTGGTTATACCGAAGATGAAAAACTGAATATTGCTATTCGTTATTTGTTACCTAAGCAAATTAAAGTTAATGGCTTAAAAGCTAATGAAATCACAGTTGCCGACGATAGAATACGTGATGTGATTCGTTATTATACTCGCGAAGCGGGTGTGCGCTCGTTAGAACGTGAATTGGCTAAGTTGTGCCGTCGTGTGGTTAAGGCCAATATGTTAGCGACTGAATCGAGCAAGATTGAAATTACTGAAGACTTACTTGAAGAGTATTTAGGTGTTCATAAATACAGTTTTGGTCTAGCGGGTGTTGATAATCAAGTTGGCCAGGTAACTGGCTTGGCTTGGACGTCGGTTGGTGGTGAATTGTTGACCCTAGAGTCAGCAGTAACCCCTGGTAAGGGGCGCATCACTAAAACTGGGTCCTTGGGTGATGTTATGCAAGAATCTATTCAGGCGGCCTTAACGGTAGTGCGTAGTCGTGCTCAAGGGTTGGGGGTTGCTGAAGATTTTATTGAAAAGCATGATCTTCATATTCACGTGCCTGAAGGGGCGACGCCAAAAGATGGTCCTAGTGCCGGTGTTGGTATGGCAACAGCGCTTGTGTCTTCGATGACGGGTATTCCAGTGCGTGCTGATGTGGCAATGACGGGTGAAATCACCTTGCGTGGTAAAGTACTGGCGATTGGTGGGCTAAAAGAAAAACTATTAGCGGCTCATCGTGGTGGTATCCGTACGGTTATCATTCCAAAAGAGAATGAAAAAGACTTACGTGAGATCCCTCAAAACATCCAAGAGAACTTAGAAATCATTCCGGTTGAGTGGATTGATGAAGTTTTGGATGTGGCTTTAGAAAGTAAGCCGGAGCCGCTAGTTGGTGAAATAGTGAGCAAAGATGAGGCTCAAATCAAGAAAGATGGTAAAAGTCGCCCTAGCACCCACTAAGGTTGCTTGACGATTGCGGGTTGGGTTGGTATAAATCTTTGCTCAATGAAGATTGCATTGCGAACTCAGCTCGTAAGATACAAAAAAATTATTAAGCGCATATAAATAAAAAGGGGATTTAGTGTGAACAAATCAGAATTAGTAGATTCTATCGCTGCACAAGCGGACATTCCAAAAGCAGCAGCGGGCCGTGCATTAGATGCTATGATTGAAAGCATCGGTGGCGCTTTGAAAGAAGGCGATCAAGTTGCCTTAGTTGGTTTTGGTACTTTCTTGGTTAAAGAACGTGCTGCTCGTACTGGCCGTAACCCACAAACGGGTGAGCCAATTCAAATTAAAGCGGCTAAAGTGCCTAGCTTTAAGCCTGGTAAAGCTTTAAAAGACGCTGTTAACTAAATCAGTTAATACCGTTATTAAACGCATCCAACGGATGCGTTTTTTTTTGCTCGCTGCTGAAAAGAAAGATTTGGAGATCTCATGTTGCAGAATATTCGCGATAATTCACAAGGAACTATCGCAAAAATCATCGTTGGTTTTATCATTGTTACCTTCGCATTATTTGGTATTGAATCGATTGTGGCTTTAGGAAACAGTGAATCTGCTCCTGCTACAGTCAATGGTGCTGATATCGAAGAAGTGGAGATCTTGCGTTTAGTTGAAATGCAAAAGAACCGTTTCCGTCAGCAGTTTGGCGACAGTTATGATGAGAGCCTATTTAACGATGGTTTCTTGCGTCAATCAGCTCTAGAACAGCTTATCGAACAGAAGGTAGCCGTCACTAAAGCCCGTGAGCTTGGTGGTTATGTTTCTACCCAGTCTATCGATCAAGCGATTTTAGCTTCTCCTGAGTTTCAACAGGATGGCGAGTTTTCTAGTGACCGTTTTAAAATGGTACTACGCCGCAGTGCATTAACCCCTCTGGCTTATCGTGCTGTATTAGAAGAGCAGGCTTTAGTGACTCAGGTTCAGCTAGGTACTGGGTTAACAGATACCGCTTTGCCTTTCGAAATCAAGCGTCAGCAAGGTTTAAAAACAGAGCAGCGTGATTATGAGTATGTCATCTTTAATACCGCTGAATTGAAAAAAGAAATTCAATTAAGCGCTGAAGAAATTCAAGATTTTTATGATGCGAATAAGCAGCGTTATAAAACAGAAGAACAAGTATCCGTTGATTTTGTGGTACTAAATAAATCTGACTTAAAAGCTGATATTGACGTCGATGAGGAAATAATCGATCAGGTTTATCAAGAATACCTAGATCAGGTGGGCGAAACAGAAGAGCGTAAAGTAAGTCATATTTTAGTTGAAGTTAACGATCAGCGTAATGATGAAGAAGCTGCTGCCTTAGCTCAAGAAATATCAGTGAAAGCAAACAAGGGTGAAGACTTTGCTGAGCTGGCTAAGCAATACTCTGATGATATAGGTTCTAAAAATGTCGGTGGTGATCTTGGCTTTAATACTCGCGGTGGCTTTGTCACAGAGTTCGATGATGAATTGTTTGCTATGTCACAGGGTCAAATATCTGAGCCGATACAAACAGAGTTTGGTTATCATGTAATCAAGCTAGATGAAATTCGTAAACCGCAAGTTTTGTCTAAAGCAGAAAAGCAGGCGGATATAATCGCTGAAATCAAAGGATCTCAACTAGCAGAATTGTTTGCTGAGCAGTATGAAATATTAGCGGCGGCGGCATTTGAAAACGATGATATTGAAAACCTTGTTGCTAATACCGATCTGGGTTTGCAAGTACAAAATTCTGGTTTGTTCAGCCGAACTCAAGGTACAGGCATAGCGCTTAATGCTGCGGTACGAAATGCAGCATTTGCTGAAAATGTTATGAATGATCGTGAATTAAGCGATGTGATTGAAGTCTCTGCGGATCAGATGGTTGTTATTGGCTTAAGCAAGCATGTTGAACCATCTGTTAAACCACTAGCGGCTGTGAAAACGGCTATTGAAGCTAAGTTACGGACTGAGAAGGCCAATACTCTCGCTCAAGAAAAAGCCAATGCATTAGTCGCTAGCCTTAACGCAGGTTCTGCATCTGTGACTTGGTCTCAGGTTAAAGCAGCGACTTATACTGAAGCGGGTGATGCCCCAGCAGAGTTAAATAAAGCGGTATTTGCTTTAGCTAAGCAAGCAGGAGAAATTGCCTCGGCTAAAGTGCCAGGTGGGCACGCTGTCGCTCGTTTGCAGTCTGTGGCGCAGGTTGAAGTCGCCCCTTCGGCCGAAGAACTGGCGGCGATGAGACAAGCCAAAGCCAATGAAAGCTTCTACGTGTATCGTCAGTGGGCTAAAACAAACTCAGAAATTGAACGTAGTGGTTCATAACCTGAGTGAGTTTAAAGACTATGTTTAGTTTAAAGACTATGTTTAGTTTAAAGACTATGTTTAGTTTAAAGACTATGTAATAAATAGAAGTAATAAAAAAGGGGCCTAGGCCCCTTTTTTATTACTTCATTTTATACTTATTCATCGTACATTAACTTTCCGTATTATCTTCCATTTCCTCTAGACTCATGGCGCAGCTATTGAACCCAGCATCCACATAGATGGTTTGAGCGGTAATGCCTGACGCTAGATCAGAACATAAGAACATAGCACTATTGCCTACTTCATCAATGGTTACATTGCGCTTTAGTGGCGCACGTTCAGCATTACGTTTTAGCATTTTTCGGAAGCTTTTAATGCCCGATGCGGCAAGGGTTCTAATTGGGCCTGCAGAGATGGCATTTACTCGAATACCTTCTGGGCCTAGGCTGCCTGCTAAATAACGCACAGAGGCCTCTAGACTGGCTTTAGCAAGACCCATAACGTTGTAGTTAGGTAATGTTTGCTGTGAACCGTGGTAGGTTAGGGTGAGTAGGCTGCCATTGCGGCCTTGCAGCATAGGGCGTGCGGCTTTGGCTAGCGCGACAAAACTGTATGCGCTGATGTCATGAGCGATGGCGAAGCCTTCTCGAGTGGTGGCTTCGAGGTAATCACCATCCAGTTCATGGGCCGGTGCAAAGCCAACGGAGTGAACAAGAATATCAAGGCCATCCCATTCTTTACCTAGGCTTTCAAATACTTGGGCTATTTGTTCATCACTCGCGACATCACAAGGCAGTACAATACTGGAGCCCCACTGAGCCGCCATTTTTTCTACTCGCGATTTCAGTTTTTCACCTTGATAGGTAAAAGCTAACTCAGCGCCTTGCTGGTGAAATGCTTCGGCAATGCCGGATGCAATGGATAGTTTACTGGCAACTCCGACGATTAATACTTTCTTACCGGCTAATAAACCCATGGTGTTTCCTTATCGTTTTAAATTCTTAATATTCTAAAGTATGGCTTTAGGCTAACCTGTTCTGCGCCACAGGCCAAGTAGGGGTTGAGGCAATTAACTCTTGCGTATAACTCTCTTGTGGCTGATCACATATTTGAATTGCAGGGCCGTATTCAATGATTTTTCCTTGATGCATAACCGCGATGTCATCTGCAATGTGGCGTACAACTCCGAGGTCATGAGTAATGAAAATTATTGAAAGATTAAGTTTTTGCTGTAATTCGATCAGTAAATTTAATATCTGAGCTTGTACTGATACATCCAAGGCGGATACAGGTTCGTCACATACTAATAGCTTGGGTTCAAGCATTAAAGCGCGAGCGATACCGATGCGTTGTTTTTGACCACCAGAAAACTCATGGGGGTAACGCTGTAATATGCTGGTAGGCAAACCCACAAGTTTTAGTACTTTTTTAGCCTTTGCTTGCTGTTGTATGTGGCTGCCTATTTTATGTATCTTTAACGGTTCAGTTAACAGAGATTGTATCGTATGGCGGCTATTTAAAGATTCTTGAGGATCTTGGAATATGTATTGAATGTTTCGTGCGAGTATTAAACGGTTATTATTATCGAACGCTTTTTTCTGCCATAAAACTTCACCACTATCGGGATTAATTATCCCAGACATTATTTTCGCTAAGGTGGTTTTGCCACTGCCTGAGGTGCCAACTATGCCTAGGGTTTTTCCTTCTAGTAGGCACAAGCTGACGTCTTTTACCGCCTGAAAATCGTTCTTTTTAAAAGAGAAAATAGAACTGTTTAACTCAAAGCTTTTATTGATATTGCTGACGGTTAAAATCTCTTTGGTAGCGCTATCACCTTGGGCCTTAGGGTTAAGTGTTTTCTTTTGTGCACTGTTTGCTTTATCTGCTTGATATTGAGTTAAAACTTGGCGAAATCGTTGCGCCTGTTCAGTATCTGATTCGTCGCTATCAATGGCTTGCGGAATGCTCGGTAATGGCTGGCGACAGGGGTGATTTTTTGATGGACTACATAAAATCAATGCTTGTGTGTAGGGGTGGCTAGGTTTCTGAAATAGGGTGTCGATGGCCGCTTGTTCAATAATTTTTCCGCCATACATGACTAAAGCTCGTTCACAGATTTGTGCGATAACGGCAAGATCGTGACTGATAAAGATAAGGCTCGTATTGTATTTTTTCTGCAAGTTATGCAGTAAGGTCAAAATTTGAGCCTGAATATTAACGTCTAGAGCAGTAGTTGGTTCATCGGCGATAATTAGATCAGGCTGGCATGATAGTGCCATGGCAATCATGATGCGTTGGCGCATACCACCGGATAGTTGATGGGGGTAGTTTTTTAGTCTCTGCTCGGCTAGGTCAATCCCTACATCCTTTAACAGCTCTAAACAGTGGTATTTCTTTTGTTGCTTGCTTAGTTGCGGTTGGTGTAAGGAAATCTGCTCTTCTATTTGACTGCCTATAGTGCGTACCGGGTTAAGTGCTGTCATAGGTTCTTGAAAAATCATGGCGATTTTATTACCACGAATTTCATTGAGTTCTGCGCTGCTTAATTGCACAAGGTCAATGCCTTGAAAAAGAATCTTTCCATGTTTAATTTTAATATCAGGCTGTGGTAATAAGCGCATGATGGCTTGTGCGGTTAGGCTCTTGCCACAACCAGATTCACCGACAATCCCTAACGTTTCACCGGCTTTTAACTCGAAGCTGATGCCCTTTACTAAATCTAACCATTGCTCACCTTGCTTAATGGCAATGGTTAGATCGATGACTTGTAATAATAAGGGAGGCTCTTTTTGCATACGGTCACTTATAATCCGTATTAATGATTGTACTGGCTTTAAAGCCATTACCACTGGGTTTCGTCGATAGGCTATCGATCTTACTTTTTGCGTTAATCCAAAACAAGCCGCCTTGAGTAACATGGAAAGGATCAAATAAGCTTTGACTGGACTTCGTTGCAATTGTTTTAGGAAGTTTTAGCCAGCGCCAATAACCTGCGCGGGTAAATGGCACCATGGTCGTTGGAATGAAGATGCTTTCATCGGCAATACTTTGTTCAATTAAATGGGCAAGCCGGATACGCTCTTCTTCCTCAATAGACTGGCGATACTGCTCTATTAATTGATCCACTTTTTCATTGGCATAATTCGTAATGTTATTGGTTTGTGGCTTGTGCGCATTATCGGAGTGGAAATGCTGCCAATAAGCAGGGCGGAAGCCAGTACTCCAGCCTAACCAAGCAATATCATGCTTTTTCTCGATCACATTTTTATAAAAAGAAGTCGACTCTAGATAAAAAGGTTTTAATTCGATGCCGGCTTTTTTAGCCTCTTCAGCCAATACAATGACTTGTGGCTCATTTAATTTGTTGCCGTAATTAATGGAGAACGATAATCGCTCGTTACCTTTTATTCGAATTCCGTCTTGATCTTTTAAATCCCAACCTGCGCTATCTAAAAGCTTTGCTGCTTGCTCAAGGTCATAGCTAAGAGGTTTTATTTTTGTATTGGAATAGTCACCATAACCGGTATGGAAGGTTGGTAAACGTTGATAGTCGCCGCGTAATAATTGGTTAATCACTTTATCAAAATTTAAACTGTGGGCGATAGCTTGACGTACTTTGATATCTTGTAGGTTGGGATTGTCTAAATTTAAAAATAGACCTGAGGCGCTGCGCTCAGCTTGATTGTAATAGGCGATTTTATGAATGAAACCTTTTTCAAACATAGAGCTGTTGGATTTTTCATGCCACAGCTTTGGCAAGGTTAAATTAAAGATATCTAACTCACCCCGCTCAAAGTATTTAAAGGCGGTATTTGGATCGCGTACGACTTTAATTAATACCTGATCGACATTGAATCGGTTGCGCAAATAACGGTCATTTTTACCCCACCAATTTGTTTTACGAACAAATTCAATGGCTTTACCTTTTCGAATTTTTCCAACTTGATAGGGGCCGGTATTGGGTTCGATTTTCCAGTTGTAGCGGTTTACCCAGTGGGCATCCAGTTGATGAAAATGTTTGGCTCTCGGTTGCAGTGAATAATAATAATGTAGATCTTTTTGTGGTTTGGCACGAGCCCCTACAATGGCAAATGTCAGAGGGTCATATTTTATGATGTCAACAATTTCTTCACTGAAGTGTTTGTTGTACCAAGGGGCAACAATGTCTTTTGAGCGATTAAATTCTAGGGCAAATAAGAAATCATCTGCGGTAACAGGCTTACCATCAGACCAGCGCGCATAAGGTTTAATACGATAATAAACCGTCTTGCCATCTTTATCATAGGCCCAGTGGCTCGCGAGTATTGGAATGATTTCACCGCTATTGGGATGCATTTCGACTAATGGCAACTGATTATCCAGTAGAAAGCTGCGGAAGGAGTTATTTGAATCTGGGCCTACGGTTCTTAATGTGGGGGGAAAGCTAGGAATGCTTAAGCGGATTAAACCACCCTTAACGGCGTCTGGGGAACTCCACTCGGCACTCTTCTCGTTGCTTTGCCATTCCAGTCCACTAGGCAAGACGTTGGCCGCTTGAATATTGAACGCATGTAAACAGAGTAGGGTGATGAAAAAAATACGCGGTAGTTTAGTCATAAAGTCTCGATTTATTATTCGTAAAATATTTTATGTTTGGGATCGAATACTTCACGGATGGCCTCACCAATAAAGGTGACCAGCATGAGTATAAAGGATAGCGCGATAACTACTGAGCTTATTATCCAAGGGTAGTCTAAATTATCGACTCCTTGCTTGAGTAGTTCACCCCAGCTCGGGGCAGGTGCCGGTAAACCAAAACTCAAAAAATCTAATGCGGTCAGTGCGGTAATGCCACCGGCTACTGAAAACGGCACAAAGGTAATGATGGTTGATACGGTATTGGGAATAATATGTTTGTAGATTATACGAAAGTTGCTCGCTCCCATCATTTTTGCCGCCAAAATATAGTCGCGATGGGCTTCTTTATAGCTGGCACTTCTCATATACCAGGTCATGCTCATCCAGCCAAATAAAGCCATTATAAATACCAGAGACCAAAAGCCAGGAGTAATGAGTGAGCTCATAATCATGACTATGTATAAGAAAGGAATATTAGCCCAAATTTCAATGATACGCTGAAAAAACAAGTCAAAAGGGCCTCCTAGAAAGCCCATAAAACAGCCGATGAATACCCCAATGAGGTATTCAACCAAGAGTAGGGTGATGGCGAAAAAAATGGCAATTCTGAAGCCGTAAACCAACCTAACGAGCACATCACGGCCGATAGTATCTG
Source organism: uncultured Oleispira sp. (assembly GCA_964022115.1). GTDB lineage: Bacteria > Pseudomonadota > Gammaproteobacteria > Pseudomonadales > Oceanobacteraceae > Oleispira. The sequence continues at coordinate 13,370 of CAXIBC010000038.1, read as the reverse complement.
TGCCTAGGTAATGTTTTCTTTCTGCGTTGGGGGGTTGAGGGGGGTAAAAACCGTCACCAAGGTCTACTTCTGTAGCGTTGTAGGGCACGAGGGGAAGAATAACGAAATTGTTGTGGAGGCTGCCAGTATCCGTTTGCTGCTGCCAGTGTTTTTTTAATTGCCGGTAATTCGTTTCGTATTGGTAATCTAGACCAAACTGTTGGCCTTCGATTACCGGGCTTAATATCGGCCAATACAGCTCACCCTGGTAACTGACTAATAGCGCTTTGGAATTAAAAATGAGTTCAGCAAAGCAGGATAAAAAAATTAAGATAAAAAGAATGATGGACGAATAATAGCCGCGTTTCAGCTGTTTAAACTTCTGCCATGAGCTTTGGCCTTCTCGTACTATCATGATTTTGCTCCGAAGCGAATTCTAGGATCCACTAACGCGACGCAAATATCCGATAAAATATTGCCTAATAAGGTTAATAGGGCAGAGATAACCAGAATCCCCATGACCACTGGGTAGTCACGCTCAACGAGAGACTCGTAACCTAATAAGCCAAAACCATCGATATTAAAAATGGTTTCAATTAAAAAGGAGCCCATTAAAATCACAGAGATGTTATTACCGAAGTGGGTGGCTAGAGGAATCAAACTATTTCGCAAAGCATGGCGAAAAGTAGCTTGTTTAAAGCTCATGCCTTTGGCAATGGCGGTTTGTACGTATTGTGCAGATAAGTTATCGAGCAGGGCATTTTTAACCATAAAAGTCATCACCGCAAAACTGCCACTGATGTAGGCAATTAACGGTAAGGTCGCGTGTTTTAAAATATCCCAGATTTGATCTTGCCAAGGTAGGTAGTCAAAATCATCACTGCTGAAACCGCCCATGGGAAATACTTCAAAGTGGAACGAGAAGGTATAAAGTAAAGCGATCGCTACGATATAGTTAGGAATTGCGTAACCTAAAAATACGATAATAGAGGTGGCAAAATCACCGGCTTCACCATGTTTTAACGCTTTATAAATGCCTAATGGAATAGCGATTAAATACGTCAGGATTAATGTGCAGACACCGTAAAAAATAGAAATAGGTAAGCGTTCTTTAATGGTATCCCATACCGGTTCGTAATAACGAGTTGATTGACCTAGGTCGAAATTGACGAGCTTTATTAACCAATCAAAGTAGCTTTCTAGAATAGGTTTATCAAAGCCATAATATTGCCTAAGTTGATTAAGTTGATCCGCAGATAGGGTATTACCTGCAATGCTGTGTTGCGATGCCTGCTGTTGATTGGCCATTTGATACGCTGTCATCATTCGCTCGATGGGGCCACCAGGCACCATGCGAGTGAGTGTGAAAACAACGATAGTAATGCCGATGAAGGTGGGTATGACTAATAATAAACGTCGTAAAATATAACCTAGCATCGGCTTTCCTTATCCGTTAGCTTCTTGATTAATTAGTTACATCGACATAAAGGGTTAATCTTTGACCCGGTTGTAAGTATTTGCCTTTTGCTTTTTGACGGTTCCAGCGCATAAGGTCTTGCACTCGAATGCGAAACTTATCAGCAATGCGGGCGAGAGAATCACCATTACGTACGGTATACGTGAGCTTACGAATCACTTCGCGATTTGCACGAACCTTCTTTTGCCCCCAAATAACCAGTTTTTGCCCCTGTTTTAGCGTATCACCTGGTGCCATGCCATTCCATTTAGCTAGCTCGCGAATCCCAACATTATGGTCGCGGGCTATTTCCCAGAAACTATCACCACTTTTGACCTGATATTCGATTTTTCCACGACTCTTGCCGCGGGATGAATTTTGTATCTTCGCTAAGCGTGTGCCGGCGCTATAAGAATAACTTTTTAATGACTTATAGGCCGAAGGAATCAATAACTGATCACCGACTCGAATCATGTTGCGACTTAGATTGTTAGCATCTTTTAAAGCATTTGGCGTAGTGTGAAATTTCTTCGCTATGGTAATTAAAGAATCCCCAGATTTAACTTTATAGCGCTGCCATTTCATTCTGGCCTCTTTTGGTAGTGCCGCTATATTCTTCTGGAATACTTCTTCCTTTTCTACTGGGATTAATACCTTGTGGGGGCCATTAGGCTTAGTTGCCCAGCGATTGAAACCTGGATTCAATTTATAAATTTCATCCAGTGGCGTCTCGGCCACCTCGGCCAATTGAGATAAATCTATCTGCCCACCGGTATCAACCTCAGCAAAATAAGGCTGGTTAACCAGGGGTTTCAAGCTAATGCCGTGAGTTTCAGGGTTTTTAATGATGCGTGATAAAGCAATTAATTTAGGCACGTAATCTCGGGTTTCTCGAGGCAATTGCAAAGACCAAAAATCCGTAGCTTTACCTTGGCGTTTGTTTTTTCGGATGGCCTTACGTACGTTGCCAGCGCCGGTATTGTAGGCCGCAAGAGCCAGCAGCCAATCGCCTTTAAATTCACGCTGCAAGGCTTCTAGGTAAGATAATGCGGCAACGGTAGAGGCACTAATGTCACGACGCCCGTCATACCACCAGTCTTGGGTTAGGCCAAAATCACGTCCGGTCGAGGGAATAAACTGCCAAACCCCTGATGCTCGGCCATGGGAGTAAGCAAAAGGATCGAAAGCACTTTCCACAATGGGTAATAGTGCCAGTTCTCCCGGAATATCTCTTACGTCGACTTGCTCGGCAATGTAAAACATATAACGCTGGGCGCGGGTTGCAATACGGTCCATATAACCTTGGTGTTTTTTGAACCAATTTAAATGGGCGGTTATACGCGGATTGTCTATGTCCTGATTAAAACCATAAGCGTCTATAATACGTAACCAAAGATCTTGCTGGTCTTGACTGGTATCAGCGCCGTTATCGACTTGCCAGTGGTCAAGAACAGCAACGACTGGGTTGATAACCTGAGGCTCCTCCGTTGACGGAGGTTGGACTGCTTTATGACTGCAAGCAGTGATAAAGGTTAAAGATAATAATAGCTGGAAAAGCTTCATCCAATTACAATACTGTGGCTAAGGAAATTGCGCCCAGTCTAATTAGCCATGCTACCGGGGGTCAAGGAGAAATATGAGGTCTGTTCCACATAAACAAGATCCAGAGGATTATAAGCGCTGGTTATCAACGGTTTCTGCCCAGCGCATGCTGGCATTGCAATCGGCTTGGTTGCAAAATCAAATTGGCCACTTGAATGGCCATCATTTGATGTACCATGGTTTAGATACCAATATGGAGTGTCTAAGTAGTAGCCCAATCAAGCATAAATTTAGAATGGCGTTACCTTGGCAGCAAGATGTTATAGATGCCGATGCTTGGATGACCAGTAATGATTGGCCGTTACCTGACCAGAGCATCGATATGGTGGTTATGCAGCACAGTCTCGATTTTACCCGTAGGCCGCATCAGATGATTCGAGAAGCTTCTCGTGTTTTGGTGCCCGATGGCAATATTGTTATCATTGGTTTTAACCCCTGGAGTTGGTGGGGGGGAGTGCGTGCCATAATGCCCTTTGCCTCTCGTATGCCTTGGGTTGCGAACATGGTCAGTATGCGGCGATTGAAAGATTGGCTCACTTTATTAGGCTTTACTATCAGCGATAGTGTGACTCTTGGGCACCTTTGGCCAATCACGCTCTTGCCCCAGAGATTCTCGTTACGAGTAGACAGTGTGCTCGCGGGTACGCCAGCACTGATGGGGAATTTTTATATGATAGTTGCGCACAAAACCACACTTGGGGTAACGCCTTTAAAATCTGAGCGCTGGACTATGATTGGGCCGCAGTTAGGCTGGGCGAATACCATGACGAATAATCGTCAAATTAAAGAAACAAAATGAGAAGAATATGAGACAGGTTGTTCTGGATACTGAGACTACGGGTATCGGTGCTGAGAAAGGTCATAGAATCATCGAAATCGGTTGTGTAGAGCTGATTGACCGTAAACTGACGGGGCGTCATTATCACCAGTATGTCAATCCGCAAAGACCCAGTGATGAAGAAGCGGTTGGGGTTCACGGGATTACCGATGAATTTTTAGCGGACAAACCTGTCTTCGCTCAGATTGCGCAAGCATTTTATGAGTTTATTGAAGGCGCCGAGCTGGTTATACATAACGCACCTTTCGATATTGGCTTTATGGATATGGAGTTTCGACGACTCAATATGCCTGCCACCTCAAACTTTTGTAGCATTCTTGATACCTTAGTTATGGCCCGTGATATGCACCCAGGGCAGCGAAATAGCTTGGATGCTTTGTGCCGTCGTTATGGCATCGATAATAGTCATCGAGAATTGCACGGCGCCTTGCTGGATGCCGAGATTTTATCTGACGTTTATTTGATGATGACAGGGGGGCAAACGGATTTAATGTTTAACGCTGAGAGTGATCAAGAGCGTCGTGAGAACGTTAAGTCAAACATATCCCAGCTATTGAATACGGTTGAGCCTAGTGAATTACCTGTCGTGTGCGCAACGGCAGACGAAATCGCTGCTCATGAGGCTATTTTGGACTTACTGGATAAGAAAAGTGATGGTGCAATCTGGCGTCGATAGTATCGTGGTTTGTCAGAAATACGAACTGAGTCATCAAATGAATACCTTTTGTTAGGTATCATTTGGCTTGCAACCTACCGAGACTTAAGGTATCCATAAGATAACCTTTCTTTCATGCTGAGAGCGTGGGTAGAATTTATTATGCACCACCAGAATTAAGTAGAAAACAAAATGGCTGTAACGACACCCACAGGAAGTACCATGTCTAATCTAGCGTCTACTTTAAATTTAGTGCGCAAAGAAGTCGATGGCGCACTAGACCAAGCTGCAGTTCAGTTAGAACATTATGCAGAAAGCGCTAATGGGGATGATTTAAAAGGATTCTTAGGCGAAGTTCAGCAGGTACGTGGCACCTTTAAAATGCTCGATTTCCGTGCCGGAGAGCGCTTGTGTGAAGAGTTAGCGGATACTGGGCGGCTTCTGCTTAACTCAGAAGGCGAAAATCGCAATGCTTTAGAATCCTTTAGCAAGTCGATTATGATATTGAAGCGTTATGTCGAAATGGTGGCTAATGGGCAGCTTGTTGCCCCTGGGTTATTACTCGAAGTTATCAATGATGTGCGTAAAAATCGCCAGGAAAAAGCACTTCCTGGGGCTTACTTTTTCATGGTTAACCTTAGACCCAAGCTGGATATCCCTCCAGCGCCAGCCAAGCCTAGCCCAATCCCTTATCGCCGAGTGCGCCAATTATTTCAAGTTGGCATGTTAGGTGTAATGCGCAATCAAGGGCGTAAAGGGGCAATGAATGTTATGGGGCGAGCGGTTTCTAGAATTGAAAAAGCTTCTCGTGGTCAGCCATCTTGGGGTTTTTGGTATGCGGTTAAAGCAGCACTAGAAGCGTTGAATCAAGAAGCGTTCGAAATTGATTTAGCGCGGGTCATGTTAATGCGCTCCCTTGATGGCCAGCTTCGAAAATTAGAAGATAGTGATGGCCAGTTACTCAACGAAAAACAACCCGATTGGCTATTAAAAGAATTCTTATATTTAATCTCACTGGCTGAGCCAGAGACGGCCTTGATCAATAAAGCCCAAGCTGATTTTAATTTGCCATCAGAGCTAAGAGAAGTCCATCTGGCTGAAGCGCGACGCAAATTAAGCGGGCCTGATCAATCCGCGATGGACTCGCTAACGGAAGCTTTACAGGATGAGCTTCACGGCATTAAAGATTTATTAGATCTGGCTGAAAGAACCGATGGTTTTGATGATAGCTTCTCTGATTTATCCATTAGCTTGCGCCGCATCGCCGATACGCTAATTATGGTTAATCTGCCCCATACTGCCGACCGCACTATGGCCATAGCTGAAAGCTTGCGCGCCGATGGTGAAGCATTTGATATTAAGATGCAGAAAGTCGCCGATCAGGTATTGCGGGTTGAGCAGGACGTGCGTGGTTTATCGGTTAATGCCGAAATAGATATTAGCTCGAAAGTCGACCCATTGAGCTTATTGGAAGCGCGTATTGCGGCTATTTCTGAATCTCAATCGGCGCTTTCCGTTACTAAGCGGGCTATTGGTTCTTACGTTGACTCTAATGGCGATAAGCTGCATATCAAAAATGTGGGGAAAACCTTATTAGATGTCAGTGGTGCTCTATTTTTCTTAGATCAAGAAGATGTCTCGGCGCTGATGATAGACTTGCAACGCTTTGTGGAAGATAAAATTGTCGATGGCGATATACCTCCCACAGAAGACAAGATAGAGGCGCTAGCCGATGCTATTTCAGCCATTGAATATTATATTGATTCATTGACGGGCCAAACAGCCGGAGCGTCTGAAGCCATCACCCTCGCGAAAGAAAGTATTGCCCATCTTGTTAAATAAAATCTTAGTTAAAGACATCTTGTTCACTCAAGTTAAGGAATTTTAAGTGTTGCAAGGAAGCATCATTTTTATCTTGGTTCTGCTAGGCCTTGGCTGCTTAGCTTTATCTGTTTATTTGTTATTTCGCCGTGGCTGGTTTTGGATCTGGTTAAAAGCTAGCTTTGCTTTTGGCCTTGCCGGCTTGGCTATTGCATTTTGCTTGTCGCTATTAGATATCCTGAGCTATGAAAATCTAATCGAAGAAGTCCCTATTGCGACCATCAGTATTTTTGCCAAAGATGATCAGCATTTTGATCTCACCTTGGCGACAACCGATGGTATTGAGCAACGATTTGAGATTTATGGCGATCAATGGCAGTTGGATACGCGGTTATTAACCTGGGTTGGTCCATTAGCGGCTTTGGGCAATAAGCCCTTGTATCGTTTGGATAGAATTAGTGGTCGTTATGTTTCGCTAGAGCAGGCGCGAAATGCACAGCAAAGTATCTATGAACTCGACCCATCTTCGTACATTGATTTATGGCAAATACTGCAAAAGATACCCTTCTGGATTGATGCTAACTACGGCAGTGCTGTGTATATGCCGATGGAGAATGGTGCGGTTTTCGCGGTACATTTAACATCAAAAGGTATCAATGTTAAGCCAGTGAACGAGATTGCGAAGCGGCTATTAAATCAAGATTGGTAAATAGAAGAGGGTGGTAAATAAAAGAGGTTGAAATAAGAAAAGAGGATTGAGAAGGCAGGCGCCTTCTCAATAATAGCCAATTAAGCTGGGAAAAGTTCGCCCAACTTAGTTGCCAACATCATGTCGCCTTCAACACGTAGTTGACCAGCCATGAACGCTTGCATGCCGTCAGTTTCGCCAGAAACGATGCCTTCAAGAGTTTCAGTATTCATGATAAGAGTAACGTTAGCGTCGTCATTTTCGCCAGTTGCTAGGTCACAAGCGCCATCTTTAACGATCAAGTGATAAGTTTCACCGTCTTCGATGTTGAATTGAAAGATCAAGTCCAAGCCTTCAGCTGCGCTTGGGTTGAATTTGCTTTGCATTGTTTCAATGATGTTAGCCATGAGATGCTACCTATTTAATTGTTATGTAACTGCTTCTCTCAATACGTAAAACAGCACGTATTGAATGTAGAGGCATCACTTTATGAGGGGAAAGAGTGAGTGTCAAATAAATTCATACGATTGTTTGAATATTTTGTTGGCTTACAGCAACAAATTTATGCGGTATTCTTGCCGGAATTGTATTAAATTTCCCCCTGAAACAGATAATTAAAGGTATAAAACTTGGAATTTTTAGCAGAATACGGTGTGTTTTTATTAAAAGCATTAACCATTGTGGTATCGATCATTCTTGTCGTTGCGGGTATTGCGGCGGTCAGTAGCAAGCAAAAGCCAGGTCATGATGGCCATATCACAGTTAATAAAGTGAATGATGACCTTGAGGATTATAAAGAAATTCTTGAATCTAACTTGTTCGAAAAAGAAGAATTAAAAGCGCTAGAAAAATCACGTGCAAAAGAAGACAAAGAGAAAGCTAAAGCAGAAAAAGCCAAAGCGAAAGCGCTAAAAAAATCGAATGCAACAGAAGAAGCCGAAGAAGCGCTTAAAAAACGTGTTTTTGTATTAGATTTTGATGGGGATATCAAAGCCAGTGCCGCCGACCTGATGCGGGAAGAAATTACTGCGGTATTAACTATGGCACGCAAAGAAGATGAGATTGTAGTTCGATTAGAAAGTGGCGGTGGTATGGTGCATAGCTATGGCCTAGCCTCTAGCCAGCTGCAGCGTATTCGTGACCGCGGTATCCCATTAACTGTGTGTATTGATAAAGTGGCCGCCAGTGGCGGTTATATGATGGCCTGCATCGCAGATAAGATAGTTTCTGCACCGTTTGCAATCGTCGGTTCAATTGGTGTCGTGGCGCAGCTACCGAATTTCAACCGTTTATTGAAGAAGCACGATGTTGATTTTGAAATGTTTACCGCCGGTGAATATAAGCGCACAGTGACTATGTTTGGTCATAATAGTGCGAAAGCAAAAGATAAGTTTAAAGATGACTTAGAAGAAACCCATGTATTATTCAAAAATCACGTCACTCGCTTCCGTCCAGGCTTAAATATCGAAGAAGTGGCTACTGGTGATGTTTGGTATGGTCAAGACGCCTTAGAGCACAAGCTTGTTGATGAGCTAGGCACCAGTGATGATTACTTGGTGAAGGCGTGTGACGAGGCTGACGTTTTTGAAGTGAGCTACGAGTTTAAAAAGAGCTTGCAAGAGAAGTTAGGCATTGCGGTGCAGCTGGGTATTGAAAAGGCAGCTACCCGCTTCTTGACCCTATTAAATGCACAAACTCATACTAAGGGCTAACGCCCATATCCTCCATAAGGAAAGTCTATGAATCAGTGGTACGCCTACCGAGCGCTTGAAACTCCCGATGAGAAACCGGTCGTTGAATCCTCTTGGCAGCTAGTCGATGAAACCTGTTTGCCGAAAATCGGGTCGGCAAAAGGCGAGGGGGAAGTTTTAATTAAGGTGCAATATTCATCGGTGAATTACAAAGACGCGTTAAGTGCGTCGGGTAATCGCGGTGTTACGCGCAGCTACCCTCATACACCGGGTATTGATGCGGCTGGCACAGTGGTTAGTGATGCTTCAGGACAATTTGCTGAAGGAACTGAGGTCGTTGTGTTTGGTTATGATCTTGGGATGAATACCTGTGGTGGTTATGGCGAGTATATTCGTGTCCCTGCGGGTTGGGTTCTATACAAGCCCGAAGAATTAAGCCTAGCGGATTCAATGCGCTGGGGGACGGCGGGTTTCACTGCGGCTTTATCGGTTGAAAAACTGTTAAAATCCGGTATCAAACCGCAAGCGGGTAAGGTTATTGTTACCGGCGCCACTGGTGGGGTTGGATCTGTGGCCGTGGCTTTATTGGCCAAGCTAGGCTTTGAGGTTGTCGCGGTGACGGGTAAAGCTTCCGCTAAGGATTGGTTATTCGGTATTGGTGCTAGTGAAGTCTTAGACCGAGCGGATTTATTACCCATGGCGAAAAAGCCTATGACGCGCCCCTTGTATCAGGCTGGTGTGGATACCTGTGGTGGTGACATGATTGCGGCGGTATTACCGCAATTGCAATATGGTGGGGCTTTAACGACTTGTGGCATGGTGGCGGGGGCTGAATTTAGTGCCAGCGTCTTCCCTTTTATTCTACGCGGTATCGATCTGCTGGGTGTGGATTCGGTAGAGATTCCACAAGCTGAAAAGCAGTTGTTGATTAAAAAAATTGCCAGTGAATGGTCGTTGCCGAGCTTGGCTGATTTCACGACTACCTTGGGTCGCAGTGAGCTACCGCCCGTATTAGCTGCGGTATTAAGTGGCAAAGGTCAGGGGCGTTACTTATTAGAGCTCGCTAAACGCTAATTCTAGGCGGTTAATCCCGCCTTAATTTTTCGTTGACCGCAATCGGGTTGGGGTAGTTAAAGACAACTATGTAGCTCGATAGCGCAAAAGTAATAATCGCCGTTGCTTGAATCAATAAAGACCCTTGCTCCGAAAGTATGGAACGCTCAAACGCGATGAAAGCGATGAGCAGGGAAAATTCGCTAATTTGGCCGAGGCGAAAGCCAACATCCCAGGCTAAAGCAGGGCTTTCGCTCATATTGCCTAATAGTGCTCGAAATATAATAGGTTTTAGCGCTAATACCGCAATGGCTAATACCAGTGCTGGCCAAATGACGGTGGAAAGCAGTTGTAAATTAAATCCTGCCCCTAACGCAAAGAAGAATAAAACCAAGAAAAAGTCCCTTAAAGGTTTTAAGCTGATCGCTATGTATTGTGCGATAGGGCTAGTGGCTAATGTGACGCCCGCAATGAAAGCACCTATCTCACGAGTTAGGCCTACGGCCTGAGCGCCCTCAGCCATAGCTAGGCACCAACCAATCGCTAAAATAAATAGATATTCTTGAAAACGGTCAAACTTTTTAATAAGGGGTAAAAGCAATCCTTTTACGAGTAGGTAGCTGCCGAAAACCAATATAGGTAAGGCGACAAATGGCTGCCATATCGGTGGGGCTATGATGTCTGGGGATGCGGATGAGCCAAGGTTGCCTAAAAGTATGAGGGTTAATATGGCGACTAGATCCTGTAGCAGCAATAAGCCAACCATCAATTCACCTACGTGTTTATGGTGTAAAACCGTTGTTGGCAGTAGTTTTAGGCCTATGATAGTACTGGAAAACATCATAGCGAAGCCAATGATTAAGCTGTCCATGGTGGAGTGGTCGAATGCGAGGGCAATGCCAAAGCCAATAGCAAAAAATAAAGCGCAGCTGATCAAGGCGACTAAGGTTGCTTTTTTTAATACCGAGACAAGGTTAGAAGGTTGCATATCTAAGCCGAGTAAAAATAATAAGAAAATGATGCCGATGTGTGACATCTCTCCTAATAGCTCGGGCGCTTCGATCAAAGATAGACCAAAAGGGCCTACAATCGCCCCTAAGGCTATGTAAGCAATGATGACGGGTTGTTTTGTGTAAAGTGCAATTGTGGCCAGCACAAGCGCGCCTGTGAAGATTAAGAAAAAAGAAAAAATTAGATCGTGCGCGACCATGTGCGCTCCTAGAGGTTGTCACAATTAAAATCAATAATTCTAAATCGATGAGACGGCAAGTCCATGCTATAGGCTAAGCATAAATGACGAACACAAAAAAGGCCAAGTGAATGGCCTTTTTTGTGTTCTGTGTTCTGATTGTCGCTGGTATTAACTTAACCCAAGCTTAACCACGACGGCGGAACAGAGGACGAGTATCGTTCACGTCGCCTTGATAAGGGGCAGAGAACGTCTCGAAGCCTTTTACGGCTAATTCAAGATCTTGGTCTTCGCGCATAGCCATGGCATTGAAGCCGCAGCGCATCATGAAAAACAACTGATCGAATAATACATCACCAACAGCGCGCAGCTGGCCCGTGAAACCATAGCGTTCACGTAATAAACGCGCGGCTGAATAACCACGGCCATCCGCAAACTTAGGGAATTCAACATTGATCAAGGCAAAGCCTTGGCAATCGGCCGCTAACAAGTCAGCAGTATCACCCGCGTTTAACTGAATGCCTAAGGTACCCGCATCACGCTTGGCGATAAGGGCATCTTTGTCAGCACCTTGGGCAGCGGCCCAACGGCTAAAGTTAATCACTTGCTTATTGTCGGACAAGGCAGCATCGTCAGCTACTAAGGTCCAATCATCATTGGCGATTTGTTTGTCTAAAATAATCTGAGTCATGAGAGATCCTTAGTTTATGCCTTAGTCGCGGTTGCTTTAACCGGTTCAGGGTAAGCTGCCGCTTTAAAAGGAGCCATGCCAATACGACGGAATGTCTCAATAAAGCTCTCACCTTCGATACGCTCAGAGACATACACATCTAAAATAATGCGAATAATATCGGTCATGCGATCACGGGCAAAAGAGGGGCCTAAAATTTTACCCACAGAGGCGTCTTCACCGGAAGCACCACCAAGTGATACTTGGTAAAACTCTTCGCCTTTCTTATCAACACCCAAGATGCCGATATTGCCAATGTGGTGGTGACCACAAGCGTTCATGCAGCCAGAGATGTTGAGGTCAATTTCACCCAAATCATGCAGATAATCTAAATCATCAAAGGCATTCTGCAGGGCTTCTGCGATTGGTAATGATTTCGCATTTGCCAAGGCGCAGAAGTCGCCACCAGGGCAGCAAATCATGTCGGTCAATAAACCCAGTGTTGGCGTCGCTAAACCTAAAGCTTTTGCTTCTTTCCAAAGGTCGTACAATTTAGCTTGCTCAACATCCGCCAAAACTAAGTTTTGCTGGTGCGTAGAGCGTGCTTCACCAAAGCTGTACTTGTCAGCTAGGTCGGCAATGGCAAATAACTGATTATCAGTCACATCACCCGGCGCGGTGCCTTTTTGTTTAAGTGCGAAGGTCACGACTGAATAGCCTGGCTTTTTGTGAGCGCGAACGTTACGTTCAACCCAGCGTGCAAAAGCTGTATCAGATGCTAATGCGTCGGTATAGCTGGTTGGGTTTGCTGCCAGCGCCACATAGTCTGGTTCAGTGAAGTGAGATTTAACTCGCTCAAGTTCTTCTTTTGGTAATTTGCCATCACCGTCTTTAAGATGTTCCCATTCCGCTTCAACCAATTCGCTGAAACGCTCAACACCTAAGGCTTTTACTAAAATCTTAATACGCGCCTTGTACTTGTTATCGCGACGACCAAACTGGTTGTATACGCGCACAATCGCATCAAGGTAGGTTAATAAATCTTCTTCGGGTAAGAATTCACGTACTACAGAAGAAAGGATAGGGGTACGACCTAAACCACCACCAGCGTAAACGCGATAGCCTAACTCACCTTGCTCATTACGAACAATCTGCAGGGCAACGTCATGCATGCGAGTCGCAGCACGGTCAGCGCCTTCTACGGCGTTAACCGCAATCTTGAACTTACGTGGCAAGAAAGCAAATTCTGGGTGGAAAGTAGACCACTGGCGAATGATTTCACAATAAGGGCGTGGGTCAACCAGCTCTTCTGCAATCACGCCGGCATATTCATCCGTGGTGGTATTACGAATACAGTTACCACTGGTTTGCACAGCATGCATCTGAACTTTGGCTAGTTTAGCAAGAATTTCTGGGCATTCTTCTAGCTTTGGCCAGTTAAATTGGAAGTTTTGACGGGTACTTACGTGGGCATATCCGCGATCGTAATCACGAGCAACTTCGGCCAACGTACGTAATTGCTTGCTATTAAGCATGCCGTAAGGCACAGCGATACGCAGCATAGGCGCATAACGCTGAACATAAATACCGTTTTGCAGGCGTAAAGGTAAAAATTCCTCTTCTGGGATTTTACCGTCTAAATAGCGGTCCATTTGGTCTTGGAACTGCGCAACGCGCTCATTAATGATGCGTTGGTCGAAATCGTCGTATACGTACATAGCTTTCCGA
>CAXIBC010000037.1:0-25546 GCA_964022115.1 uncultured Oleispira sp. | reverse complement strand
AGTCGATTGCGGAAATGAAGTATTACCGCGAGCACTTTTTAGTCGACTAACCCTAGCCCTAACCCTAGGCTTGGGGGTATTAATAGCTACTCGTATATGAGTAGCTAAGCGTTATCTTGTTCGAGCAGCATATCTAATAGCTCAATCACATCTTGGCTTTGCACGATTAAGTCCCTATCTTGTGCTAATAAAAAACCTTCATCTGTGGCATTAGCGAACATTTGCAGCATGGGAGAAAAGTAGTTATTCACATTCAATAACCCACAAGGCTTATTATGAAAGCCTAATTTCTTCCAAGTATATACTTCAAAAAATTCTTCCAAGGTACCTATGCCACCGGGAAAGGTAATGAAACCTTCGGCGAGTTCAGCCATCATGGATTTACGCTCATGCATATTCTCAGTAATGTGCAGCTGGGTTAAGCCATTATGAAAAATCTCTTTAGCGTGAAGGGCTTTTACGGTTACCCCAATCACTTCACCACCGGCGTCTAAGACGCTATCCGCGAGCAGCTTCATTAACCCCGTATTCGAGCCACCATAAACACAGCGGATTTTACGGCGAGCGAGTTCATGACCTAATTGCTGAATCGCTGTTGCATAAATAGGGTTAGAGCCGGTATTCGCGCCTAAGAATACGCAGATTGACTTCATATATTTCTCGTTCATTCAGTACTTATAAATACTCATTTTCTTCGTCTAGTAGGTATCTTGCAAGCATATTAAGGGCTCGTTCGGCCATTGAGCGTTGGCTAATAAGGTCATGGCTGCAGGCATAAAAAAGGCTGATAAATAGTTATCAGCCTTTTAATGAAATAGAACTTTAAATGATAGTTTGCTGAGCTTAAGCGCCCGCGTTTTCAACTATGCTAGGTTCGGTGCCATTAGACATTGCTTGCAGTTCTTTATCGATAAAGTACAAGCCACGACCATCTTCACCAATGATCTCAATTTTATCCAAAATGCTTTTGAATAACTTTTCTTCTTCGTGCTGCTCAGCGACATACCACTGTAAAAAGTTGAAGGTCGAATAGTCGTGCTCGCTGAAGGCGGTATGGGCTAATTCATTAATCGCTCTAGTAATAGTGCATTCGTGCTTATGGGTTTCCATAAATACACTGGTCAGCGAATGAAACTCAGTAGGTGGAGCTTCAATCGTGCCTAAGCGCGCTAGGTTGCCGGTTTCATTCACATAGGTGAATAAACGCTGCATATGCTGCATTTCTTCATCGGCGTGCACCTTTAAGAATGCGGCGGCGCCTTCAAAACCTTTATACTCACACCAAGCACTCATTTGTAGATACAGGTTAGAGGAGTAAAATTCTAAATTAATCTGGTCGTTTAACTGCGCAACCATTTTTTCGCTTAACATAATCATTCCTACTGATTTAACTCTTTTATAAAAATCTTTGAATTGCGTTGAAAGTTGTACAGTGACTGCCGCTCTTTCGGTAAGGCGGATATATCAGCTTCACTGAACCCTCTTTCTATAAACCAATGCGCAGTGCGCGTTGTTAATACAAATAGCCTATTCATTTTTTCTAATTTGGCTTGTTCACTGATCGCATTTAATAGACGATCGCCACGCTGACCAGAGCGATATTCGCTACTCACAGCGACACAAGCAAGCTCGGCGAGTTCGGTAGAATAAGGGTACAGTGCGGCGCAAGCGATGATCATGCCGTCGCGCTCAATCACTTTAAAACGACTTATTTCAGTTTCGAGAACTTCTCGTGAACGGCGTACTAAAATGCCTTGCTCTTCTAGTGGGGTTAATAATTCTAAAATTCCACCCACATCTTCAATATTGGCTTGGCGTAACTGTTCATAATCATCGGCGGTAATTAAGGTGCCAGCACCTTCATGGGTGAACAGTTCTTGTAATAATGCGCCATCAATCTTGTGGCTTAATAAGTGTGCGCGATTAATGCCCGCTGCCACAGCGGTTAAGGATGCAGAGGCGTGCATCTTATGTTCACCGGATAAATTAGGGATTAACTTGGCGAGTTCATCGCTGGTGATTTGCGAAATAATCGGGCTATCAGCGCTCGTTGCTTTTTTTCCTGGGGTCAGAGCCAAGGCCGGTAAGCCTTCATCTTCTCCCATTAAAATTAACTTTTCGGCGGCTAATGAAATCGCGGTTTGAGTAGCGACATCTTCCGCCGCTAAGTTAAACATTTCACCACTAGGGGAATAACCACAGCTGGATAATAATACGATATTGCCTTGATCAAGCTGCTGGTTAATCGCTCGTCTATCGATACGGCGGACTTCACCGGTATGTTGGAAATCGATACCGTCGATCACCCCTTTCGGTTTTGCGGTGACAAAATTGCCACTGACTACACGGATACGAGCACCGTGCATGGGGGTATTCGGTAAGCCGATGGATAGCCTTGCTTCAATGTCTGATTTCACAATCCCAATTGCGGCGCGCACCGCATCCAGTGCGGCTTGATCGGTTATGCGTAAATCACCGTGAAACTGGCTTTTTATATTCAGTACGTTTAACGCGCGATCGATTTGTGGACGTGCGCCATGGACAATAACTAAGCGCACGCCAAGACTATTGAGCAAAGCAATGTCTTGTACTATGTGGGCAAAGTTATCATCGGCTATCGCATCACCTTCTAACATCAAGACAAAGGTTTTCCCTCTGTGGGCATTGATGTAAGGAGAGGAGTGTCGAAACCATTTTACGTACTGGCTATTATCCATTGTGAGTATCTATTTGGCTCGGGATTAGAGTTGGCTCGGGATTAGAGTTAGCATGCATATCGCTCATAAAGTTAGTGCTCATACAGGCAGAGAATAACAATACGGCTTTAATAGTAACTGCAACATATCACAAACTCACTTTGGCATTAAGTTGTAGATTAATGATTAGCAACAAATAATCGCTTTTAAACTGCATTTTCATCGCTTTTCAAGCAATAGGCATGGATAAACTGAGATATTAATTCTACCGTCGGTTTAATTTGATCCAAGGCAATAAACTCGTCCAGCTGATGAGCTTGATCGATAGATCCTGGTCCTAATACCACAGTTTCCATGCCTAATTGCTGCATAAAAGGGGCTTCGGTGGCAAAAGCGACGGCATGGGCCTGATGGTTAGTGAGTTTTTCCGCAAGTTGAATTAATCCCGCGCTTTTATCGGTAGCGAATGAGGGCACCCCAGGAAATAATGACTCGAGTTCAAACTTCACATTATGCCGGGCGGCAATCGGCTTAATCCGCTCGCTCATTTCATGGCGTAACTGTTCATTACTCATACCGGGTAGGGCACGTAAATCAAAGGCGAGTTCACAGCTTCCGCAAATACGGTTGGGGTTATCACCACCGTGCAAACAGCCGAAATTCAAGGTAGGTACTTCAATTTCAAAATCTTGATTATGATTATCTTCGGCCAATTGCAAGCGATAAGCTTTTAACTCCGTCATTACATCGTGCATAGCATCAATCGCATTGATGCCTAAATTGGGGTTGGACGAGTGGCCCGCATTACCAGTTAAGCGAATGGTCTCCATCATAATGCCTTTATGCATACGAATCGGTTTTAGCCCTGTCGGTTCCCCAATAATGGCATAGCGTCCTTTGGGTTTGCCTTGTTCAACTAAAGCTCTAGCGCCACTCATAGAGCTTTCTTCATCGGCGGTTGCTAGAATAATTAACGGCTGCTGTAAGTTAAGCTGTTTAGGGTTGCCTAATTGCTGCAGTATATTTTCTATCGCTTCTATGGCGAGGGCAAAAAAGCCCTTCATATCGCAGGTACCTAAACCAAAGAGTTTGCCGTCGCGCTCGGTTAAGGTAAAAGGGTCGCTGCTCCAAACTTCTGGGTTGCAGGGTACGGTATCGGTATGCCCACTCAAGACTAACCCTCCAGGGCCACTGCCTAGGGTTGCGATTAAATTGTATTTATCCGCTTCGCCAATACGCTCTTTTGCTACCGGCATGATTTCACACGCAAAACCGAGTGGGGTTAACCATTGAGCTAATAAGTCGATTACGGCTTTATTGCTGCTATCGTATTCCGGCAGCGCCGAGCTGATACTCGGGGCGGCGATCAGTTGCTGGAAGCGTGTCATCAGTTGCGACATGGTTAATACCTCAATTCAATTCCATGAACAATATGCTAGATCTAACGTTATTTAAGCATAACGTATTCTACTCACTAGGTAGCAGAATACGCCGACAATTTGCCTATATCCTATTCGCTGTGTGGTAACTATTGCGAATCCGTCTTATTATCCAATGATGAATCATGAAATCGAATTAAAGCTACGGTTAAATCACCGTGAGCTACCTTTATTAGAGAAAGTGCTAGCGGCTAGTCAATTTATCTCTGAGCCGACGCTTAAGTTGCTCAACCGTTATTTTGATACCCCAGATATGAGTCTGAGCCAAGGGGGCGCTGCGTTACGTATTCGCCAGCAAGGTATCATAGATGCCCGTGGTGAAATCACCGATGAGCGCATTATTCAAACCTTAAAAACCCGCGGTAGCAGTGCAACGGGTTTGCATCAGCGCATGGAATGGGATTGGCCTTTAACTCAAGTTGAGCTTGAGCCAAATTTGATCCTCGCCAGTGAAGCGAAAAAGCAGTTATCCCCAACATTAGACTTAACCGCCATCGCGCCGTTATTTACTACCGATTTTCAGCGCCAAGTTTGGCTCTATGAGCAAGATGAAACTCTGATTGAGTTGGTACTTGATCAAGGCCAGGTTGCTACGAATGAACACAGTATTGAGTTACTGGAACTGGAGTTAGAATTGAAGCGCGGTGAGGCTGAGGTGTTATTTCAGTTGGCGCAACACATCGCCGATCAATGCCCGGTATTGATGAGTGATATTAGTAAGGCCGAGCGTGGTTATGGTTTATTAGCCTTATCCGGCGAATATAAGCAGATTAAAAAAGACTGGGCTGGCAAGGTGCCAAGCCTTGATGCTCAGCGCGATGTGATGAGCTGTTTCAAAACCTTTTTTGGTTATCAATTAGCCAGTATTCAACGCCGTATCGAATACAGTCTTTGGGATGGCCAGCAAGAACAGGGTGCTCATGCCCGTTGGCAGTTGGAATTATTGGGCAATTTACTCGGCCTTTTTACTCATATCGCGTGTCGTCCAGAGGCACAATTGTTGCAGCGAAAGCTAGAGCAAGCGGCTCAGGCTCCCCTTGAACTCGGGTTAATTTGGGGGCAGCTAAGTATTGCCTGTGGGCACTGGTTATTCGGCCTCGCTAATGACAGTGAAAAGCGGGCAATGACGATAGAAGAAAAACAGTTAATGAGTGTTCATGTTGAGCAATTATTAAAAGGATATAAAGCATGACCCCTGTTGCAGATCGCCCTGTGGTATTAAGTATTTTGCTCGATGACTTAAAAAAAGCGGGTTTATTAGACGATGAGAACTATCAGCTAGCGCAATTTGCTCGCCGCAGTCAGTCTGAATTAAAAATGCACCCTTATGCCTTTATCGGTAAGCAGAAACTAAGCAACCATAAAACCGGCAAGAAACTCAGTGAAGAGATTATTTGCCAATGGGCGGCTCAAAATCATGGCTTAGATTATTCTCGTATCGATCCGTTGGAAGTGGATGTCGCTGCGATTACCTCGGCTATGTCGTACGCTTTTTCAGATCGCCATAAAATTCTCGCCCTTGAAGTGACCAAAGAAGATTTAATTGTTGCCTGCAGTGAGCCTTTGATTACGTCTTGGGTACAAGATTTAGCGCATGTATCACGACGCAATGTGGTGCGTGTTTTAGCTATGCCTAGTGAGATAGAGCGCCACCGAGTCGAGTTTTATCAGCTAGCGAATTCGATTAACCGTGCCTCGTCACAACACGATGGCATCAGTGGCATTCAAAACCTAGAATCCATGCTGGAGCTCGGCAAGGCCACAGCCCCAGATGCCAACGACGAACATATTGTTAACGTTGTGGATTGGTTATTGCAGTACGCGTTTGAGCAAAGAGCCAGTGATATTCATATTGAGCCTAGGCGCGAATTAGGCAAGGTACGTTTTCGTATCGATGGGGTCTTACATCTAGTTTATGAATTACCGGCGCAAGTCACCCAAGCTGTGATTGCCCGGATCAAAACCCTTGGCCGCATGAATATCGCCGAGAAACGTAAGCCACAAGATTCTCGTTTAAAAACGAAAACCCCCGCAGGGGAAGAAATTGAATTACGCTTATCGACGTTACCAACCGCGTTTGGTGAAAAGTTGGTCATGCGTGTATTTGATCCTAGTGTGCTGGTGCGTAACTTTGCCGAACTGGGTTTTAGTAAAGAAGATTATCGCCGCTGGCAAACTATGACGTCGCAAAATAATGGCATCATATTTGTCACAGGGCCAACAGGGTCGGGTAAAACCACGACCTTGTATTCAACCTTAAAAGAACTTGCCACGGTTGAAGTGAATGTTTCAACCATCGAAGATCCTATCGAAATGATCGAGCCCGCGTTTAACCAGATGCAGGTAAATCATGGTATCGACCTCGATTTTGCGACTGGGGTACGGGCGTTATTGCGCCAAGACCCGGATATTATTATGGTCGGTGAAATTCGCGACTTAGAAACTGCTGAAATGGCGGTACAATCGGCCTTAACTGGCCACTTAGTCTTATCGACCTTGCATACCAACGATGCCCCTACGGCGATTACACGGTTATTAGAGCTAGGTTTACCCCCTTATTTGATTCGCTCTACGACCCTTGGTGTCATGGCGCAGCGCTTGGTACGGATTCTTTGCCCACACTGTAAAGAAGAAGGTGATATCGATGAGGCTACATGGAAAGAACTTGTGGCCCCCTGGACAGTGACTAAACCGGCAAAGATCTTTCACCCTAAAGGCTGCTTAGAATGCCGTGATACCGGCTATGTGGGCCGTATGGGGATTTATGAAGTACTGCCTGTTAGTCATGAGATTGGCAACTTAATTAATGATAATACCGATCACTTAAGGATTAGACAGCAAGCGATGAAAGAAGGTATGCACAGCTTACGCTTGAGTGGGGCGCAAAAAGTGGCGGCGGGTCTAACCACGATAAAAGAAGTGATGCGAGTGGCACCTATGTCGTAATGAATGAAAAAATACAGCATGGGTTATGAAAAAATACGACTCAGTCATAGTTACTAGGTGGAATAACCGCTAAGCTAGGCACCAGAGAATTTAAGCACCAGAAAATACAAGACGCAGACTATAACAATGGCAACAGACGTTACAATAGCGCCACCGATAATAGATTTAGAAGCTTCGGGGTTTGGCCGCGGCAGTTACCCCATTGAAGTCGGATTCGCGCTCGAGAACCGGGATATTCACTCGTTTTTAATTAAGCCAGAAGCTGATTGGACGCACTGGAGTGAAGAAGCTGAGCAGATTCACGGCATTAGTCGCGAGCAGCTGCAGGCAGAAGGTATGAGTATTGAAGACATCGCACTGAGACTGAACGAGTTATTGCGTGGGCAAACCCTTTATTCTGATGCTTGGAGCTTTGATAGTTCTTGGATTGGGCGGTTATATGACAGTGCCGGTATCGTGCAACGCTTCCGGATTGAAACCATCAATAAATTGCTGAAACCAGAGCAGGTAGAACACTGGCATCCCGTCAAAGAAGCGGTATTGCAAGAGCTAGGCTTAAAGGCTCACCGTGCCGCGATTGATGTGCAAGTACTACAAGAAACGTATTTACGTATATCCCAATTAAGTCATCCCGCTTAATCCGCTTGTAAAATCATACTTTCTAGCCTAAACCCAATTAATATCAGGCATAAAACTCAGCATTATAGTATTGGCTAGGAGGTTGTATGAAAAATTCTACTACTGCCAAAATGAGCGTAATCATCTTAATGATTAGCTCACCGCAGGCATTTGCGGCAGTCGGTTTACAAGTGGAGTCGGTTGCTTATGACCCCATCGTTCGGGAACAGCTTTTAACCTCACAAAGGTATGATGGAGAACTCAGCGAATATGGCATCCCCACATCCTCTAAGCGAACAATTGGTTTTGAAATTGTGAGCTCTGATAATGCAGATGCTTATGTCATTCCCGCAAGTTATGGCTATCCAGTCAGTCTATTGGGTGGAGGTGAATACCTTAACCTCAGCGCCGACCTACAGTATGTCAATCTAGAGGGCCCTTTAGGGGATAAAGGGGGTATTGGTGATTCACGCATCGGCGCGCAATACTATTTAAAACATGGTACGTCTATTTATTCAGCCACCGCGGACCTGAAGTTGCCTACCGGTGATGAGGATGACGGTTTAGGGTCTGGCTCAACAGATTTCGGCTTTTCTTTTGGGGTGCGTAATCGAATAGACCACCTTGGTTATAATGCTCGTGCCGGTTATCTAATTCGAGGTGAAGGTGAACCAAATGGCTTTGATGTTGATTATGGCAATGTTATCACGCTAGTGACAGGTGCTGAGTTTCGAGTAAGACCCGATTTTTGGGTGGGGGCAGATCTCGCGGTAGCTCACACCAGTACGTCGGAGTTCACTGGGGGCTTTGAAGCGGATGGCTTACAGACCATTGATCTTATCCCTCATGCATTTTATCGCTTATGTGAAGATATGGATGCCACTTTTAATGTTATGTATCCGTTAAGCGAAAGTGTGGTGAAAGGTGATGCGAATGGTGCAAAACCTGATCGGGAAATGAGCTTTAGTTTTGGCTTAAACGCCAGATTTTAAGGCTGAAAAGAAAAATCCCTAAGGGCAAAATACTTAGGGATTTTTTAGAAAAACAATGACGATCCATATTCCCAAATACAGTGGAAATGAAGTCGATATTATTGATTGAGCTGATCTAGATAAGCACGAGTGCCTTCTTCTACCGTGGCAAAAGGTTGGTCGTAACCCATATCACGAAGCTTAGAGATATCCGCCTCAGTAAAACTCTGGTACGCCCCTTTTAAATGTTCAGGGAAAGGCATGTATTCTTTTTTGGCTCTGGTGACGTGAGTGCCTTTTTCATCATGCCAATCGATTACAGCATTCGCTACATCGTTAAAGCTCTGGCAGCGGCCAGTTCCTAGATTAAAAATACCCGATTTATCGGGATTGTCTAAGAACCACAAGTTCACTTTTACCACATCCCCGACATAAACAAAGTCACGGCGTTGCTCACCATCACCATAACCACCGGAGCCACCAAATAACTTAGCTACACCGTTTTCTTTTACTTGGTTATTAAAGTGGAAGGCTACCGAAGACATGCTGCCTTTATGCTGCTCACGAGGACCATAGACGTTGAAGTAACGGAAACCTACGACTTGAGATTTAAACGTATGCTGAATCGCTCGTACGTATTGATCGAACTGCCACTTAGAATAACCATAAACATTTAATGGCTGCTCGTGTTCACGCAATTCTTTAAATACAGTACCACTACCATAGACTGAGGCACTAGAAGCGTATAAAAATGGAATTTCACGAATGATACAAGCGTGTAATAAAGTCTTAGAGTATTCATAGTTATTTTCCATCATAAACTTACCATCCCACTCTGTGGTGGAAGAGCAAGCCCCTTCATGAAAAATCGCTTCAACGTTATTTAAAATTGGATCGTCGAGTTTAACCAATTGTAGAAAATCATCTTTATCCAGATAATCGGCAATGTCGCAATCGCTTAGGTTATAAAACTTTTTACCGTCGGTTAAATCATCAACTACGATAATATCCTTGCGACCTTGTTCGTTTAACGTCTTAACAATGTTGCTGCCAATAAAACCAGCGCCGCCAGTTACAATAATCATAATTTACTCATCCAAAATTTCTATCAAAGCTAACTTATATATTCGGTTACGCTTTCTCAGCCTGAATACGTTTAACAATTGCACTGGTAGAACAATTATCTTTAAAACTTAAAATAATCACTTCACCACCAGCGTCCATAACCGCTTCGCCACCGGCAATTTGTTCGATGGTATAATCACCACCTTTGACCAAAATACTCGGTAGTACTTTAGTAATTAAGCGCTCAGGGGTGTCTTCTGTAAAGGGCACAACCCAATCAACACTTTCTAGCCCAGCTAATACCGCCATGCGATGATCAAGGGGATTGATTGGGCGCGCTGGCCCTTTTAAGCGCGAAACCGATTCATCCGAGTTGACCGCGACTAATAAGCGATCCCCTAAGGTTTTCGCTTCTTTTAAATATTGCACATGGCCTGGGTGAATAATGTCGAAACAACCATTGGTCATGACTAAGCTTTCACCACGTTCTTTGCATTCGCGTACGAGCTGCATCAGTTCAGCTTCATCGAATACCGCAGCACCACCGTGTTGTTCGCTACGAATTTCGCTGCGTAATTCATCACTGGTTACGGTTGCGGTACCGAGCTTGCCAACCACAATGCCAGCGGCAATGTTAGCAAAGGCCGTCGCATGCTCTAAGGATTCACCCGCCGCTAAGGCGCTCGCTAATACAGAAATGACGGTATCACCTGCACCGGTCACGTCGTACACTTCACGGGCGCGAGTCGGCAGTGTTAAGGGGGCAACATCCCGTTGAATTAAGGTCATGCCTTTTTCGCTGCGGGTCACCAATAACGCGGTTAAATCGTGCTGTTCTAAAAGCGCTTTCCCTTTTGCAATCAAGGTCTCTTCATCTTTGCAGAAACCGACGACCGCTTCAAACTCCGCCAAATTAGGAGTGATTAAGGTCGCCCCACGATAAGGGCTAAAATCTGTGCCTTTAGGGTCGACTAAAACAGGGGTGCCAGACTTTCTCGCTGCTTGAATCAAGCGCTGTGGGTCGGTTAACGCGCCTTTGCTATAGTCGGACAAAATGACCGCACCAGCATGAGCGACCTGTTGATCAAACTGATCATAAACAGAGGTCAGATCAACATCGTGAAATGCTTCTTCAAAATCGAGACGAATCAGCTGTTGATTACGGCTTAAAATACGCAGTTTAGTAATGGTAGGGCTACTATCGTGACGTAGAAACTCACAGCTAACACCCTTGCTATTCAGCATATATTCAAGGTCGTTGGCGTTTTCGTCGTCACCGGTAATACCGTAAAGACGAGCTTTAGCGCCGAGGGTTGCAATATTCAAGGCTACGTTACCCGCCCCGCCGGCACGGTTTTCAATATCTTGTACTTTCACCACGGGTACTGGCGCTTCAGGGGATATGCGCGATGTAGGCCCCTGCCAATAACGATCCAGCATGACATCGCCGAATACTAATACCTGTGCTTGATGGAAGTTTGGAACTTGTAAATCCATCTCTATCCGCCACATAAATTAAAGAAGGCTCAGTCTACCAAAACTAGGCTGTAGGAACTAGCAGACTGACTATATAAGCTTGGCGGGGGTTTTGTTAATATGCGCTATTCCTCATAATTTCTCAGCGAATACGGAGTCACGAGTGGCGCGTTTTGTATATAACTTGGTTTTTACCCTAGCCATTCCTTTTATTCTGCTACGCATGTGGCTGCGCGGTGGGGCCAACCCTGGCTATCGCCAGCGCTGGGCGGAGCGTTTTGCGTGCTTCACTTTTACCGGCAAGAGCAAAGGTCTATTAATCCATTCGGTTTCGGTCGGGGAAACGCTAGCGGCTGAGCCGTTAGTACGTAGCTTGCAAGCGGCGTATCCAAACTTAACTATCACAATTACAACCACAACGCCGACAGGCTCTGATCAAGTAAAACGCCTATATCGTGATGACATTGCTAGCGGCCAGGTTGTGCACTTGTATCTGCCTTATGATCTACCTTATTTGATGCAGCGCTTTATCAAAAAAATACAACCTAGCCTATGCATCATTATGGAAACCGAACTCTGGCCAAATATCATCAGCAGCTGTAATGCTCAGCAAGTCCCCGTGATTTTAGCGAACGCTCGTTTATCGGACAAGTCGGCCCGAGGTTATGCTAAGTTCGCTAACCTGACTCAGCCTATGCTGCAAGGGTTAGATGTGATTGCGGCACAGCATAATAACGATGCTCAGCGCTTCATTGATCTAGGGGTTGCCGCACATAAGGTTGAAGTCACAGGCAGTATTAAATTTGATATTAGTGTACCTGAACAAGCCTTAGTGGAGGGTCAAGGCTTAAAAAACTTATGGGGCCCAGAGCGGCCAGTACTGGTATTAGCGAGTAGCCATGAAGGAGAGGACGATTTAATCCTTGAGAGTTATCAGCAGCTATTAGCGGATTTCCCAGATCTGTTATTAGTGCTTGTGCCGCGCCACCCAGAGCGCTTTGATGAAGTCGCCGCTAAGGTCTTAGATAGTGAACTGCATCTAGTCCGCCGTAGTGAGGCCTTTGAGAAAGGCAACCTACAAGCCAACCCCATGACCCAAGTATATTTGGCCGATACTATGGGGGAAATGTTATTACTGCTCGCGACAGCGGATATTGCCATTATTGGTGGTAGCTTTATCGAACATGGTGGGCATAACCCTTTAGAAGCCTGTGCCCTAGCGAAGGCGGTTGTTATGGGCCCAAGTGATTATAATTTTGCTGCGATTGCCCAGCAGCTTATCGATCATGGGGCGATGCAACAGACTTCGAAAGAACAGCTAACCATCTGTCTTAGACAGTTATTAGAGCGTCCACAAATGCGGGCGGAAATGGGCGCGCTTGGCAAGCAAGTCGTCGCCGATAATCAAGGCGCAGTAACGCGCATTGGTAAAATTATTGCCCAGCAGCTCGTTGCCAAGGGCACCGCTGAGAACCCATAGACGGTATTATGTCGTTATTGGAAACTCACTCTTGTTTGGCTAAAAAGTAGACACCTCTATATTTTAAGCGTACAACTGTATGCTGAATTTATAAGGATGCCTAGATGAACCTTTTAACGCAGCAAGGCTGGCGCTGGTTTAGCCAAGCTTTAACCCAACACAATACATTTTCGGCGTATTTTCAGCCTTTGATCCAGTTTCTTGTGCCGCAATGGAGCACAGATGCCTATCGTGCCGAGGTCGTTGCTATTCGTGATGAAATAGCTGATGAGTTGGCCGCTACCTATACCTTAGTATTAGCACCGCAAATTGGCTTATTAGATCGACAGTGGCCGAGCTTTCAAGCAGGCCAGTTTATAGAGCTAATGGTTGAGAAAGATGGCCGTCGTACTCAGCGCTGTTTCAGTATTTCATCAGCCCCTCGTTATTATGACGAAACTGGCTTGCTTGAACTCACTATTCGTATTCAGCAAGAAGGCCGTATAACCCCTTGGATTCGCCAGCAGCTTAAGGTAGGTAGCCTAGTTAATATCTCCGCGGCGCAAGGGCAGTTTGTTTTGCCTAATAGACTCACCCATACCACTAACCATAAAGGCAGCATCAGTCCGCAGGCAGAAAAGTTACTTTTTATTGCCGGTGGCAGCGGCATTACCCCTTTTCGTTCCATGTTACAGCAAATCAAAAGTTCACCATCTTCATTGGATATACAGCTGCTCTATTATTCCCGTGATGATCAGCATGTCTTATTCCAACAAGAGTTGCAGCAGCTAGAGGCAGAGGTTGAGGGGTTAAAGATTACCTTTGTGAATAGCGAGCAAGAGGGGTTTATCTGTCAGCAACACTTACAAAATTTTTGCCCAGACTTTCAGCACCGCAGCGCTTATATCTGTGGCCCTAGTCCCATGATCCAACAGGCTCGTCAGCTATTGACTGAGTTGGATGTTGTAAAAGAAAACATTCATTTTGAATTTTTTGGTAGCGCCCCGATCGACATAGCACACAGTGGGCAAGGTGCTATTCAATTTCAAAGTTCGGATAAAACTGTGATCAGCACAAAGGCCGAGGCAGCAACCTTATTAGAATACGCTGAAAACGCCGGTATTAACCCCGTATCAGGGTGTCGTATCGGAGTCTGTCATCAATGTATTTGTAAAAAGAAAAGTGGCATCGTCTTTAATACCCGCACTCAAGAATATTCTGATAGTGGTAGTGAAGAAATTCAATTATGCATCTCTGTCGCCCAAGGCGATGTCGTACTCGATCTTTAATTGGTTTAAGCAATAATCGATCTATCAAGGAACCTATAATTATGACTATAAAATTGGCCAATCATCGCCCAGATCCGGAAACCTTAAGCGCCTTTGCTAATGAATTAAATAGCATTCGAGAAGACGCCATGAAGAAGGTGGGTGAGAAAGATGCGCGCTATATTCGTAAGCTAATTCGCATTCAACGCAGTAGTGACATAGCAGGGCGGTTGGCACTGGTGCTGGGATTTTTTAATCCTCTGTTTTGGCTTGCAGGGGTGGCTTTACTTGCACTCTCAAAAATACTCGACAATATGGAAATTGGCCATAATGTGATGCATGGTCAATATGATTGGATGAATGATCCACATATTAATTCTCGTAAATTTGACTGGGATATCTGGGGTGATGGCGAATCATGGAAGCGTTACCACAACCATGAGCACCACACCTATACCAATATAATTGGTAAAGATCGAGATTATGGTTATGGTTTATTGCGTTTAAGTGATGACATGAGCTGGCGTCCAAAAAATCGTTTTCAGTTTATTACATACACCTTGTTAAGCAGCTTCTTCCAGTTTGGTATTGCCTATCACGAAGTCGCGGGTGAGCGCATTTTCTTTGGCAAGAAAAAAGAAGAATCTCATTTGCCAATTTCACGAGAAGAGTTAAAACAATCATTTTTTTCTAAAATTAAAAAACAGGTTTTTAAAGAATATTTATTCTTCCCTCTGTTGGCGGCTTTGATTTCATGGCCAATGTTTTTTGCCGTACTCGGGGGTAATATGTTAGCTGAATTTATTCGTAACTGGTGGACATCAAGTATTATTTTTTGTGGTCACTTTACCGAAGAATCACAGACTTTTGATCAGCAGGAATGTGAAGATGAGAGCCGAGGTGAATGGTATTATCGCCAGATATTAGGCTCGTCTAACCTTAAAGGTAATCGATATTTTCATATATTAACTGGCCATTTAAGTTGCCAAATTGAACACCACTTATTTCCGGATGTGCCCGCGCCTCATTATTTAGAGATGTCCGAAAAAGTGCAGGCGGTATGTGCTAAATATGACATTCCTTATAATACGGGGTCGTTTGCTCAGCAGTATTGGACGGTGATAAAGCGAATAGCCAAGTATTCTTTGCCAACGAAAGGCGAGAAAACATTAGCCACAAGTTAATGCTTGTGATGGTAAAAATTAAAAGTAAAAAAAACCACCTTAGCGGTGGTTTTTTTTGGGCTTAAATTGAATTCTTTATTTTAACCAGGCGTTCAGTACTTGGATGTCGGCTTCACTGAGAGAGCCGGCAAAGAATTTTAGGTTTAATAAATCAATAATGTAATCATAGCGGGCGTTAGCATAGTCACGCTGTGCGCCATATAAGTTACGCTGTGCATTAAGAACTTCTACAATGTTTCGCGTGCCAACTTGATAGCCTGTTTCCGTTGCTTCTAGGGCACTTTGTGAAGAAACCGTTGCTCGCTTGCGCGCTCTCACCGTCAGTACATCGGTTTGTACTTTACGATACAAGCTACGAATGTTGTTTTTAACTGTGCGCTGCTGTAAATCTAAGTTAGCACTGGCTTGGGTAGATTCTGCCGCCGCTTGTTTGGCTTTCGCGTAATTACTACCACCGGCGAATAAAGGGATGGTTGCGGTTAATGCTAAAGTCGTAGTCGTAGCGTCGGTTACGTTGCCGCCGATGACTTGTTCACCATCGGTATAGCTCCATTGAGCATTCACCTGAGGCGCATAATTTGACCAGCCTGCTTTACGAGTATATTCCGCTGCATTGACACCTTCTTGTGCGAGTTTAATACCGGCGTATTTACTCAGGCCTGCTTCTACCCAATCACTCACTGGTTTTTTCGGTGCTGAAAATGCAATATCGGCTTTCAAATGCGCGAGGTTTTCAAAACGCTGGCCGGTAATTTGTTCTAAGGCTTCATAACTAATATCCAATGCCGCTTCTTGACCGATTAAGTTAGCATAAGATAAGTCGTACGACGCTTCGGCTTCATGCACTTCAGTAATCGCAATAAGACCGACTTCAAAGCGTTGCTGGGTTTGTTCAAGTTGACGTTTAACAGATTTTTCTTCTGCTTGTGCGGTATCAAGATTTTCTTTCGCGCGTAATACGTTGAAATAAGCTTCTGCACTGCGCAATATTAATTGCTGTTCGCTAAGGGCATATTCTAAATCAGAAGCATCCCCCCCAGCTGATGCCGCTTGGTAGTTATACCAGCTATTCAGATTAAATAATGTTTGGCTGATGGTGGCGTTATAAGAAAGCGTATCAACATCGGATGAGCCCGCATTTGTATCAGTTTCTGAGTTAACTTTACTTGCACCCAAGGTTACTTGTGGGAGTAAGGCAGCGCGGGCAAGCCCTACTTGATAGTTACCTGAATCGCGTTTAGCTTTAGCAGCCGCTAGCTCAGCATCATTGGTTAGGGATAGTTGATATATTTCATTCAAATCGGCGGCGGATACCTGACCTGCTACTAAAGCAGAAGAAAGTGCCGTTGCGAGGGCAATAATTTTTTTCATAACTAGGTCTCAAGCGGCCTGTAAAAATAGATTGATTGAAATTCTAACAGATTCATACGCTAATACATGGCTTAATTGTTCCATTATCAGCAACACTGCGTTACAAGATTTTTAATCTCTGCAAATATCATATTCCAATTGAGTAATATAGTGAATGACTAAGTCAAAATTAACCGTAAAGTTTCAGCAAGATGATCATAAAATTATAGCGGAAGAGCGATTATATGATGGTTTTTTTAAAATAGATCAATATGACATTCAGCATAAGTTGTTTGCTGGTGGTGAATCGGGAATTGTGCGGCGTGAGCTGTTTGAGCGCGGGCAGGCGGCTGCGGTTCTATTATACGATGCAAATAGAGATATTGTGGTATTAACTGAGCAATTCCGTATTGGCGCTGCTTTTGCAGAAGAGAAAACGTCCCCATGGCTGTTAGAGGTGGTAGCAGGCATAGTTGAAGAGGGTGAGCAGCCCATGGCGGTTGCCTGTCGTGAAGCCGAAGAGGAAGCAGGGTGCGGCATAGATCAGTTAATCCCGATTTCTAGTTATTGGTCTTCACCTGGGGGCAGTTCAGAGAAAATTCACTTGTATTGCGCCTTAGTCGATAGTAGCCCTCTAGGGGGGATTTATGGCTTAGAGCATGAGCAGGAAGATATCTTGCTGAGGCTGATTCCATTTGACCAAGCCTATGAGGGCATTGCCAGTGGTGAAATTAATAATGCGGCTACCATCATTGCGCTGCAATGGTTGAAGATAAATCAAAAGCAGTTAATTCAAGATAAATAAAGCGTTATACCCAGAAAGACTGATTGGTTAGCTTATTAAATCATATCCATCTTTGCTCTAGGCATTATTAAAGCTTTTCGCTAGGGTGGCGATTGATATGTTGATGAAGTAAAGGTGAGAATGTGTTTAATATAAAGATTGGTATAATGGTTTGAGGAAAGAAGGTATGGCATTTAATCGCCGCTATGTGCCCGATTTAAAAAAAATGGCTGCTGCTTGTGAAGGTAATTATATTCGCTTGCATAAATTAATGCCCGAATTCGAGTTGGGCTATGAGAAAACCTTCTTAATTAGTGGTGATTCAGTTATCGACAATCCTAGCCAGCAAGCTAGAATTACTTTGAAGGTGATTGAAAGCTTTCCTTATACTTCAACCATAGAAGTGGTACAGCAAGGTCTTTGCCCTGATTGGATTCAGCCTCCTAGTATGGTTGTGCGCTTATATCATGATGCACGTTCGGCGGAAGTGACTAGCTACCAAAATCAAAAGCGGATTCACGGTAAGTACCTATACCCAAACCCGCAAATGCGCATGCCGGATGAAAAGGCGCAGTTGAATCAGTTTTTAGCAGAATGGCTGACACACTGCCTAAAACATGGCCATGCAGAAGTCCCTCTTGATTTTGCGCCCATGCGTTAAGGATTCGCAAATAGAATAAAATGTGATCTAATTCGAATCAAAGTTAGAATATGGTCTATATAGTAAGAGGCAGTAAATAAAATTTACCCATAAATTGGAAATGGAGCTCCCTTTGTATTCGCTAGATAACGAAGGCCCGATTAGGTTCATTCAGATAACTGATACTCATCTAATCGAGGCTGAGGATGGCCACCTGCTGGGCCTAGAAACCTTGAATAGTCTTGAATGTGTGCTGAACAGTGTAAAATCTGAAAACGGCCCCTTCGACTTTTTCTTGGTATCTGGTGATGTATCCCAAGATGGCTCTGTTGTCTCTTATCAGCGCTTACACGAATCGTTATTACCCTTTGACGCCCCTTCTTTTTGGTTTGCTGGCAACCACGACGACATGGCGAACATGAAAGCTGTTTGTCAGGGAACAGAGCATTTAGAAAATGTCATTCGCAGTAAGCATTGGCAACTAGTTTTATTGAACTCGCAAGTCGAGGGGGCCGTTTTTGGTAATCTAGCCAATGATCAACTAGCGCTGCTAGAGCAGGCCTTAATAGAGCGTCCAGACCTTAATACCTTAATCAGCCTTCACCACCACCCTATTCCTATGGAAAGTGGCTGGATGGATAAGATAGGGGTGAAGAATGGTGAAAAATTAATGGCAATTGCGCGTAAGCATAAAAATGTTAAGTGCATTTTATGGGGTCATGTTCACCAAGATAGCGATCGTATGGTTGATGGTATCCGTATGTTATCGACCCCTTCGACCTGTGTACAATTTACGCCAAAGTCAGAAGATTTTGATGTGGACATGCAGGCACCAGGTTATCGGCGCTTACAGCTCAATCCAGATGGTACAATAGAAACTGAAATGTCTCGAGTTGAAGGCATTGAGTTTGAAATTGATCTATCTGTAAAAGGCTATTAGAAAAAATACCATGCTTCTTCCAAGTCATATCGGCTGTGTCTATTTACATGGCTTTCTCAGTTCCCCACTATCTAAAAAAGCGCAACAGTTACGGCAATATTTCGATGCTCAAGGTATGTCACAGCAGTTGCTTGTGCCTTGTTTAGACTTTGAGCCAAGTATTGCAATTCAACAAGCGCGTGCCGCTGTAGAAAAACTTCAGCAGCAAAAAGGCATAAAACAGGTTTTCCTTATGGGAAGTTCGCTAGGGGGGTATTATGCCAGCTATCTAGCACAGGATATGGGCATAAAGGCGGTATTAATAAATCCAGCAGTTAAACCCTATGAATTATTTGATCGTTATTTAGGGCCGAATGAGCATTTTTATGATGGCAAAACCTATATCTTGCAAATGAAACATATAGAGCAACTAAAAGCTCTGGAAATAGAAGAGATTATACAGCCTAAGACGCTATTTTTATTATTGCAAACAGCAGACGAAACATTAGATTATCGCCAAGCTTGCAGCAAGTACCTGTATTGTCCTAGTTGGATTGAAGCGGGTGGTGATCACAGTTTTAGCGGCTTCATGGATAGGCTCGAGATGATATTTAATTTCGTGATACAAGATACTATCAGCTAAAATAACTTAGCAATCTATTAAAACTAGAATTTTAAACGAGGTGATTTCTTTGTTTATTCTTATACATTTTGAAATCGGCATGGGATAAAAGTTCATCGGAATTATTGCCATTCATGGGATAAGTTGCATAACCAATGCTGCCGCTAATGTTAATACTTATTTGATCAATGTTGATCGTTTCGTGTAAGGCCGTGGATATGTTATTAATAACTTGAGATATATCTAAATTTTTAAAGGTATTTTCTAATAAGATAACAAATTCATCTCCGCCAATTCGAGCGACCATATCAGATTTTCGAATACAGTCCGAGATGCGATCGGCTACTTCTTTGAGAACATTATCACCAAAACTATGGCCATGAGTATCATTGATCAATTTGAAGCGGTCTAAATCAACATACAATAGAGTGAAAGCGTGTTGATTACGTTCATATTGGTTTATTAAATGAGCAATACGATGGAGTAATAAAAAACGATTGGGTAACTGAGTTAAAAAATCATATTGGGCCATTTGACGTAAGCGTTCTGTTTCATAAATACGATCGCTAATATCTCGATTAATCCCTAAAGCACCTATCATTTCTTCCGCATCATTTAAGATAGGAATACACGCAGACTCAATCCAACCAATAGAGCCATTTTTATGCAGCATACGGATTTCTCCGGTCCAACTACCAGACTCCTCTACCGCGGCTAAGACTTCGCGAGTGATACGATCAACATCATCGGGTACGTGAAGAATACTCACGGCTTGCCCTATGGCCTCTTCTTCGCTATATCCATATAAAAGTTCTGACCCTTTATTCCAATCAGTAATAATCCCTTGGGTATCAGTAACCACAATGGCATCGAACAGGTAATTAAAAGCTTTCGCTCGTAATAGCAGGCGGTCAGGCTTCAAAGTTCCAGTATCCTAGTAGAATTTGATATAGATAAATAAAGGATAGCAAGTAAATTTAAATTGGGTTGAATAATCCTAAATTTATATTGTTTTTGTATGGCTATTGGCGCAATGTTATGATTGCTCTCACCATTCATTTAGGGATATTTGTTTTGCTGATAAATAGAAAATCATCCTCTTTTGTAATAAAACTCTTGCTTCCTATATTGGCTATTGTATTGATCATTCAAGGTCTAATCCCGTTAATAGCCATTCATTATGCGAAGCAATGGTACGCCGAACAAGGACAGGGATATGAATTAAAAGTTGGGGACTGGGGATTTAACCCTTGGGTTGGACGTTTAATGTTGAAAGATGTTGAGCTCTACCATGGAGAGGATACCTCGTCTTTTCATAGTTTTAGTATTGATGTGGGTATACTAGATTTATTTGAGCGTAAGGTCGTCATTGAAGCGGTTGAATTTGATGCTTTGAAAGTTGGCCTAGCAGCAAACAAAAGTGACTTTGAATTTCTTGGATTATCAACAGAAAAATTAATGTCGGCGCAATCAAAGCAGTCTACTAAGCAGCCTGTAGAACAAGAGCAGCAACTAGCAAGTGACTGGACGTTTGATATCCATAAGATTGAATTTATTCAACATGAAGTATCCTTTACCAATAGTGAACTCTCTTTATCTATATTGCTAAAGAACATCGAAATTGCATCTGCTGCCGACTCTGCTGGTTTAATACTGAGTAGTCATGTGAGCTTGCTAGCGCTGTCAGTACCCGATAAAAAAATTAACCTGCATGAGCCCTTAGAGTTTGAAATGAGTGGCCTTATTAGTTCTCCTTATAAAAACCCTCAGTTCGAGGGTGATATCCAAATTAATAATGTAAAGATAAAAACACCGTTAGCGGAGCAATCAGGGTTCGAACGATTAACCTTATCAGGTCTAGAGCTTTCAATGTTAAAGCAAAAATTAGCTAAGCTTACATTAGAGGGTCTATTTATTGATGATAACTTTGTTGCATTGAAGCAATATACTGCTAAAGAAATCTCGCTAGACAATAACATGTTTAAGGTAGCACTGAATGAATGGCAAGGACTAAAGTTAGAGATTAATTTAGATAAAGATGGTCAGGTATTAGAACTGCAAGAGATAAATAGTTATCTCGCAAATGTGAAAGCTAGCCCTACAGGCAATAACCCCGAGACCTCAAAAACTAATGCAGATCAATCGACGGCACCGATAAAGGTCTATGTTGCTGAACTTCAGCAACAGGTTGATAGCTTAAGCTATATTAAGATTAAAAACCCACATGTTGATCCTAATTTTAATCTCGAGTTAAAAATACAAGAACTCGGTATTAGTAATATTAATAACCAAAATGAAATCGTCGACTTTCATCTATTGGCGAAAGCGGATGAATATAGCAATTTACGCTTAGAGGGTAATGCCGCCTTTGAAAAAGACCTTAGTAGTGAGGTGAAATTACAGCTGGATCAGTTCGATTTAATTGCTATTAGTGGCTACCTCGATAAGGCCATTGGTTATCATGTTCAGCAAGGTCAGCTTAATTTAGATGTGAACTTGAATATCAATAAAGGCGCATTATCTGGAGAAAGTAAAATTAAGGTTGTAGATAGTCATCTTGTGCCTTCTGATCCGGAAGTGATGGATAACATCAGTAAACAGATATCCATGCCAATTGAAACCGCGTTATCACTGATTAAAGATAGTAATAATAATATTCAGTTATCGGTTCCTATTAAAGGCAATATTAATGCCCCGGATTTTGGTATCGATGATCTCGTTTCACAACTAGGAGCTAAGGCCGTGACTGCGGCTACTGTGCATGTAGTACAGCAAGCGATATTTCCCTATGGCTTGCTGCTGAGTGTGGCTGATTATGTTGGTTCAGAGCTGTTCTCAATTTCACTAACACCGATCGTCTTCGAATCTGAACAGTTAAATGAAGAGCAGCAGCAGTACTTAGTAAAGCTGGTTGAGCTTATGCAAGAAAAGAAGAAGTTACAGTTGCGGGTTTGTGCCCAGGTCAGTGCTGAAGATAGCAAGAAAGAAGCTTGGTATGAGACGGCCTTGGGGCAAGCGCAACAAGTTAAAAGGTATCTGGTTGAAAAAGATAATAGCCTAGCGCCACGTATTACCCTGTGTCAGGCCAAAAAGGATGATAAAACTCAGATCCTAATGGGATTTTTGTAACAAGGAGGCCACTAGCGCTTTTCCACTCCCTTTAATGGCTGTTATTAAAGGGAAATCATTCTAAATTCGAGTACTAGGCTAGATGGATTGTTATCTAGGGTAGCTGCTAGGGTCCATCCAGATGATTTCCCAAACATGCCCATCAGGGTCGGCAACATTACGGTTGTACATAAAGCCTAAATCTTGACGTGGATTAATATCAGCAGTACCGCCATTTTCAGATGCTAACTCATTTAGGTTATCAACGGCTTTGCGGCTATCAACTAATAAGGCCAGCATGACTTCACTTGAAGTTGATGGCGGAATAGGGCGCTTTGTAAACGTGCCCCACCTTAGGTGCGTCATTATCATTACATTGATGGTATCGCTCCAGACCATGCAAGCAGCGGTTTCGTCAGTGAAATTAGGGTTGTTGCTGAAGCCAATCGCTGTATAAAACTTCATAGAAGCAGGGAGATCGGTGACAGGCAGGTTTATAAACACTACTTTTTTCATCACGACTTACCTCAGGATACTTTTAAAGCTCAATTCAGCTCAATACTATTTGAAGGTATAAAAACTATTATAGTTCGAGTTAGAGCTAACATTTCATTTAAACTAGATTTGTATAACCGTGTTATATCCTTGTGAGAACAATTAGACTGCAAAAGCTGACATAACTCAGGCCAAGCGATGTCTGATATTAACGATCAGGCACTGTGTTCAGTTCCGTGCTAATACTCCGAATTTAGCAATTAGCACAAATAAGCTGTATGGATAACCATATCTTTGATTTAATATAAGCCACTGATTTGTAGGCAGTTCTATTTTAATCTAGGAATTATGAGTGCTGTCAGTATACTTAAGCGTAAAAATTGTATCCGCGTAACGCTATATCCGTGACACTCGTGATATCAGTGTTACTCAACTCTATATCTAGGGGATTAAGGTATTAATGGCGAATAAAGAATATAACGCTCAGTCGATTGAGGTTCTCAGTGGCCTTGATCCTGTGCGCAAACGCCCTGGGATGTACACAGATACGACCCGTCCTAACCATTTAGCACAAGAAGTGATCGATAACTCGGTGGATGAGGCTTTGGCCGGTCACGCTAGTGAAATCACCGTAACCGTGCATGAAGATGGTTCGTTAACGACTGTGGATAATGGCCGGGGTATGCCAACGGATATTCACCCAGAGCATGGCGTTTCTGGGGTTGAGCTGATTTTAACCAAGCTGCACGCCGGTGGTAAGTTTTCCAACGATAACTATCAGTTCTCGGGTGGTTTGCACGGGGTAGGCATCTCGGTAGTAAATGCACTATCGACTCTGCTAGAAGTTAAAATCTGGCGTGGTGGCGAAGTGATGCGCATCGGTTTCCAAGACGGTGAAAAAGCGCTGGAATTAGAAACCATTGATACCTGTGGTAAAAAGCGCACCGGAACCAGTGTTCGCTTTAAACCAGACCCTAAGTATTTTGATTCTCCAAAGTTTTCGATTCCTCGCCTTAAGCATAACTTACGCGCGAAAGCGGTATTGTGCCCTGGCTTAAAAATCACTTTTAAAGCGCCGAATCCAGAAGATAATGCCGAGTGGTATTACGAAGACGGTTTAACCGACTATTTAAAGGTTCATGGTGCGGGTTTAGACGTTTTGCCGAAAGAACCGTTTACCGGTTCGATGCAGGGTAAAACCGAAGCGGCGGATTGGGCGGTATTCTGGTTGCCAGAAGGTGGCGAATGCATTCAAGAAAGTTACGTCAACTTAATTCCAACGGCGCAAGGTGGCACCCACGTTAACGGTTTCCGCTCGGGCCTGTTGGATGCGATTCGTGAGTTTTGTGAGTTCCGTAATTTATTACCGCGTGGTGTGAAGTTAACGCCGGATGATATTTGGGATCGCTGCTCGTATGTGCTTTCTGCGAAGTTAGCCGATCCGCAATTCTCGGGTCAAACCAAAGAACGCTTGTCTTCTCGTGAAGCGTCGGCATTTGTATCGGGCGTTACCAAAGATGCGTTTGGTTTGTGGCTGAATGAACATACCAACGATGCTGAACTGCTGGCGGAAATGGCCATTGCCAGCGCGCAAAATCGTTTGCGTAAAGCGAAAAAAGTATCGCGCAAAAAGATTACCCAAGGCCCAGCACTGCCGGGTAAATTAGCGGATTGTACCAGCCAAGACTCTGCTCGCACTGAATTGTTTTTGGTGGAAGGGGACTCGGCGGGTGGCTCAGCTAAGCAAGCAAGAGATCGTGTTTTCCAAGCGATTATGCCGTTGCGTGGTAAGATTCTAAATACCTGGGAAGTCGACTCGGGTCAGATTTTAAGTTCTGAAGAAATTCATAACATTGCAGTAGCGTTAGACATAGACCCGGCGGCCGAAAATCTCGATAGCTTACGTTATGGCAAAATCTGTATCCTGGCCGATGCTGACTCGGATGGTTTGCACATTGCCACATTATTGTGTGCCTTGTTTGTGCGTCATTTCCGTTTGTTGGTAGAAGAAGGGCACGTATATGTAGCGATGCCGCCCTTGTATCGTATCGATATTGGTAAAGAAGTTTTTTACGCCTTAGACGAAGCGGAGAAGAACGGTATTTTAGAACGAATTCAAGCCGAGAAAAAACGC
Source organism: uncultured Oleispira sp. (assembly GCA_964022115.1). Lineage (GTDB taxonomy): Bacteria > Pseudomonadota > Gammaproteobacteria > Pseudomonadales > Oceanobacteraceae > Oleispira. The sequence goes on along the minus strand of CAXIBC010000037.1, from coordinate 372 downwards.
GGTACGCCAAACGTACAGCGCTTTAAAGGTTTGGGTGAGATGAATCCGCTGCAGTTACGCGAAACTACCATGGATCCGAATACACGCCGCCTTGTTCAGCTGTCGTTAAATGATGGTGATGGCACGATGGAAATGATGGATATGTTGTTATCGAAAAAACGTGCTGGCGATCGTAAAAGTTGGTTAGAAGATAGCGGCAACAAAGCTGAAATTAATTAATAAAGAATAATCAGATAAACCTGATTTAATAAATCAGCTTTGAATAATGATAGAACCAATATGGGAGGCATGGATGCCGAGCTTAAGGTTACAGGGAAGTATTTACACCGTTTGGTGGAATCATATTCAAAGTTAGATTTTATTCAGGTTTAG
>CAXIBC010000036.1:0-26264 GCA_964022115.1 uncultured Oleispira sp. | reverse complement strand
AAAGAGAGTATTAAAGGCAATGAAGCAGAAGAATTTATTACAAAAATCGTGTTAAAAGTGATCTTTAGTGCGTTAGTTTTAGTTATGGGTGTGGGAACTGCCGTTTATTACACTAGTGGTGCTGGTTAGTCAGGTCATTGTTATGCCACATAGGTTTTAGATATCAATCTAATAATCTAACAAGCAAAAAGTGAAATAGGGATAAAGTATGTTAGTAGAACCGCTTTCTGAGCGCATGTTGAATAATAAGCAGCACTGGCAGAAAGTAGGCAGTAAAATTTTACAGCACTATGGCTGCGACGAGAGTTATACCGGCATTGGTCGCTGCATTGATCTATGGAAACAACAGTCTGATAGCCAAGTTAGAAAATATGAAGAAACAGAAGTATTGGATGGCTTAGGCTTTTTATTAGGCGATCTGTGTATTTTCGAGTTTGGTGGTAGTTGGGTATGGATTACCGATGAATTTGGTTCCACTCCGGCAATATGTCACCCAGGAGCAGAAACTGTGAGCTATATTATAGATTCAATTTCTCGTCGACTGCGCGATGAAAGTTGTGCAGAAGACGAGATTCCGACCATTGTTGCTATGTACGAACGCAGCCAGTTTAATCAGTTGAATTAATAAAGGTCATCTTGTTAAAACCGAGTAGATCGTCATGAATAAAAGAATAACCTAGCTGTTGTTTGACCTTTTGATTGCTGATGACCTTACCTACCGAGTCTGTTTGACCTGAAAAAACAGGCTCATATTCCCCTAAGTGGTTTAGCGCTGCTTGATAAAACTCGCGACGAGTCGGATGTTGAGATGCGCAGGCATTAAAAACTTCCCCCCAGCAATTTTGTTTAATCACGGCATTAATAATCCCTAAGCAGTCATCGCGATGAATCATATTCACTTTCGCATCTGGATTTTTAATGGTTTTGCAATAAACATCATCATTTTCTGTTTTGGCTAAAAAGAAACGCCCTGGATGGCGTTGATAGCCAATTAGACCGGAAAAACGAATCACTGTCGTTTTAAAGTGCGCATTATGTTGCAGCAGCTTTTCAATATCGAGTAGTGGACAGGGGGTTAATTGTTCAATGCTATCTTCCGTTATCGGGAGTGCATCAAGGTCAGCTGAGTTTTGATAAACCGAGGTGGAGCTAATAAATAATACTTGCTGAATTGTCGACTTTTCAATTTCTGAGATCAAGCGGGTGAAAGCCTCAATACTCTTTGAGGTGATATTAATGATCAGTATATCGGCCTGTAAAAAGTCATTTTCGTGAGTGCTTTTCCGCGTATCAGATACATCGATATCATACGCGTAGGCATCTATACCGGCTTTACGAAGATACCCTAAGCGCTCTGGGGTGCGAGAAGAGGCCTTAATGTGAAAGTTAGCTTGGCTAAGCTCTAGTGCCAATGGAAATCCTAACCAGCCACTGCCTAAAATGCTGATACGTTTCATAATCTTATAACCTTGATGCTGTTATTTTTAGTAATTAGCCTGTCTAACAGGAGCTTACCCTTGCCTTTCGAAAATTGACCTTTACAATCGCGGCTAAAATGATCATACCCAATCAAAACAGTGAAGTCGTGTCATGAACCGTAAAAAGAAGATTAAGCAAATCTTAACCAAAAAAATGAAAAAGGCGAACGCTAAGTTAGCGCCAAAAGACGGTAAACCAGCTTATGTATCAAAAGCGGATCGTGCGGCGGCCGAAAGTGTTATAGAGCAAGCCGTGGATAACGAATAAGCATAAGTCATTCTTATTTCGTAGTAGATGCTTTATCATAGCCCCATCCCAGGGGGTGGCGAATTAGAGAGATTCTTTACCAAACTGATGATGCTCTAAATAGCCTGAGATGCAATGCAAACTCCTAGAACCTGATCCGGTTAATACCGGCGTAGGAATGGGCAGTTGAATTGATCTTTTAAAATATCGACACTTCACGCTTGCTACGCTCGACCGGGTCTTCTCTTATTTTTGAGGCAGACCTAATGACCTTTTATTTACCACGCCTAGCTTTATCCCTTGTTATAGCGTCCGCTATGCAGGTCACTGCTCATGCAGAACAATCCCCTGATACCGTTGAACTTGATGTAGTCACTGTGAGTGCGGATTTTCGCAGTTCTGAGTTACACACAATTCCAGCCAGTGTTTCTGTTGTTAGTGATGCCGTCATTGAGCAAAGAAGCGCGAGTCATATTGAAGAAGTATTAGCCGTAATTCCTAATATGAATTATGCATCTGGTGCTTCTCGCGGCCGCTATTTTCAGATTCGTGGTATCGGTGAGCGCAGTCAATTTGTTGCGCCATTAAACCCATCGGTGGGAACATTTGTTGATGGTGTAGATTTTACGGGCTTTGGGGGTGCAGCAACCCTTTTGGATGTTGAGCAGGTTGAAGTACTTAGAGGCTCTCAAGGTACTCGTTTTGGCGCTAATGCTTTAGCGGGGGTTATCAATGTTAAGGCGGTTGAGCCTAGCGCTGAGAATAAAGGTTATGTGAAGCTCCATGCGGAAAGTTATAACGGTTATGGCATGGAGGCAGCCCACGGCGGCGCTATTTCGGAACAGGTTTTATATCGAGCGGCCATCGGTAAAAAGGTATCTGATGGTTATATTGAAAATACGACACTGGATAAAAAAGATACTAATAACCTAGATGAACTAACGGCTCGATTAAAACTGAGGTGGTTGGCGTCTGCAGGTTTAACCTTTAATTTATCTGCGCTATATCTCGATTTAGACAATGGTTATGATGCTTTTTCTTTGGATGAAAATCGAAAAACACGTTCTAACGAGCCAGGTCACGATCGTCAAGAAAGCAGGGCTATAGCATTAGACTCCGATTGGAAGATTTCTGATGCTATTAACATGGAAAGTATTTTTACTATTAATCGTACGGATGCTGAGTATGGTTATGATGAAGATTGGACGGAACCAGCATTTCAACCAGGTTATCAAGCCTTTGATAATTATCAGCGCGATATTAAACGAGACTCAGCTGAATTACGTTGGTTGTCTGGGCCTGCAGGACGCATTGTAAATAGCGACTGGCTTGTGGGTGTCTATTATCAAGAATCACGTATCGATCTGAAACGCGATTATACTTATGCCTCCTTGTTTACTAGTGAATATAAAACTGCATCGGCTTCTATATTTTCGGAACTAAATACCTCGCTAACGCATAATTTAGTACTTACTTCTGGTATACGCTTAGAAAACTGGCAATCGGATTATTCTGATAATAATAGTATCGCGGGTAAAAATGATGAAAATTTAGTCGGTGGGAAAGTTGCGTTAGAGTATACAACTAATTCTGCTGACCTCTTGTATGCCAGTATTACCCGAGGCTATAAAGCCGGTGGTTTTAATGGCGAGGAAAACCTACCGAGTGAAAATTTACGAAACTTTGATACCGAATATCAATGGAATTATGAGATCGGCACGAAATTCAGTTCTTTAAAAGAGGCTATGAATAATAGAATCAGTGTTTTTTATACCGACCGTCAAAACCTTCAGTTGAAATCATCGACGGCTATGGATAATGGTAACGGTGGTACCAGCTTTGTTGATTATACAGCGAATGCCGGTAAAGGTTTTAGTTACGGTTTAGAATGGGAAATGGATTGGCAGCTAATGTCAGATTTAAGTTGGTCGACCAGTTTAGGTTTGTTGAAAACAGAAATCACTGAACATAATCACCCAGACCCAAGTTCTTTTAATCTAGAAGGCCGTGAAGCAGCCCATGCCCCTGCTTATACTTATGCGACGGCGATTAATTATCTAATAACTAATAATCTTGTAGTACAAGTTCAATTAGAAGGTAAGGATGAATTTTTCTATTCTGACTCTCATAACTTTGAATCAGAAGCCTATAATATTATTAATGCCCGTTTAGCGTATCAGCGTGATAATTTTGAAGTTGCGCTATATGGAAAGAATATAACTGATGAAGAGTATGGTACTCGTGGGTTTGCAGGTTGGGATGCAGATCCTAGATCTGGAGAGGGGTTTGATGAAACAGAATTTCAGCAGCTAGGCGCGCCAGCTGTGGTGGGTGTTTCTACGCGTATTAACTTTTAATTATTATTAGCGGTAATAACATTTTTTGTGGAGCTTTCTAAAATGCAGCTATCAGTCGAAATAAGTAAGTACCCATTAGCGGATGATTATATTCCGGCGATTAAAGATTTTATCGAGCGTCTACAAGCCATTGAAGGTTTGAGTGTGGTGGCTAATACCATGAGCACTCAAGTCTTTGGTGATTATGACTTGGTCATGGATACGTTAAAAGAAGAGATACGTCGTTCTTACGAGCAGTTTGGTAAAGCCATTTTTGTCTGTAAGTTTATTGGGGCTAATTTAGACCCTGCATTAAATCCTCATGGCGATGTGTAATCGCCAAGTTGAAACTCAGATCACTTTAGGTCTCATTTTAGAGATTACTTTACAAAGGATAATATTTTAGTGGACGCATTTTACCAAGGCATAATCACTGCGGTTCAGGCCATGAGTATGTGGGAAGTCATCGCCGTGATATTAGGTATCGCTTATCTCGTTTTAGCAATGCGCCAAAATATTTTGTGCTGGTATGCTGCTTTTGGTAGTACGGCTATTTTTAGCTGGTTATTTTGGGATGTCAGCCTAGTCATGGAGTCTGGTTTAAATGTGTATTATTTAATAATGGCTATTTATGGCTGGTGGGTATGGCGAGGTAATACACAACAACCTACAGAAACCAAAGCGATTAAAACTTGGTCGTTATACCGTCACGGCTTAGTTATTACAGGGGTCGTATTGATGAGTCTAGGGACAGGTTATGGTTTAGAAAAAAATACCAATGCCGCCTTACCCTATTTAGATTCTTTCACGACCTGGGGCGCTGTGATTACTACCTATATGGTCGCGCAGAAAGTATTAGAAAATTGGTTGTACTGGTTAGTGATAGATACTGTGGCGATATATTTATATCTAGATAGAGAGCTATATTTAACTGCCTTATTGATGGTTATATATCTTGTTTTAGCGGTAGTTGGTTGGTTTATGTGGTTGAGAAAATATCGTCAACAAGATGATGTACCCTCTGTGCACGCGGCGATATAACGATGGCCGCAACAAACATGACCTTAGCTGAAGTTCTTGATGATTGGCCGTTGTGGGGGTTATCCCAAAAGCCGATTGAATTAAATCAAGTTAATAAACTTGATGGTGGGTTAACCAATAGCTGTTATCAGCTCTCTTTAGCTAGTGGTGAATATATTATTCGCATCAGTGCTGATAATACTCAAGCGTTAGGCATTGATCGCGATATTGAAAAGTCGATTCATCAGCTGGTATCCGGTTTAAACTTCACGAGTGCTATTCGCTATTGTGATGACGAAGACCGTTATTGGATTCGAGATTATATCGAAGGTGAAGTACTCGCCGACAATGTAAGCGCAGTGAGTCAAAGTACCTTGGCTTATATGGTCGAACAGTTAAAAGCATTACATCAAATACCCATCGAAATAGCATTACCAGCAATCAATATCAGTGACAAAGCCGAAGCCTATTGGCAGATATTAGCAGCTAAGCAACCCGATAATGAACTGTTAAAAATGAAACCTCTTATGCAGGTGGCTATGAGTGAACCACCACCGGGAGATTTTTGCCTTTGTCATCTAGACCCTGTTCTCGCCAATTGGCTTTATACGCCAAAGGGTTTGCAATTATTGGATTGGGAGTACGCTGGGTTAGCTCACCCGCTATGGGATCTAGCGGCTTTGTGGTTAGGAATTAAAGAAAAATTAGAAGCCGATGAAAAAACCTTAGCCGCTATCGAAGAGAATATTCTGGCCTGTTATGGCGTAGAGGATGCTATTGCTTGGCGGCGAGCTAAGGGACAGATGGAATATTTATCATCTCTTTGGTATCGCGCGCAAGGTTAAAAAACCCTATTTTTATAGCGTATTTATCGTTTATCGGCACTAGCTGAAAATTTTGTGCCCTTGATATAACTGACTCAGCTGTTATGCTTGTTACTAATTGAACGTTCAATCAAGAGTAATATGGCTAAAGTCGGAACAGAAAAATTACGTAAGCAGCAGTTAATTGATGCCACCATTAAGTCGATTGAGAACCATGGTTTTCAAGGGACAACTATTATGACGATAAGCCGCCAAGCAGAAATGTCAGCCGGTATTATTAGCCATTATTTTGGTAGTAAACAAGGTTTAATTTTAGCCACAATACGCCACTTACTCGAACAGCTTAAACAGGGCTTATTACAGCAAATAGCTGAATGTAAACAGCCCCTGACCCATGAACAAAGATTGCAGATGATAGTTGATAGTAACTTTGACTGTTTTCAACAATCTACCTCAGTAACACGAACTTGGCTTTGTTTTTGGGCACAAGCGTTACACGATCCAGAGCTAGCGCGCTTACAAGCGGTTAATAGCAAACGCCTACAAAGTAATCTACTCTATTCTTATAAGCACATTATTTCTGACCCTGCTCAGGCGACCATAGCTGCCAAAATGACCGCCGCGATGATTGATGGTTTATGGCTACGTAGCAGCCTGAGTCAAACCAGTGCTGATGAATTTGAGCAAGCTGAACAATTGTGTAAAGCGTTTATTGTTTCACAGTGCCAAATAGGCCAGTAATCATGATTTTAAAAAACTTTATCGCAGGTGAATATCTCGATAATGCCAGTGGTCAAACCTTCGATGTTATCAACCCTGCTACTGGCAAACTCGCATACCGAGTTGAGGTCGCCGATGAGAAAATTCGCGACGCTGCCATAACCAGTAGCCAGCAAGGTTTTAGAACCTGGTCAGCTATGACGGGTTTAGAACGTAATCGCATATTATTAAAAGCCGTTGAATTATTACGCCAGCGTAATGATGAATTAGCAAAAATTGAAGTGATTGATACGGGTAAACCTTGGCAAGAAGCCTCGGTTGTTGATGTGGTAACCGGCGCTGACTCGATCGAATATTTTGCCGCACTAGCCCTAAGCATAGAAGGCACGCAGCAGGATTTAGGGGGGGACTTTTATTATACCCGCCGTGAACCTCTGGGGATTTGCGCAGGGATAGGGGCGTGGAATTACCCTTTACAGATTGCTTGCTGGAAAGCAGCCCCTGCCTTAGCCTGTGGCAATAGCATGATTTTTAAGCCCTCAGAAGAAACCCCCCATGGGGCGTTAAAACTGGCCGAGATTTTTATTGAAGCTGGGGTGCCAGCCGGTGTCTTTAACGTTGTTCAAGGTGATGGTGAAGTAGGTGCTTGGTTAACGAATCATAGTGCTATTGAAAAAGTGTCTTTCACTGGTGAGGTTGGCACGGGCAAAAAAGTCATGGCGGGCGCCGCGAGTAATTTAAAAGATGTGACTATGGAACTCGGTGGTAAATCCCCCTTGATCGTTTTCTCTGATGCCGATATTGATGATGCGGTTTCAGCAGCCATGTTAGGCAACTTCTATACACAAGGGGAAGTTTGTACTAATTGCACCCGGGTATTTGTACAGCAAGAAATTTATTCACAGTTTATTGCACAGCTAAAGCAGCGCACGGAAAAAAATATTGTCGCAGGTAATCCTATGGATCCAGAGACGAATTTTGGTGCACTTATTTCTGAAAAACATAAAAATCTAGTATTAGATTACATACAAAAAGGCACTCAAGAAGGTGCCTTTTTATTAACGGGTGGTAAGGAATTACATCCCGAAGGTGTCGAGAAGGGTTTCTTTGTCGCGCCAACTATTTTTACCGAATGCCTCGATGAGATGACCATAGTCAAAGAAGAAATATTTGGCCCTGTTATGTCAGTATTGGTTTTTAATTCTGAAGAAGAAGTGATAAAGCGCGCTAATAATACTGAGTTTGGTTTAGCGGCTGGGGTATTTACTCAGGATATTCGTCGAGCTCATCGAGTCGTTAAGCAAATGCAAGCGGGTATTTGCTGGATTAATGCTTATGGTGCATCACCTGCAGAAATGCCGGTAGGGGGTTATAAGTTGTCGGGGATTGGCCGTGAAAATGGTTCATCGACCATCAATCAATATACCCAAATTAAATCGGTTTATGTAGGAATGCAGGCACTTGAAAGTCCATTCTGATACAGAAGTTTTATAAATGTTTTATTATTTTAACAAACTTGGTTATTAGCAAGATGACAAGTAAAGAAAGTTACGATTATATTATTGTCGGTGCCGGATCTGCGGGTTGTGTATTAGCCAACCGCTTATCCGAAGACCCAGACACCTCGGTATTATTATTAGAAACCGGTGGTAGCGATCGCAGTATTTTTATTCAAATGCCGACTGCCTTATCCATTCCAATGAATACGAAAAAGTATGCTTGGCAATTTGAAAGCGAAGCCGAACCCTATCTTAATAACCGAAAAATGCATTGTCCAAGAGGCAAGGTGATCGGTGGCTCTTCTTCTATTAATGGCATGGTCTATGTACGTGGTCATGCCAAAGATTTTGATCAATGGGCCGAACAGGGAGCTAGCGGCTGGGATTATGCGCATTGCTTACCGTATTTTAAAAAGTCGGAATCTTGGGCGTTAGCCAGTGAGCAAGCAGACGCTTCTACCTACCGAGGTACTGAAGGACCACTGGCAGTCAATAATGGTAATCAGATGCAGAACCCTTTGTATCGAGCCTTTATTGATGCAGGCATGGAAGCAGGGTATATGGATACTGCGGATTATAATGCCCAGCAACAAGAGGGTTTTGGCCCTATGCACATGACAGTTAAAAATGGCGTACGTTGGTCTACGGCGAATGCTTATTTAAAACCCGCACTTTCACGCCCTAATTTAACGTTAGTGACTCATGCCCTAGTGCATAAAGTATTATTATCGACTGAAAACGCTACTAAAAAAGCCACGGGAATTCGCTATGAGCGAAAGGGAAAAATAATAGAAGTAGCTGCCGATAAAGAGGTTATTTTATCGGCGGGCTCTATTGGCTCACCGCACTTATTACAGCTTTCTGGTATTGGTGCTAAATCAACATTAGATGCAGCGGGTATTGAATGTGTACATGATTTACCTGGGGTAGGTGAAAACCTACAAGATCACCTCGAGTTTTATTTTCAGTTTAAGTGTAAGCAGCCTATTACTCTCAATGGCAAAATAGGTCTATGGAGTAAGTTTCTAATTGGTGCTCGCTGGTTCTTTACCAAAAAAGGCTTAGGGGCGACCAATCATTTTGAGTCTTGTGGTTTTATACGCTCTAAAGCGGGTATCGAATGGCCTGATTTGCAATATCACTTTTTACCCGCTGCGATGCGCTATGACGGCCGCGCTGCTTTTGATGGCCATGGCTTTCAAGTGCATATTGGGCATAACAAACCGTTAAGTCGTGGTTCAGTAAAAGTAAAAAGCTCAGATCCGAAAGCGCCTCCGAGTATTCGTTTTAATTATTTAGCCGAAGAAGCGGACCGAGAAGGGTTTCGAGATTGCGTAAAACTGACCCGTGAAATAATCAATCAACCCGCATTCGATGCTTATCGCGATGGTGAGATTCAGCCAGGTGAAAAAGTACAGAGCGATGAAGAGATTGATGAGTTCATTCGCGCTAATGTTGAAAGTGCTTACCATCCATCTTGCTCTTGTAAAATGGGTATCGATGATATGGCGGTCGTCGATCCACAGACCCGAGTGCATGGTATAGACAATTTAAGGGTAGTCGATTCGTCAATCTTTCCTACAATTACTAATGGCAACCTAAATGCGCCGACGATTATGGTCGCGGAACGAGCTGCGGATTTAATTAAAGGCCATGCTGCTTTACAACCCAGCCCGGCGGCGGTTGCTATGGCACAAGATTGGCAAACAGAACAACGAAGTAAGTTTTAATTAACTCAAGTTAAATTAACTGAAACTAAAAAGATTAAATAATTGAGGAGCAAAACATGAAAATAAAAAACTTAGCCATGACGGCCAGTTTATTGGCTACGAGCTTATTCACAATGAATATTGCCCAGGCCAATCAGTGTGAAACTGTGCGCTTTGCCGATGTTGGCTGGACCGACATTACCGCCACCACAGCGATGGCATCCGTGGTCTTGGAAAGCATTGGTTATAAAACCGATACCCAAGTTCTTTCTGTGCCAGTTACTTATAAGTCGTTGGAGAATAAAGATATCGATGTTTTCTTGGGCAACTGGATGCCAACCATGGAAGCCGATATTAAACCCTATTTAGATAATGGCAGTGTTGAATCAATTAAGAAAAACTTAAGTGGTGCTAAATATACTTTAGCTGTGCCTAAAACGGTTTATGACGCTGGGGTTAAAACCTTTGCCGATATCGCAAAATATGCCGACAAGTTTGATCATAAAATTTATGGCATTGAGCCTGGAAACGATGGTAACCGCCTGATTCAATCAATGATTGATAAGAATGCTTTTTCGTTAAAAGGCTTTGAAGTGATTGAATCCAGTGAAGCTGGAATGCTTTCACAAGTTAAGCGTCAGACCCGTCGTAATAAATGGATTGTCTTCTTAGGCTGGGAGCCACACCCAATGAATTCTAATTTTGAATTGGCTTACCTTGAAGGTGGTGATGATTTCTTTGGCCCTAACTTAGGTGGTGCGAATATTCATACCAATGTGCGTAAGGGCTATACTCAAGAATGTAAAAACGTAGGTAAGTTCTTAACTAACCTAACCTTCACTTTAGCCATGGAAAATGAAGTCATGGCGGCGATTCTTGATCAGAATAAAAAACCTCATGTGGCAGCGAAAAACTGGATCAAGAAAAATCCAGCGGTTTTAGCTCGCTGGTTGCAAGATGTAAAAACTCTTGATGGTAAACCTGCGTTAGCGGTTGCTAATGCAAAACTTAAGTAGAAATTGCATTAAAAATTCATCATAAAAAGAGGTTGCCAGTAGTAATACTGCTGGCAAAAACAAGATTCCATGGAACAATATAAATTACCACTTGGTAATTACATTGAAACATTCGTCGACTGGTTAGTTGATAATGGCGCATCATTTTTTGATACCCTTTCTGAGACATTAGAATGGTTAATCAGCTTATTCACTGATGCACTATTATGGTTACATCCATTAGCTTTTATCGGCATGGTGGTTTTTATTGCCCTGTATTTTCGCCGTTCTATTGGCCTCGCTGCCTTTGCAATAATAGCGCTATTATTAATATGGAATCTTGGTTATTGGGTTGAAACTATGCAAACCTTAGCCTTGGTCTTGTATGCAACCCTGCTTTGTATGTTGATTGGTTTGCCGATTGGCATTTATGCTGCTCATCACCCCATTTTTTATCGCATCTTGCATCCTATATTGGACTTAATGCAAACCGTACCAACCTTTGTCTATTTAATTCCAACCCTTACTTTATTTGGTTTAGGGGTCGTACCTGGATTAATCTCTACGGTTATTTTCGCGATTGCAGCGCCTATTCGATTAACTTACTTGGGTATTTCGGAAGTGCCAAAAGATATTCTGGAAGCGGGCCAATCGTTTGGCGCGACTAAACGCCAGTTATTATTTCGCATTGAGTTACCAGCCGCCGCGACGAGCATTGCTGCGGGTGTTACTCAATGCATTATGTTGTCATTATCCATGGTCGTTATTGCGGCTCTAGTAGGCGCTGACGGTTTAGGTAAACCTGTGGTACGGGCATTGAATACCGTAGACATTGCTAGTGGCTTTGAAGCTGGACTAGCGATTGTATTATTAGCCATCTTACTTGACCGTATTTTTAAAGCGGAGCAAGGAAAATGATTAATATAAAAAATCTTGATGTTATTTTTGGCGATCAGCCAGAGCGTGCTTTAGCACTTTTAGATGCAGGTCAAGAGCGCGAACAAATACGTAATGAAACCGGGTTAGTCGTTGGGGTTAATAATGCTAACCTGAAAATTGATAAAGGTGATATATGCGTATTAATGGGATTGTCGGGCTCTGGTAAGTCGAGTTTATTACGCTGTATTAATGGACTAAATGATACTACCCGCGGTGTGATCGAAATAGATCACGATGGCGAAATTATCGATTTGGTCAGTGCCGATGCTAATACCCTAAGAGACGTGCGCACAAAACGCATGTCTATGGTATTTCAGAAGTTTGCTTTAATGCCGTGGTTAACGGTGGCACAAAATGTTGCCATGCCTTTGGAATTACAAGGCATTGATAAAAAAGAAATCAAACAGCGGGTCGATGCTCAGCTCGAACTCGTTGGTCTACAGCAGTGGGCTAAACTAAAACCGAGTGAACTGTCGGGTGGCATGCAGCAGCGAGTTGGATTAGCCCGGGCCTTGGTGACTGAGTCAGATATATTATTAATGGACGAGCCGTTTTCTGCGTTAGATCCTTTAATTCGTGCGCAGCTACAAGATGAACTGATTCAACTGCAAGAAAAACTGCACAAAACGATTATCTTTGTAAGTCATGATCTTGATGAAGCGCTGAAGCTCGGTACTAATATCGCCATTATGAAAGATGGCGAAATTGTTCAGCAAGGTAAGCCGGAAAGCATCGTATTAAATCCGGTTAACGATTATGTTAAGCAGTTTGTTGCCCATACTAATCCCGTGCATGTATTAAAAGCGCATTCGATTATGCGACCGATTTCTGATATGCCGTTAACTGATAAAGGCTATTGCTTAAGCTTGCGTAACGATTATTGGCTGAGTGAAGATCAGCAGCAGGTATATTGTAAGGGGGAAGAGTTTACCCCTCAAATATGGCAATCTGGGCAAGAGATTGCTAATTTAAATGGTGCCCCTACCTGTGTGGATGCTAAGACGGCAATGCGTGATGTGATGGAAATTCGTTATCATACAAACCATGCGGTTTTTATTATGACAAATACAAATAATCAGCAAAACCTGCAAGAAATTCAGGGTGTGATAAGTGATCGTGAACTGTTTCACACCTTATTAGGTAAAATGATGTTAGATGATTAGTTTGTATTTATTGTTTGTGATGAATACAAATCGATTAGTAAAAAATAATAATGTTATGGAGTGATCAATATGAAAAAATCGATACTGGCCTTGGCTATTGCTGCAACGACTGCAGTTCCAGCTTATGCTTCAACATCAATCTCTGGTGGCATTTGGTTGAATCATCAGAATGTTTTAGTAGAAGATGACTTTAACGATGCAGATCAGCGTGACCAAGCGACGCTAGGTGACGTAAATAGTGAAGCCTTGATTCTTTATATTGATCATCAACAAGAAGACTCTCCTTGGCAGTTATCGGCAGAGTGGCGCACAGGTCCAGGCTCTTTCAGTGATGGTGCCCATAATACTACCGGTGATACTTCGGGGTTTCATAAGTTATGGGTAGGTTATAACTATTCAGAAGACCGAAAGCTAGTGATCGGTAAGTCTCAAGTGCCGTTTGGTTGGGCGACGATTAACTTCTGGCCTGGTGATATGGCGCTAGGGGGTTATGCTGATCAAAATGATGTAGGTATTAAGTTCAGTGATAAAATTGATGAGATTAGTTATGACCTAGCTTGGTATATCTCTGATGATTTTGGTGAAACCAGTACCGACTCTATGGATGATAATAATCACTGGGGAAGTATTGGAGGAGGTGCTAGCCTTTATCGCAAAGTTAATACTGGGGTAATCAATGCCGGTTATGATTTATCGGATAGTCAAACTCTCGGTTTCTCCTATCAACAGGGTGAGTTACAAGAAACAACCTCTGTCAATGCGGGCAGTGATAATACCAAAGACCCAGCTGATGATTCGACTTTTGGTGGTCACAACGCGTGGGATGTCTGGTATACCGCGACTTATGGCAATCTTGGGGTTATGGCTCAGGTGATGGGCACTCAGCGTGATGGCTTAAACAATGTTGGGGCGATAGCGAAAGAAGTTAAAACAATGCGCCATGCATTGAGTCTTTCTTATGCTGCTGGGCCATTCAATTATTATGTAGAATATACCGCGGCTTCTACCGATACTAAGGGTAATAAAGCCAGCGATATGGTTGGTTATGCACCAGGGGTTAGTTATAACTATGGTCCAGGCTGGATTTATGCTGAATACCTAACTCAGACTAACTTTATTGATGGTAACGGTGACGTCGCTGATATGGGTGATGTGAATAATACCGATTATAAATTCTCTGCTATGTACCTAACCATTGATTACTACTTCTGATTGTAACTTCTTATTATTACTGCTGGTTTGTTAACCAGATATAAGTAATACAAAAAAATACCCACAAAGCTTTCGCTGAGTGGGTATTTTTTTATCTGCTCTTTATCAGCGCTTTATTTTTTATATTGCAGCCAAGCGTATAAGAACATCAAACCAAATATTAAATCGTTGATGCCATAAACCACCATAAAGATAGTCGTCAATACCGATTCATTCCACATCAGCATAATGTCGGGTTTCATCACAAACCAGAAATATACTGCGGTGCCAACGTAAACCATCTTTTCAATAAAGAAAACAAAGATTAAGCGCGAAGCCCTAGGGTGCTCAGTGGATACTGAGATGTACGCCATACCCCATAAAATGATCATGCCTAAACCAAAGTGGCTGAATATTTGAGGATAATAACTGGCTAATAGCTCGTTTTGAAAGCCTAAAGAAAAGCCTAATACCCCAAAGATATTGATTAGGCCCGCGAGTACAAAGCCGAAGGTTAAGTATTGTTTCATAAGAATACATCCGTTATGACATGGTTGGTTGATACAAGTTGATTTATGCAAGTCGGCAGCATTCTATCAGTGGATAGGTTTTGGCTCCACGGTGAGAAGCGGCCAAAGGGATAAAAGTACTCACGCTAGGGGGAGTCTGTTGTGATTAAGCGAATAAGTCGGGTATTGGGCATTCGAGTATGGCGGCTATGGTTTGTACTAGCTCTCGCTCCACATCCTTGACACCATGGGTTTCGACGCAGCTGACTAATGCTTTCATGATACGGCCTTTTATATGTGGATACGCTTCGGTGAGTGTCTCTAACGCCACATTAAAGGCCTTGAAAGAGTGTGTTTTGGCTTGCAGTGCGAGGCCATCAAAACCGGCAACGTCTGCGGCGGCCTTAAAACTCTGCTGAGCCTCTTCTAAGGTATCGTGACCGTGGTTGGCAACAAAAGAAAGTACGGTTTCGATTTCTGTATTAAGCTTTTTTACCTTAGCGTATTTGGCTCTTATGACTTTTGTTTTACCGAAGCTTGGGTTGAGGTATTGCAGAATCATGCGATACAAGCACCACTCAAATAAGTCAATTTTACCGTCTGCTTGTACCAGCTTAATGAGCAGTTGTTTGAACTCAGTATATTGATCTGCGGAGAGCTGCTTAAGGGCAGGAATGGCTTTATCAACCATGGCTAAACGGTGTTTATCCTGTAGCTGCACAATGCTGGTTAATAAGCTATTAACCTGTTGTAAAAGCGTCTCACCACAATATTGTTGAATTAAATCCAACTGCTGTTCATGCACTAATGAAGTATTGGGCGCGAGTAATAAACCATAACACAAGGCTCGGGCTTGCAGCGTATCATGAGCCGCTGCAGTGAGTATCGCCTCTGCATCGATGGAATCTTGTTGACGTTTATCGGCTGAGACACTGTGTGGTGCATCATAATCAATGGCGGCCGACATAGCGGCGGCTACCCCGGTTAATAGTTCCTCTGGCCTAAGCTTGGCTTTGGGTGCTAGTTGAGGGGATTCCGCATAGGCTTGCTTTAAGGTTTGTGGCTCAAGCCATTCACCATCCCAGTACTTATCGATACGGCGGATGCGTTCTTCTAATTTAGGGTGGGTTGATAAAAAGCTAATATTAAAATGAAAATGGGAGCTGAGGGCATTACCAAAAAAAGCATGGCTAAATTCTTCCCGACGGCTATGGCCAATAGCCGATCCAATACCGCCATAACCAATGACTTTCAGCGCTTCGGCGATGGCTTGAGGATCGCGAGTAAATTGCACCGCACTGGCATCGGCGAGATATTCACGCTGACGACTCACCGCAGACTGAATCAACTTACCAAAAAACACACCGCTATAACCTAAAATCATAAACCCTAGGCCAATAATGAATATCGGTGCGCCCCCGTCTTTTTTAGCGCTGCGATTAATACGTCGTCCCGAGCCCATTTGAAGAATAAAACGGCCTAATAAACCAATACATAAAATACCAAACAAGATCGCAATTAAGCGCATATTCATCCGCATATCGCCATTGAGAATATGACTGAATTCGTGACCAATCACGCCTTGTAATTGCAAGCGAGAGAGCTTTGTTAAGCAGCCTTTGGTTACGCCGATCACGGCATCAGAAGGTTGATAGCCAGCGGCAAACGCATTAATGCCAATCTCTTCATCCATTAAATAGACTTGTGGCACAGGCATCCCCGAAGCGATGGCCATTTCTTCAACAATGTTTAATAACCGTCTTTCATAAAAATCGTCACTATCGGGGTGAAGTAAGCGGCCACCTAAAGAAGCCGCTATGGAGGCGCCACCACGACTCAGTTTTACCGCTTTATAAAGGTAGGCAAGGCCAACAAAACTGCATACGACAGCCGATATAGTGAACCAAGCTTGCCAAGACATGTAATGGAAAATATCCAGCAGAGAGGGGTTATTTATAGGGCCGTTGGCAGCGTTTGGGAAGATGTCTGGGTTGCCCCAGAGGATACCTGCGACCAGCAAGTTAGTTAAAAATATCAAGGTAAAAAGCGCTAATGCAAATAATACAATGAGCTGTTTAGTGCGTTTTCGCGCTTGGTCTTGATGGCCGAAGAAATCCATTAATTAATTCCAGTGAGCTTCAGTAGTCAGTGGCTAGCAGTATCTTATGATTAAAAGCTAACTTTAGGCGCCGCTTGAATTTGGGCACTGTCTTCAAATTCTAATAGCGTCGCATCTTTTGTATGGCCAAATTTATTCGCAAAAAAGACCGGTGGAAACGACTGGCGATAGGTATTGTAAGCAGTGACCGCATCGTTAAAAGCTTGGCGGGCAAAAGAGACTTTATTTTCCGTGCTGGTTAACTCTTCAGTTAACTGCATCATATTCGTATTGGCTTTAAGCTCTGGATAGGCTTCCACTGTTACATTGAAACGACTCATGGCACTGGCTAGAGCACCTTCTGCCCCTGCCAACTTACCCATAGCCGCCGCACTGGAGGGATCGCTTGCAACTGCTTTAAGGCCAGCCATAGCTTCATTACGGGCTTCAACAACGGCAGTTAAAGTATCCGCCTCGTGCTTTAAATACGCTTTTGCGGTTTCAACCAGGTTCGGTATCAAATCGTAACGGCGTTTAAGCTGCACTTCGATTTGAGAAAAGCCATTTTCGTAACGGTTTTTTAATGTCACTAGATGGTTATAAATGTTGATGATATAAAAAATTAAAGCTGCGATGACAACTAGGGTGATGATAGTAGACATTTCCATTAGCAATTCCTTATTTAATTTAAACGGTGTTTTTATGCGACTATTTTAAGCCGCTATTTTTTATGCCACTGGCCATCGCTATCTTTATAGAACTCACCGCTTTTGAGTTTGTTGATGATTTTTTCACCGGCAATTTTTTCAATACTTTTTAATTCTGTCTTCTGTTTATCGGCAATCTCTTGGTATCTGATTTTGCGCTTAGCATTAACATTGTCTATCAGGGTTTTCGCAGCGCTATTGCCACGAGGTGTGAGTTCTAAATAACCACTGGCATTTTCACCGACTAAACCTTGGCTTTGAGCTTCGTCTACGCTTAGGGCAAACGATAACTGGCTCATCAATAGAAGAGTGGCGGTTACTAATAAAGTTTTTAACGACATAATATGTTCCTTCTTAATTCAATATCGATGGGCGGGTTAGAATAATTCACTGTCTTCGCTAAATAGATCTTCTAATTCTTTTTCAACTTTAACGCGTACTTCGTGTTCAATTTTAACGTTTAAGTTGATGGTAATAGGCTTATCTGGCGCGGCAACCTTTACCGTGCAGGCACATATCACTAGCATCAGTGGTATTAGGGCGAGTGCTTTCATAAAAATTCTCTGTTCACTGTTATTAAGGTCATCTATTAACGTCAGCAGTTATTAGCATTGATCTACTTTTATCTACATCTACTTTTGCATTATTGGTACTTATTCTCAAGCTTTTGCACAATATCATTACTGATGCGTAAGCTCTCAAGCAAGTCGAGCAAGTTATAGTCTAGGTTTAAATTAAAATGAGTTTCTTGGCCATCAAAAAAGGTCGGATTATGACCTTGGAACCTTAAACCCAGTTTTAATTCCCCATTAGGCTGATAGGTCGCATTGGTTTGTAGGGTATGGTAGCGGAAGTCATCCAAAACCTGCATCGCTAAACTGACACTTGGATCACTTTCTTTAAGGCTATCCGCGGTTTGGCCTCGATATTTAACAATACCACCTGGAGGCCGCGCGTACAGGTTAGCGGCGGGAACTTGAGGCCCTTCGGGCAGTAGAATAACGGGCAAAACACCATCCAACCTACCTGTCGCAGAGATGCCTGAACCTGCTTCTAATGCGGCCAATTGTGCGACCTCTAAACCTTCAACTTCAATGCCAAAAGAGTTAATTTCTTGGCTGCTATCAAAACGAATTAACGGCACATTAATACGGCCACCCAATACATCAGAGTGTACTTCTTCAATCACGATCAAGGCTTGGGAAAAATCGTCTTTAATGGTGGTTGTGCTGCGGGCTAGGACATTTGCTATCTCAATACCTGGGTGAATGCTGAGCGCAGAGATCTGACTATCAATGCGGAAATCTTGATAAAAAGGACGTCTGAGGGCGAGTTGAATATCTATGTCTTCCCAAGTCGTGAGCTCTTGGTAAATACCTGCAAAGTCATCGATTCGCACCATGAGGTCAGGTTGCCAGCGCCAAGCAATATTATGATCGTCGAAAATATCGGGCTGATATTGCTGCCATTTAAACCAACCTTGAGCTGACAGCGAACCGGCTAAAAGCTGGGTTTGGCTGAGCTTGACCATCTCGCTCAAGCCTAGTTTTTGCCAATCCAATTTCAGGTTATTTAAATACAGTTGAGCACTGCCTTGTTGCAAGCCATTAAAGTCATGTTGGGCTAATAGAGAGAGGTCAAGGCTATTGGCTAAACCGGTTAAGCTCATCCTAGTATTGAGTTTAGCCTGAGTAAGGTCGAGGGAGCTGAGGTCGAGTTGACCTTTAAAGGTCAACGCGGGCACAGGCCACTGCTGCCAAGCACTGGCTTTATTCTGTAGTTGCCAATTGCAGGCAAGAGGCAGCTGAAATAAGGCTTGCTGGCTGCGTAATTGGGCAGAGTATTGTAGTTTTAACCAATCGAGATTACAGCTGATGTTCGCTTGATCGAGTTCAATACTGCGCTGCTTATGCTGCAGTTTTAATTGATCAATTATAATGGCCAATGGCTTGCTACTGGTGATTTCACTATTGATACCCGACAACTGCCAATCGGGCAGTAGTTGCCAATGGATGTCGGATAGCTGAGCTTTCGATGTTTTTTGGCCATCACTTAACATAATAGGTGCTAAATATTGGCTCTGATTATTCAGTCCATAAGGTAGGCTTAACTGCCAGTGCCAGTTGCTTTCTATTTGCTCAGCTTGAATAATAATATCGCCATGGGTGCGATTATTAGCCGCTGGCCATAACGCATTATTTTGCTCACTTTGCAGGGTTAACGTTTGTCGGCTGATAAACTGACTGCCTAGTTTAATACTGTGCTTAAACTGACCATCAAGGGATAGCTGAGTCGAATGGCTTAGCTTATCGGCGGTTAATTTTTGTTCTAACTTGCCTTGCCACTGGCATTCATTATTGCCTTCAAGGAAGGAGCAGCCGATATTAATGGCTTGGGTTAGGCGTTGTTGAATTTTAAAATCGATCTCAGTGAGACGATTAATATCACCGGCTAAATCAAAGGTCTCTAGTTTGAATTGCCATTGTTGTGGTCTTTGCTGATCGATATCTGTGGATAAATCAATGGCTAAATCCGCATTTTCTAAAATGGTCTCTTGCTGGTTATTATCAACAATACTGAAATCATCAAATTTAATTTGCAGTAAACCCGTGGCGGATAATTGCCTTAAAAGCTGATCTGGACTTGCACTCTGGCGAGGTAATATCAAGGCGAGGTTCAATGCTTGGATGGCAATCTTCGCTTTGAACTTCTGTCTTTGATCTTCATGGTTTAACAGTTCAAGCCATGCTTGGATATCGGCGCTTTGCTGTAGGTTAAAATGAATGCTGTCATTTTGGCTAGCCGCCCAATGCGCACTAAGATTAAAAATAGGGGCTTGCTGTTGGGCTACGAAGACTAAACTGGTTAATTCTCCTAGATGATTCACCTGCAATTCATGGTGCAGAGGGTATTTCAAGAGACTGGATTGCAGCTGGTTATTAACAATTAACTGTTGTTGATCTAAAGACAGTTGCGTATGCAGTGTGGCTTGGGGGTGAATTAACTCAAAATCCTCAATGCTGACTTGCTCTATAGGCAGTTGGCGAAATAACTGTTCTAAGCTAGGGAGTTCAATCATAGCCTGAGAACTCGCAGCCGGGCCTGATATGTGTTGCGGCTGTAAATGTAGAGGCTGTGAATGTAGAGGCTGATGAGCTTGGGCCGGCAATTGTTCAGGCTGTATGTGTAAGCGAACCTGGCTGACTCGCGCCGTTTCAATTTGGCCCGATAATAACCCCCAAGGAGTAAAAGTGGCCTCTATTTGCTGTGCACTGAGCTTGCTATTTTGACTAGGAAGGTTAAATCGAAGCTGTTCTATGGTTAGGGTATGCCAGCTAAGCTGGCTGATGTGGAGCTCTGGCTGTGTTAAATCCGCTTGCTTCATGAGCCAAGGCAGCAAGGCATTTAAGCCTTGCTTAGCCAAGCTGGGTAGAAAGAAAAGGCAGGCAGCTAAAACAATCACACTAAGGGATAGTGCTTTAAGCCATGTTCTCATTCTAAACTAGCTCCTTGGTCGATGATATTTATTGAGCGGCCTTAATTTTTTTAACACCTTCTTGAGTCGCTAATAACAAGGTATCCGCTGGGCGAATGGCAAATAAACCGTTAGTAACTACCCCAGTCAATTGGTTCACTTTCTGCTCTAGTTTTTTAGGATCGACTGATGATCCAGGGATCATGTTGAAGTGATGGACGTCTAAAATCACATTACCGTTATCGGTGACAAAGCCTTGGCGTAATACTGGGTCACCAGCAAGCTTCACCATTTCACGGGCCACATAGCTACGCGCCATAGGAATGACTTCTACGGGCAGTGGAAAGGCCCCCATGTTATCAACTAACTTACTTTCGTCGGCAATACAGACAAACTCTTTAGCCACCGCGGCTACGATTTTTTCACGAGTTAAAGCGCCACCACCACCCTTTATCATTTCTAGCTGCTGGTTAATCTCATCCGCACCATCAACATAGAACTCAAGTTCAATAACCGAGTTTAAGTCGTAAACGGGAATGCCATGGTTAGTTAACCGCTCTGCAGTGGCTTCAGAACTGGCAACAGCCCCATCAAATAGGTGCTTGAATTTGGCTAATGCATCAATGAAGCAATTTGCTGTTGATCCTGTCCCGATACCAATAATTGAATCGCTCTCTAAATGAGGCTTGATATATTCAGCAGCGGCTAGACCGACAGCAGCTTTTAATTGATCAGATGTGAATGCATTCGATGATGAGGACATGACTAGGCTCTAATGGGGTTGAGGTTGCTGATTTGATCAAGTTATGTGATCGCTGAGGATTATCAGATGACGTTAAAATTTAATCACTCAGGGAAGCATTATAAATCCTTATTCGCTACAATGCTTGTTTTCATACACTAAAAAAGTATAGATCATGACTGCCCGTGCTTCTGCCAGCCCAAGTTCAAAATTGTTAGATCAATATATCAAGAAGATCCTATCCGCTAACGTTTATGACGTAGCCATTGAGTCCCCTTTGCATATTGCTCCTTTTCTGTCTGAGCGTTTGGGAAATAATATTTGGCTAAAGCGTGAAGATAAGCAGCCGGTATACTCGTTTAAAATCCGTGGTGCTTATAACAAGGTCGTACAGCTTACGGATAAAGAGAAAGCCGCGGGTGTGGTAGCGGCTTCTGCGGGTAATCACGCGCAAGGGTTAGCACTGGCGTCTAAAGAGCTAGGCATTAAAGCAACGATCGTTATGCCGCTGACTACGCCAGATATTAAAGTGAAGTCATGTAAGGCCCGTGGCGCGAAAGTTGTTTTACACGGTGATACGTTTGATGAAGCATTTGCTTATTCTCAAAAGCTGGTCGAAGAGAAAGGATTAACCTACATCCATCCGTATGATGATCCGGAGGTGATTGCTGGCCAAGGCACCATAGGTATGGAGATATTGCGCCAGTTAAACGACCCTATTGATGCCATTTTTGTTCCGGTCGGGGGTGGGGGTATCATCGCGGGTATCGCGGCCTATGTTAAATTTTTGCGCCCCGAGATTAAAATCATCGGTGTTGAGTCGACAGAGTCCGCTTGCCTGCATGCTGCGTTAGCGGCTGGTCGTCGAGTGACCTTACCCCATGTTGGCATCTTTGCCGATGGCGTTGCTGTGGCGCAGATCGGTAAAAATACTTGGGATATCGCCCGTCATTATGTCGATGAAGTGATCACCTGCTCGCCAGACGAGCTGTGCGCTGCTATTAAAGATATCTTTGATGATACGCGAGCGGTTTGCGAACCTGCAGGGGCTTTAGGTATTGCGGGTATGAAGAAGTATATCGAGCGCGAGGGGATTCAAGGGGCTAACCTAGTCTCTATCTTGAGTGGTGCCAATGTGAATTTCGATCGCTTACGCTATATCTCGGAAGTGGCAGAAATTGGTGAAGGCCGCGAAGCGATATTAGCCGTCACTATCCCTGAGCGCCCAGGCAGCTTTCAGCAGTTCTGTAGCCTACTCGGCAAGCGCCCAATTACTGAATTTAATTACCGCTATCGTGATGATAACGCGGCGCAAATTTATGTTGGCGTCAAAGTCGGGCCAGAAAAGGAGGCTCGTCAGCAATTATTAACCGAATTAGCAGCGAAGGAATACCCAGTACTGGACTTAACCGAAGATGAAATTTCAAAATATCATATTCGCCATATGGTAGGCGGGCATGCGCCGGACTCAGTGAATGATGAACTGCTTTATCGCTTTGAATTTCCTGAGCGTCCTGGAGCGTTATTGCAGTTCTTAAAATCTCTGGGTAAGAAGTTTAATATTTCGCTTTTCCATTATAGAAACCATGGCGCGGCGAATGGTCGTGTACTGGTCGGCTTGCAAGTTCCAAAAGATAAGCGCCAGCATAAAGAGCTTGAAGGCTATTTAACCGAACTGGGTTACACCTATTGGAATGAGTCGGATAACCCGGCTTACCAGTTGTTCTTGCGTTAATCGCTGAGACAGTTTTCAAGGCGCAGGTTGCTTGCTTTTTTAAGCTGAGGGTATCTTAAACGATACCCTCGATTGCTTTTAATCAGCGATTGAAATGCGTGATTAAAAAGAGCTCTTGGAGAGCTTTTCATAGCCGCTTTTTAGCTTTTCCGTGCAGGCTTTTTTCGCCTCATCATCAGACATGGTCTTTTTATAATCTTCTAAGCAAGATTGATATAACGGCTGCGCTTCTTTTAATAAATCTTTATTGATCATATCTTTCGACACTTCTTTATTGGCACAAGCAGCAAGAGTGCATAGTAGACCAAGGGTCGTCAGTGTTTTTAGCATGAGGTTAGCCTCTGAAGTGAATTTAAACGGTGCAATGATAGGATTTAATCGTAGCTGAAGATAGCTCTTCTATGAGTTGCGAGAGCTATTTTAACAGTTTTTACATTTAATGTATTTACAGCCTGCCTTTACGAAAATGCTCTCGGGCTTGCATTTTTTTCTTCTCACTTTTGCGTAATAAGATATAAAAGGCCCCAGCACCTCCGTCTTTTGGCTGTGCAGTATGGTAGGCCATCACATCATCTAGCTGAGGTAACCAGTGAATTAAGTGGCTTTTCAGTAACGCTGGATCTTCGCTATTACGATCGCCTTTCCCTGGCATGATAAGCACAGTACGAAGGTCGTATTTCATGCAGTCACTGATGAAGGTGAAAACCATTTCACGGGCTTTTTCAATGGTCATTCTATGCAGGTCTAAGCGTGCATCAATAGCATACTTTCCTTGTCGAAGCTTACGATAAACCCCATCTTGAATGCCATGGCACTTATAACCTAACACATCATGGGGCTGCACTCGTGGCACTTCATAGTGCTGCAGGTGGTTAGGATCGGCGCTGGTTGGCTCTTGGGTTGCGGCTTTTTGGCGAGCGATATGGGCCTGAGTGGTTTTATGCGGCTGACTCAGATCGGCTTTCTTAGTAGAGTTTAGCTTTTTGATACCCTGCATCTGCTGCAGGAAAAAATCATCATCGTCGTCTGTCATAGCGGTATCATCAAATCTGTGCGATGGAACATAACTTGAGTATACCAGCTTGTGAATTAGGTCGAAAATACTGACGCTTCTTTACCCGTTGATGACATACTTTAAGCAACAAAAGGCTATAGTAGTTGTCTACCTATATAACTCGTACTGATAAATAATAAAAATAATAAGGTTAGATTATGAAAAGGTTAATGATATCGCTCATGTTAGCGTTGGGCATAGGTTCTGTTGCCACCTCTTTAAGTAGCCATCATGGCCAGATTTTGGACTGGGATCAGCTAAACCTGACGACTCAGCAAGATCAGCAAGTAGAATCTATTCGTAACAATTATCGCGATGAATTCCAAATATTACGAAATTTCGCCCTTGATAAACTTGAGAAAAAACAACGTATGCTGGATTTGCGCCAGAAGATGATCGCCGATATACAACAGGTGCTTAGTCCTGAGCAGAATGAGCAAGCCAGTGCTATGATGATTAAACAGCTAGAAAAACGCATTAATAAGCGACTTGATCTATTAGCGCTGAAGCTTGAATTGTCCTCTGAACAGCAAGCCAAGGTACAATCATTATTGACGACTAACCTTGTGGGTGACAAAGATGAGTTGTACGTTGGTCGCCATATTAGAATGAATCAGCGTCAATACATGTTTGATCGGGTCGATGAATATATGCCTAATATTTTGTCGTCTGTACAGCTTGAGCAGTGGCAGGCGTTAAAAAATAAGCAGGCCTCTTAAGCTAAGCATTCATGCGCTTATATCTTGGTTATCTACTTGCTAGCTAACAATACCTTGGGTGAGCGCTATCAATATTGCATAGCGCGCCCCTTTACCGATTACCACTAAAACAATAAATAAGCGTAACCTAGTTTGGGCCAGCCCAGCGATTAAGGTTAACGGGTCGCCGATAATCGGTAGCCAAGCAAATAATAAACTCCAAACCCCATAGCGATTATACAGAGCTTGAGCTTGATTCCAGGAGCGTGAATCTTGATATTTTTGATTGATATAATCACTGGCCCAATAACCCAAAGCATAATTAATACAGCTGCCGAGACTATTGCCACTGGTCGCCACGAACCAAAGTATGAAAGCATTATGCCCTTGCTCTACTAGTGCGATGAGTACCAATTCCGATCCCATAGGAAGCAGGGTCGCGGCGATAAGCGCGGATAAAAATAAGCCGATAAATTCCATAGACTATTAACGAGCTGCCTGTTGCTGAGTACTCGCTAGTTTAATGCGGTGCAGTACTTGATAGGGACCTTGAATCTCTTTGGTTTTATATTGAGCGAATATAATGTCGCTGACCATAAACTCTAACTCGATTGAGTTTATGTTAGAAATGTCTTTTATTATGTCGGTTGTTTTATAAGCCTGATTATAAAATCCTAGGGTGACATGGGGTATGTAGTCTTCAGGATGATCACTTTCAGCCACATTATTAAAGCAGTTACGTAGACTGTTCAATTTATTGTGTGGGTCACGAATAGAAAGATAAGGGCAAGTCGTAAAGCTATCGCAGTGAGATAGCTGCAAGGGAAAAGCCTGCAGGTTACTATTTTCTAACTGCTTGATATGCTGCTTTAATAATTCTTGATTATAAAAATTATCCGCCATTAAACCCGCTGCTACTAAGGTTATATGAGGCTGGCGTAAATACTGCGGATGTATTTTTTTGGATAAGTGCCTTTGATGTGATTGTATTTTATCTAGGCAATCAGGGTGTGATATTTCAATCGCCCAAAAGCCGAAATGTTCAATGCCTTGATGCCACTCAGGAAAATCACGCAGCTCGATCGGCTGCGTGATTTGATGATCTAAAAATTTAGCATTCACTAA
>CAXIBC010000035.1:0-26484 GCA_964022115.1 uncultured Oleispira sp. | reverse complement strand
CCTACAAACGCCTTATACGCCGAGTTCCCTTAGGGACGGCCTTTATTATAGCCCCTTGGAACTACCCTTATTTAACCGCGGTTAATTCCATTATCCCGGCATTAATGGCCGGTAATAGTGTGATTCTAAAACATGCCTCACAAACCTTATTATGCGCCGAACAGTTTGCTCAAGCCTTTCAGGCAGCAGGCTTGCCTGCAGGAGTTTTTCAGTTTTTACATCTCGATCACCAGCAAACGATCGCGGCCCTTCAAGAGGATGCGATTCACTTTGTCAGCTTCACTGGCTCACTCGCCGCAGGAAAAATGATTGAAAAATCCCTAGCCGGCACCCTGAAACCGTTAGCTTTAGAACTAGGCGGTAAAGACCCTGCTTATGTGCGAGCCGATGCCGATCTAGCCTCTAGTATTACTAGCCTAGTTGAAGGGGCTTTTTTTAATAGTGGCCAAAGTTGCTGCGCCATTGAAAGAATCTATGTAGCCGAAGAAATATTCCCCGACTTTGTAAAAGGCTTTGTCGCCGCCACCAAGAAATTAACCTTAGGTCATGCCCTTGATCCCTCCACCAGCCTAGGGCCGATGATAAATCAACAGGCCGTTAAACAAGCGCAGCAACAAATACAAGACGCCGTCGCGGCGGGTGCCATTACTCATATCAGTGCGCAAGATTTCCCCCTAGATGAAACCTTGCAGCAACAAGGTAGCTATCTTAAACCGCAAGTCCTCACCCAGGTCAAACAAGATATGGCGCTCATGCAAGAGGAAAGTTTTGCCCCTATCATTGGCATTATGGCCGTGACTGATGATCATCAAGCTTTGCGTTTTATGAATGACTCAGACTTTGGCTTAACCGCGTCTATCTGGACTCAAGACGAAGCCGCTTTTTTACACCTCAGTACAAAAGTTCAGGCCGGCACTGTGTATATGAATCGCTGTGATTATTTAGACCCAAGCCTTCCTTGGAGCGGTATTAAAGGGTCTGGGCGAGGTTGCTCGCTATCACATTTGGCTTATCAGCAATTAACCCGACCACAATCGATTCACATAAAGCGATTCACATAAAGCGAGCTTTCTATGCCTGATTGGAACTACCCGACCGCGATTAAATTTGGTAATGGTCGAATCAAAGAATTACCGTCACTATGCCAAGAACTTGGCATAGATAACCCCCTGATCATTACCGACCCAGGACTGATTAATTTTTCGTTCTTTAAAAAGATTCAGCATGCTCTGCCAAAGGCGGGTCTATTTTATGATATTAAAGCCAACCCCAATGGTCATAACATCAACGCCGGTATTAAGACTTTCAAACAAGGTCAGCATGATGGTGTGATTGCTCTTGGAGGTGGTAGTGCGTTAGATGCGGGTAAAGCGATCGCACTGTTGGCTTGGCAGACGCAATCCATTTGGCGCTATGAAGACTGTGGTGAAAACTGGAAGCGCGTCGATAGTCAACGCATAATGCCGTGTATTGCCATTCCAACCACCGCAGGTACTGGCTCGGAAGTCGGTCGCGCTGCAGTGATTGTAGATGATGAGAACCACAGTAAAAAAATCATCTTTCATCCATTAATGCTGCCCAAACAGGTGATACTTGATCCTGAGCTTAGCCAAGATTTACCTGCTCACCTAACCGCAGCCACCGGCCTAGATGCATTTGTCCATTGCTTCGAAGCTTTTTGCGCCCCAAGCTATCACCCTATGGCCGATGGTATTGCCCTACAAGGTATGAAACTCATCCAGGGTTGGTTAGCTGAGGCGTATCATAACGGCGCTAATTTAGAAGCCCGTGGCAACATGCTCAGCGCATCGACTATGGGCGCAACAGCCTTTCAAAAAGGCTTAGGGGCATGCCATGCCCTCGCCCACCCTCTTGGTGCTTTATATGATAAGCACCATGGTTTATTAAATGCGATTTTATTACCTTATATTATTCAGGCTAACCGTGAGGTCATCGAAAATAAACTAAAGACTATCTGTGTCTTATTAGAAATAGAAAAAAACCCTGAAGATAGTGACTATTATGGGGCTTTTATTCGTTGGCTAATAGCCTTGCGCAAAACATTAAAGATTCCTCACACATTAGCTGAGATAGATATTCGTGCAGAGGACGCGATAGCCAAGCAATACGACATTGCCGCTTTAGCACTAGCAGACCCTTCTGCTGGGGGGAATCCAGCGCCCTTAAGCGCGGTTCAATATCAACAGATTTTAACCAACGCCATCACAGGTCATTTACGCTTACATTGATCGTTTGTTAACACACCAGCTTAACGCAGCGGCTTAACGATAGTTTTTATACAACTGGCGAAAGGTATTCAATTTTTCTTCATTTTTATCAACAAACTGTTGCAGCTTCGTAGGCATAGTTTCTGGCCAGTTTAAGCCATAACCTTGTGGCATAATCAAGGGAGCTAATAATGACGCCGCCGCCAAATCAGCGCGGCTAAACTGATTACCCACTAAGAATTCATTATTTTGATAGACCTCATGCAACTTATCGAGTGCTTGCTGAATTCGCACTTCTGACTTCTTGGCCCCCGCTTCATCAATCGCCATCACCTTGCGCATAACCGGTTCAATCTTAGAAAAAAACAGTTTGAAAAATAACGGTCCCCACCAAGGCCCACCTTGAGTAAAGAAAGGAATCACAGTTTTAGGTTCAGCCAATAAATAATGATAACCAAAGCGGCGTACGTGCACACCAATTTCAACATCACAATATTTTTCCCACTCCAGCGCCTGCTGCAATAACTCAGGCTCTTTAGGGGATAAGGGTTTTTCTGGGTACTTCTCATCTAGGAAGTTAAGAATGACATGAGAATTTTGTACCTGCTCGCCATGATCTATCAAGATCGGCAAATAGGTTTTTGGGGCTATCTTTTTCGTCGTGCGTAAGTGCAAACCTGGAAATAGGTTTTTAATACTATAATCCAAACCCTTATAGTCCAACGCCCAACGAATTTTTTCACAATAGTGCGAGATAGGAAACTGATACAGTACGCGACTCATGACCGACTCCGTCAATCTTTACTCATTTTTATTATGCCCGACAGCGTAAAGCATGCCACTGATCTAGCTGCTCATCGGTTAAAAAGCTCCAGCCAATAAGACGGCTCACTTTTTGTCCCTGACTCATACTAACAACTTTTACCTGCTTAGCACCAATTTGATTTAACAAGCGTTTTAACGGGCGAACATTGTCACTTTTTGAGACTAGGCTAGTAAACCACATAACTTGTTCAGCATAGTATTGGCTTTCATTGATCATGCGCTTTAAAAAAGCGATTTCACCACCATCGCACCAAAGTTCAGCTTTTTGCCCACCGAAGTTGCGGCCTTTATTAGCCTCAGGCATAGGCTTATTCTTTGCTGAACGGTGCTTATTTAGGTTTTTGTGTTTGCGCTCGCTATTGGCATTAGCTTCAGCTAACGAAGCATGAAAAGGAGGGTTACATAATGTCAGATCAAAAAGATCGTGAGGACCAATAATACCAGCAAATATCGCTTTGCTATTTTTCTGTTGCAGTACCTTAATGTTATTTTTTAATACTGGGTTAGAGTCAACGATTAAGCGCGCAGCACTGACCGAAACCGGATCAATATCACTCGCAACAAATTTCCAGCCATAACTACGACAGCCAATAATGGGGTAAATACAGTTG
This sequence comes from uncultured Oleispira sp., assembly GCA_964022115.1. GTDB lineage: Bacteria > Pseudomonadota > Gammaproteobacteria > Pseudomonadales > Oceanobacteraceae > Oleispira. The sequence goes on along the minus strand of CAXIBC010000035.1, from coordinate 22,820 downwards.
GCCCCAGTACCGATATCCAAGACTTTGGCCGACTTATTTTTACCCGTTAGCAAGTCCGCCGCATAATGAATATAGTCTGCTCGTCCAGGGATCGGTGGGCATAAATAGCCTGGTGGAATATTCCAATGCTGAACTTGATAATGATGGGCCAATAATCCTTGATTTAATAAACGTACCGCCTCCTCATTAGCAAAGTTAATCGTCTGCTGGCCATTAGGGTTGAGCTTAAGATGAGATTTCAACTCGGGACAAGCGACAATTAAAGCGTCTAGGTCATAGCGGCCTTGATGAGGATTTCTTGGGTGTAATGCACTGCTTGTGGCATGTTTGCCTTTATTCGCATTTGACGACACGGTATTCGAACGAGATTTATCCACAACAGGTCACTTAGGGTATCTTAAAATATAGAGCCATTTTACCCTGCGTTCACACTATCTGCATTACGAATCTCGTCATTAATGATAATCACTTTATTACGACCAGATTCTTTTGCTAAATAGAGAGCCCTATCGCAGCGATCCAATACCTCAAGCCAATCTTCATCCGCGAGATCACAACTTGTCACGCCAAAGCTCGCGGTAATTTCAACTTTTATGTTTTCTTTAATTCGATAATCATGATGCGCTATCTTATCCCTTAATTTTTCTGCGATCACTTTCGCTTTAGTAATCTTGGTATTAGGCAATAAGACAATAAACTCTTCCCCACCGTAGCGTGCAATACTATCGTAACCCCGTGTATTTTTTACCAGTATATCCGCGACTAATACCAATACCTGATCACCGACACAGTGCCCATGGCGGTCATTAAACAGCTTGAAAAAATCGATATCAAGCATGATAACGGCTAACGGAGATTGCTTTCGCAATGAGCGGGAATGTTCTACATTGATAATTTCTTCTAATGCACGTCGATTAAATACCCCTGTCAAAGGATCAAGGGTCGCTTGGTCTTTCAAAATCTTGTGAATTTTATGACTTATTATCCAGACAAAACCAAAACTGGTGGTAATAACCACAAACTGATAAACGATAATGGTTATAGATTCTAATAAGCCTATATACATGAAACCATCTTCTGGCTTTTCAACCTGGGTTATCAAGGCACGAAAGGCAAAGAAGGTGGCATAAAATAAAAATGATATGGCGATCATAAAGCTGGCTTTATGATGATTATATTGATGTGTCTGCAATAGCGAGCGCATAATCAATACACATTGGATACTGGAGATGGCGCTAATGAGGAATATTCGCGCTGGGGCATTATCATCAAGGTAGGTAAATACTGAGCCTAGTATCAACATACTCACCAATAAGAAAAGATGCAGCCGTTTCATCAGCTCAATATTGAATTTATAAAAAAGCATAAAGCCAATATGTATAAGCCCTAGGCTCATAACCAATAAGGTATTAGGTAGGATAATAGACAGGAAACTAACGCTATAGTTTTGCAGCCCGAATAAGAGAAAGGCACTCGACATGACAATTAAAGCATAACCGAGAATATTGATGCCTTTAAATTGTGGGTATTGATTGGAGTACAGGGTCAAACATACTCCGCAAGCTAGACTCACAAGCATGTTATTGACTGCTAATGTATGCAAATCAAGTAATTCTTGCAATGGAACCTCGACAATCAATAGCGCTAAAATTAGTCAAATTTATAATTATATTAACTATAGCGGGGGATTCTCTTTCCAATTATTTGAATTGACAACAAAGTCAGTTAAGTAAGTATATTCCTAGCATTGATTGTTACTAAACTAATGCCCTAGTTTAAGTAATACGACCCCTAAAATAATAAAAACTATTCCTAGATAGCGGATCAAGCTGACAGGATCGGAAAAAAATACCACCCCGACAACAAAGGTACCCGAGGCCCCAATGCCCGTCCAAATCGCATAAGAAGTGCCGATAGGTATATCTCGCTGGGCTAGCCATAATAAACCACCACTAATTGCCATAAAGAGTACCGCGACAGTAATCCCTAAAATTCGATGCTCTTCTTGTTGGGCCAGTTTAAGCCCTACGGGCCAACCGATCTCAAATAGGCCTGCTAATAACAGATAGAACCAAGCCATAAAACTACTCTCTAATGAATGCTTGTTAATGATAAGAGTAGTTCAGTGAAGGGGTTTCTACAGGCAAAAAAAAGCCGCTTGATTAGCGTCCAACTTTAAGGGAACACTTCAATCAGCGGCTTTTTTCAATGCTAGCATTTAACGGCTAGCCACAAGGAAAGATCCTAGTGCTGGTGACCACCTTCACCGTGTACGTGGCCATGAGCGATTTCTTCATCAGTCGCATCACGTACCGCTTCAACCGTTACGTCGAAGGTCAATGCTTTACCCGCTAGTGGGTGATTACCATCAACAGTCACCATGTTGTCTTCTACGGCTGTTACGATCAAGTTCATTGGACCTTGCTCAGTTTCAGCTGTGAACGCCATACCAGGCTCAACAGTCTCTACGCCTTCAAAGGCTTCCATAGGCACTTCTTGAACGCCTTCTGGGTTGTATTCACCATAGGCTTTAGCAGGCTCTACAGTCGTTTTGATCTGCTCGCCTACCGCTTTACCGATTAGGGCTTCTTCAAGACCTTGGATAACGTTTTGTGCGCCTACCAAAAATACTAATGGCTCGCCGCCTTCAGAACTATCGATGATTTGGCCTTCTTCGTCCAATACTGTGTATTGAATGCTTGCTACTTTGTTTGCTGCGATAGTCATATGACGGATCTCAATAAGTGTGAATAATTTAGCCTGTTATTGTAAGAGAACTCACCTTGGATTAAAAGAGTGGATTAAAAGAGAAGAATTAACAGGGCTTAATAACGATGGCTAGCAAACTTACCTTTCGCTAGCCAGAATTGAAAGTTAGCACTTGCGCCGTCAATACCACCCGGATAATTTTGACCAAATAACTGCTTAATACTGGCCTTACGACAGGGGTTCTGGGCATAAAAGACAAAGCTACGCTTTAACCATTCTCGTCCGGCTTGGTGATCGAGCAAAAAATACATACTCGCCGCAGCCTGCAAATAATTCAGCTGCTGATTATGGCCATAAAAATCTTGTGGCTCTGTATTAGCCAGTTGCCGTAGGCTAACTTTAGCTAAACCGCCGTATTCACTGACTCTAGGCTGAGCGACTGCGACATTGATTTGCCAGCTGAAGCTTTCCATATATTCCGCTAACCCTTCATTGATCCATATCGGCACGGGCCCTAACATGCCTGCTAACATAGCATGGGTCATTTCGTGACGGACAATAGCCATGGTTTGTTCAATATCCCGATAGCGTGGCAAGTAGATGCTATTACTGCTGGAACTATAATACGCCCCCCATTGAGCATTACCTTTTTGCTGGTCACGATAAGTCTCGAACTCGGACACATTTTTAAATAAAATAATTTTAATATTAATCTGGCGCAAATGACTTTTAGGCACATAATAGCTCAATACCTTATGCACCATTTTACCCTGCTTTTTAATCTCACTTTCAATCTGACTATCCCCTGCCCAATTAGGGTATTCGATCGATAACTGAACCGCTTGCTGCAAGGCTTGGTATTGCTGACTTAGATCTTCTGCATGTCGCTGGTTCGCCGAGCTGGGTCTTTCAGCAAAGTGTGTTTGGCCGTTTTCATCTACCCATTTATAAATTTTCTGCTGAATCACATTATCAAGACTTTGCGTTTTGGGTTTTCGACAGAGCATTTTTGCCGCATAGTGCTGGGCTCTGGCTTGCCAGTCTGATGTTTCTGATTTTATAGCGATTGAGTCTTGTTCTAATTCTTGATCTTTTGCATGTTCATAAGAGCTTTGTTCTTGTTGCATTTCTTCTAGTGCACGCTGGTGATCTTCTAAGCGCAACTGATAAAGCTGAGATAACAAAGGATAATAAGGCTCGAGCTGAATTTCACGGGCAAGGTCATCACGCCCTAAAGCTTCTAATAGCTGTTGGCGCTGAAAAGGCTCACAACTAAACCACACCACTTCCAATGCACAGAAAAGTGCTAATAACATAAATAAAATACGTGAGAGGCTTTTCATAAGTTCTATCCTGTATGTTATCTAGCCCTCAGACAACCAAGGCCCAGCAATTTTTTTATCCAGCTTACGTTCTTTTTTATCAGCGCTAAAATAAATTGTGACGTATTTCTTTTCATCCCGTACAACCCGACCTTTGCCGAGTTTACCATGCACCAGCCATTGGCCTTTTTGATATTCAGCGTCGTCATCGTCTATTTCGGTCACTTGGGATGATGAAATTCCGCTACGTCCACCAGCCCGACTTACGGCTGGAATTTCACGTTTAGTTTTTAATGTTATCGGTAATTCAAATTCAATACTTTTACCGTAGCGCTCAAGTAAGGATTGGCTTTTCTTTGGCTGAATGGCTTCTAGTTCTTTTGGCTCTGCTAAAACTTCACCCGACTCGATTAGCTCACCGGCCTGCTGACATAACTCAAAGTCGGCCTCACGTAAAAACTTACTCGGCCAATCTTTGGTTTGCTGCTCTGCTTGTGTTTTAATTTTCTTATTATCTTGCTGACCATTCCAAGTCGGTGGCGCAATTAAATATAAATCTTCTTTGGCGCGGGTCATGGCGACATAAAACAATCGGCGCTCACTTTCTTCACTGCTTTTAGTGGTAAAAGTCCCTTCTGCTTCGTAGGGATAATAGCGTGCAGACAGTGCAGGAATAATCACTACTGGCCACTCTAACCCTTTGGCTTTGTGTATCGAGGTAATGCGCACCCCTGAGCTTTGTTTATTCTGGTGGCGCTCTTTCAGCTCGTTTAAATAGGCATAGATTTTATTAGCGGGTTTATTGGTGGTTTTTAAAAAACGCACAAACGCCTTAATGGTTTCGCTGCGATCTTCAATTTGCTGGGCCGAAAATGCCGAGTCTTTAATGCCTTCGTAAAAGTCAGTCGCATTGATGTATTGCTGAGCAAGTTGCCAAGCTTTAAGCTCGCGCTTACCAAAACCGTTTTTACTTTTTTCTGCAGTTCCACTTCCTGCCTCAACTTCAACCTCAGACTTTATAATAGATGCCATTTCCGCCGCTTCGATTACCTGCCCTCGATCTTCTAATTGCTGGCGCTGCCACTTGGAAATATCTTTAGGAATCGCATCCCATAAGGCTTGGCTTAAATCGCCATCGTGCTGGCTGATACTTTCTGCCATGTCTTCTAATAAGGCGCGTTTCACTTTCGGAAATGGCTGGGTTAATAAGGTGAGCCACGCGGCTTTGCGTTCGCGACGGTTACGTTGTTTAAAGTTATCACTAGCGATTTCAAATAAAATCCAAAAGACCTGCAATTCAAAACGATCCAGCACGGTTTGTGAATGATCTAACTGATAGGGCATGTCTTCTTGCAATAACGCCAATTCAATCGGTGCACTGATGCCCCATAACCGGTTTAAAATCGCGATATCTTCAAGTGGGCGTTTTTCCGCCAGTTCTTTTAATAAGGTTAATACCTGCTGACTGTAGTCGCTATGGTGCTGTAAATGAATGCGGGTATTCGGTGTGGTTGGATGCGACAAACACAATACATCTTCACGATCTTGGTTTTCACCAATCACCTGATTAGCTAATAACGACAGTTTATGGCCATAGCGAAAGGTATGTGGCAGCTGATAACTGATATGCGCGGTTGGTATTGCTTCGCCATGTGCATCTTGAGCATTAAAGGCTGTTTCAAATTCTTTGCTAATGTATTCAGGCTTTGAACCACGAAATTCATAAATAGTTTGGTCGGCGTCACCAATCACCATCACCTGGCCGTTACCTTGATAACCACCCGCACCGTGTAATATCTGTAATAAGAACTGCTGAATACCGTTGACGTCTTGGTATTCATCCACCAAGATCCATTCCATGTGTCCGGAGAACTGCTGGGCAATATCTGGGCGCTGCTTAAACAGCATACAAGGATCGTACAGCATATCGGAAAAGGTAATGCGGTTATGCTCTTTGCGCCATTGCTCAAAGCGCTCAAAGGTTTCGATAAAAATTTGGCATTGCTGCGGCAGTTCCGATTCTTCGAACATATCCGCCGCACTCAGCAAATCGGATTTAACCAAATCGATAAAAGCGACCGCGGGCTCTACCCATTTTTTACGCTGAGAGAGTATATCTTGGCGAGTATCTTCTAACCCTTGGCTGGCGGCAACTTGTTGCAATAATCGCCATACCACACCATCCATTTCACCAGCATTAATGAGATCTTGTTGAATACCGGGCAGATGGCCTTGGCTGATTAAACGGTGATAAATTTTGAAACCGAGTGCGTGGAAGGTTCTTACATCGGGCAATGCACCAAAATGCTGAACCCCGCTCTGCTGGCAGGGTTGGCTAATGACTTGTTGCAGCTTAATTTGGAAGTCGGTTTGCGCGGCTTTGTTATACATCAAAACCAACATGCGCTTAGGGTTGCTGCCAGACAATAAACGTTGTTGTATAAAGTGCACCAGAGTGGTGGTTTTTCCTGCCCCTGCCACGGCAATAATACGCGCATGACCTTGTTGATGATGGACAATGGATAACTGTTCTGGGGTTAATGCACTCATGGAACGTATAACTACCTGCGTCTAATTACCAAAAATCGATGATTGGGTATTTATTCCGCAAAACGGCGTAAATACGTATAACTCACATCCCTGTGAGTTACCCTACGGGCAGCTACGCTGTGCAAAACTTGCTCCTGCAGTTTTGTCCCTGTAGCCTTAGCTAAAACATCCATGTTTTAGATATTTGCTCCACAATTACCCAATCAGCGATCAATGTGTCTATTTTATTAAGCTTTTATTAAACTTTTTCTCAAATGATAGGCATCAGCTTATCACAGACACAAAAAAGCCCGCATCTCTTTCAAAATGCAGGCTTTCGTTTCATCGTCAGCTAATCCAATTAAAGATTAGCTGACGCCATGATGCTTAATTAAAAATTAAGAATCACGACGTGGACGACGATCACCGGAACGGCCGCCTGGACGACGATCGCCGCCTTCGTTGCCATGACGTGGGCGACGGTTACCGCCAGCAGGGCGACCTGTTGGTGGCTTACGATTTACTGGCTTAGCACCTTCGGCAACTTGTAAGTGCAAAGGCTGACCACAAATGCGCGTCGCTTTTAGCTTAGACATAACCGTTTCTGGCATGCCATCAGGCAAATCAACCATAGAGAAATCGTCAAAGATTTCGATGTGGCCAATGAACTTACTTTCAAGATCGGCTTCGTTTGCGATTGCGCCAACGATGTTGCCAGGCTTAACGCCATCTTGGTAACCCACTTCCATACGGAAGCGAACCATATCAACATCTGGGCTATCCTTAAGCGGCATAGCTTTAGTGCTTACGTCGCCTGGGCTCTTACGAGGAGCACGTTCACGTTGTGGACGGTCTCCACGATCTTCACGCTCAGTACGTTCACGCTGTGGCTGACGAGCACGTTCATTTTCGTTTAAGAATAATGGAATGCCGTTTTGTGCCAAGTGAGCCAAGGCAGAAGCAACTTCAACAACGTCTAGTTCTTTATCCGTGATCAATTCGTTGATCATTTCTTTGAACATAACCGCTTGTGGGTTGCCAATGGTTTCTTGAACTTTCTGCTGGAAACGTTCGCGACGCTTAGCATTTACATCTTTAGCCGTTGGTAATGGCATTTCTTCGATACGCTGACGCGTTGTGCGCTCAATCGTGCTCAGCATACGACGCTCACGACCACGTACGAACAAGATCGCTTTACCGCTACGGCCAGCACGACCAGTACGGCCAATACGGTGAACGTAAGATTCAGCATCAAACGGAATATCGTAGTTGATTACGTGAGAAATACGCTCAACATCCAAGCCACGAGCCGCAACGTCTGTTGCTACGATCATGTCTAACTTGCTTTTCTTAAGCTTGTCGACAACACGCTCGCGCTGGGCTTGTGGAATGTCGCCGTTTAGCGCTTCACATTTCACGCCGTTGGCTTTCATGAAATCGGCAACTTCTTCAGTCGCTTGCTTAGTACGAACGAAAACCATGGTCGCATCACAATCTTCAACTTCAGTAATACGTAGCAATGCATCATTTTTATGTGCACCACCCACGAACCAATAACGCTGTTCAATCGTAGAAGCCGTCGCTGTTTTTGATTCGATTTTAATTTCAATTGGGTTGTTCAAGTGCGTAGAAGCAATATGCTTGATCTGCTTCGGCATGGTGGCCGAGAACAATGCAACCTGACGTTCTTTAGGTGCATGACCCAAGATCCAATCTACGTCATCGATGAAGCCCATGCGTAGCATTTCGTCAGCTTCATCCAAAATAACCGCTTTAATATCGGTTAAAGACAAGGTGCCTTTTTTCAAGTGATCCATGATACGGCCCGGCGTACCTACGATCCATTGAGCGCCACCACGGATAGCGCGAATCTGTGTACCGTAGTCTTGGCCACCATATACCGCAGCCACTTTTAGGCCTGGGGTATATTTAGCGTATTCTTCACACGACGCGGCAACCTGCATAGCAAGTTCACGGGTTGGGGCAAGTACTAATACTTGTGGAGTACGGCTAGCGGCATCGGTACGTGCCAAGATAGGTAGAGCAAAGGCAGCAGTTTTACCGGTACCGGTTTGTGCTAAACCTAAAACGTCTTTACCTTCTAATAAAGGTGGGATCGCTTGTGCTTGAATTGGCGATGGCTTTTTATAGCCCATATCGTCCAATACACGTAATAGGTTTTCGGGTAAGCCAAGATCGCTAAACATTGGACCTTGTTCTTCAACTACTTCTGTAGCGGCTTCTGTTGTTTTTGGAGTGTCAGACATCACGTCATCCTGTAATAATACTTAGGGCAGGAATTAGGGCTGAGCAATACGCGAACAACAACAGATCACACTACACGATCAGTTCGTAACTTATAAATTTTGAAATATATAGCTAACGGAATGTTGAATTTTGCCTAGCCCAAAAAAACCAGCAGATTTGAGAGAGGCGAATTATACGCACTTTTCATAAAATATCGCCCTATTTTTACATATTTTACCATTTAGTCAGTATTTAGACGGCTTTTAATTAACAAACCCGACTCAAAGCTTTGTTTTTAAAGCACATAATTTGTACAGTTTTAGCCAAATTATGCCGCTAGTTAGAATGTGGTACACTGCGCGACCAAATTTTTAGCCCTTTTATCAACTTAAGGAATTATCTATGTTTGATGTGAACGAATATTTCGACGGTAACGTAAAGTCTATCGCTTTTAAAGGCGAGCAGCTTCCTTCCACGGTCGGTGTTATGGCACCAGGTGAGTACGAGTTTGGTACTAGCCAGAAAGAAGTAATGACAGTCATTGCCGGAGCTTTAATCATCAAGCTTCCTGGTAGCGATGAGTGGAAGACGTTTACAGCAGGTGAAAGCTTTAATGTAGACGCTAATGTAAGCTTCGGTGTTCAGGTTAAAACGGATACCGCTTATTTATGTACTTATGAATAAGGTGCTTATGCCGTTATCTAACGACAAGTTAGATACTCTGTAGCGGCATACTCGCCTGTACAAATAAAAAAGCCCTGTTTGGTTATCAAGCTTGGGCTTTTTTTATAATTAAGTTTTGTCTTGCTGTAATAATGTTTCGAATGCCTCCACCGGTATTGGCTTAGAAAAATAAAAGCCCTGATAAACTTCACAGCCTTTTTCTTTGAGTAATGCCAACTGTTCTTTATCTTCTACCCCTTCGGCTAAAATCTTTAAATTTAAACTCTTGGCCATGGAAATAATCGCACTAGTAATAGCTTCACCTTGTGAGTCGGTTAATACATCTTTGACAAAACTACGATCTATTTTTAATTTATCCACATTGAAACGCTGTAAATAGGCTAACGAAGAATAACCCGTACCAAAATCATCTATCGCTAGGGTGAAGCCCATGTGCTTAAGCTCGGCAATGGTTTGAATGATTTGAGGGCTCGGCTCAATTAAAGCCCCTTCGGTAATTTCTAGCTCAATGGTTTTAGCATCAACACCGGTTTTACTAATAATGCTATTTATCTGAGATAAAAACCTAGCATCCATAAAGCTGTATTTTGTGATATTAATCGCCAATATAAAAGGTGATAAACCCCGCTGCCTCCATTTTGCCTGTTGTAAGCAAGCCGTTTCTAATACCCAATAATCAATCGCGGCCATTAGCCCACTTTTTTCTGCTACTGGCAAAAAGGTCATAGGCGAGATAATGCCATCTTTGGGATGGTGCCAACGCAGCAGCGCCTCTGCCCCTACTATTTCACCACTCGTCATACAAACTTGTGGCTGATAATAAAGTTGCAATTCATTCTTTATGGTTAAGGTTCGGCGTAATTCACTCTCTAACTGCATTCTTTCTTGGGCCGCTTGAGTAAGCTCAAGGGTATAAAAATGTACACTATTACGGCCATTATCTTTAGCTTGGGTAACGGCCGCATCGGCATGACTAATAAGGTCGGTTGCTGATAAACCATCGGTAGGATAAAAGCTCACACCGATACTGGCCCCAAGGAAAATATTTTTTCCATCATCAAAATTAAATGGCTCGGACAATAACTCTAAAATTGACTGTGCAACATAAGCAACTTGTTCTACCCCTTCAATCTGCTCTAATAATAATATAAATTCATCACCACCAATTCGCGCCAAGGTATCCGATTCCCGCACCCGATTATTTAACCGCTCACTAACCAGGGTTAACACTTCATCACCAACATTATGACCAAAGCTATCGTTGATATTTTTAAAGTGATCAAGGTCGATGAACATCACTGCTAACTGATAGTTATTACGCTTAGCAATATCCAATGCATGGGATAAGCGAGACTGGAATAATAATCGATTGGGCAACCCCGTAAGTGGGTCGTGATGTGAGAGTTGCTCAATTTGTTCTTCGGTCTTTTTGATTTGACTGATATCACTGAAGACAGCAATGCGGTTGATGATTTTATCATTCTCATCATAGACATTTTTTATCGATAACCACTCAGGATAATATTCACCGTTTTTTCGCTTATCTAGGATTTCACCTTGCCAACTGCCTTGCAACTTTAGGGCTTCTTCTATTCTTTGATAATAATGTTCATCATTTTTATCCACATTAAGAAGGTTTGGTTTATTACCAAGCGCCTCTTTTTCGCTATAACCAGTGATTTCGCTAAACGCTTTATTCACAGCGATAACATTAAAATCTTTATCAGTAATTAACGCACCTTCTTGGGTTGACTCAAACATAATGGCCGATAAACGTAGCTTATCTTCTGCTAATTTACGTTCGGTAATGTCCATAACTGAGCCTACTCGACGTATTAAATTCCCTGTTTCATCAGTAATTGCCTGACCACAGCCATGTATGTATTTTTGGTGACCACTGGAGGTAATAATGCGGTAGACAAAGTCATACGGCACTCTTTCTTCAATTGATTTTCCAATCACTTCTGCGGCAAGTTGACGATCATCAGGATGTACAAACTGGATAAATAATTTGAAATCAACTTCCTGATCAATATCGATTTCGAAAATTCTATGAACCTCAGGGGTGCAGTTTAATACTTCGCTATCGTTATTTAATACCCAGCTACCAATTTTTGCGATGGCTTGATTTTCTAGCAGCAGCTCTTGTCGTGACTGCAATTTAGCCTGTACCGCTTCACGGTCCAATACAATATAAAATAAATCAGCAATTCTGCGTAATAAACTAATATCTTCTTTAGACCAAGGTTCACAAAGGCCATCGAAGCCTAATAGCAAACAGCCCTTACCTAAACTCTCCTTCTGTAGCGGCAGCGCAATAACCATTGTAGCCCCCATAGCGGTTAAAATTCTTTGCTGCATAGGAATGTCGAATGCTGTACAAGGCAGAAATATTGCGTCATTAGAAGCCGATAGAGTAGCCATTCTGTCAAGCTCTGGCTCCTTAAGCTCTGCCATAAAACGACTCATAGCATCATCAACCGGTTCTCCCCACTCATACACTTTAGCTAAAGCATGACTCTGTTCTGAGTCGCAATGAATTAAACAGCTACGTACGCCTTCAAGGCTCTCGGTGAGTAAGTTAAGCCCAGCAATGAGGGGTTTTTCGACATTCGTCTGGTCGACTGTCAAAAACTGCTGCGATAAATCCGCGATAAGTCGTTTTAATTGCAAATAACGATTTAATTTTCGCTCTACCTGCTCACTACCCGTTAAAAAGGTAAATATCCCTAAAATCCGTTCTTTGCTATTACGCGCAAAAGTCCCTCGGCAATGAATGGTTAAACATTGTTGATTGGCATCGTAGATACGAAAGGTTATTTCAAGTGCTGGATGATTACTCTGAAAGTAGCCCTCTATTGTTTCTAACACCATGGCTTTGTCTTGCGGGTGAATACGTTCTTGCAACCACTCTATTGTTACCGGATTATGATTAACCACTCCACCAGCACGCTCAACGAAGTTTTGATTAAAACAAACTAGACCCGTTGCGAGATTCCACTCCCAGTCAGCCAGTTTGTTATCATCAAAAGCAAGGCTAAAGCGCTGATCATTATCGGCGATAGACTGCTTCTTATTTAGCAGAGAAAGACTAGTGTGTATGAGATTAGAAATAGCAATGAATAACGCATTAAGCGGTAAATAGCGTTTGCTCAATGACACAACTTTTGAATACTTTGGCATGCTTTCCCTACAACTGAATAAAAGCTTTAATATTTTTTAATCCACTAAACCAATAAGATTAAACTATTCTAGCAAACCAGCAACTTTCACATTACTGACATTCAAGAGATATACGTCTTGGCTATATCGACTGGAATAATTGATACTTTAATATTTTATCAATAATGGACTGTTAGCCGTGCTTATTTAAATAGCTATTCAAGGCAATTCGATGACAGTCGCGCATTTCTAGAAACTGTGCCCCCAAAGCATAACCAGATGAAATCTCAGAGCGCGAGCGAATCATGGCGGTTAAAGCGATGTCTTGCTTAATACCATAAATTTTAATATCAAAATTCATCGAAATAGCATCTCCAACTTTTAAATCGTTGGCTTTTGTAATGATACGACAACCGCAAATGCTAGCATCGATGATTTTAGCTGCAACTGTCTGAGCATCGGCATATTGAAGCTCACACGCTAAATTAATTCGAGCTCGTTGATTTCTTCGTACCTCTCCCATCACCATTGAGTTAGGCAGTGCGAGGTGGAGATAAGCAGAGGGACTGGCGCATAAATCAGCAACGGTAGTGCGAAATGCACAAGCACTATCTAGCTGTTCGATGAATAATCGAGCTTTCACTGAGGTATTTAAGAGCTGTTCGCTAAGTGTTAGTTGAGGAGCTGAAACCATGATGGACTGAGTGGGGCATACTCCCCATACGTGATAACCACCATTTAATTCCGCCATACCTTCAAACTCTAAGTGCAGACCTTGTCCTAATCGTAGGGAGTCTTCTAAAGAGGGCAATGATGGCTGGACGAATGACTGCAGAGCTTGATCCATACTGTTCCTAAATACCGTGTCTTTCGACTCAGTATAGACAAGCTCTGCTAATTAGCAGTTTTTAGTGCTGGTGACCACCAAGACCGTGAGCATGGCCATGCTGTATTTCTTCTGCTGTGGCAGCGCGTACATCTTCAATCTTCACTTCAAAGGTTAATTCTTTACCAGCAAATGGGTGGTTAGCATCGACATCAACCATGAATTTACCGACTTTGATTACCGTTACTTGGCGCGGACCTTTATCGGTTTCTACATGAGCAACCATGCCTACTTTCCACTTTTTAGCACCTTGTAAGTGCTTTACAGGAATGCGCTGAATCGCTGTTTCATCTCGCTGGCCATAAGCCTTTTCTGGGGCGATTGTAGCAGTAAACTCAGCACCGGCTTCTTTGCCCAGCATTTCTTCTTCTAGACCTGGAATAATATTGCCATGACCATGCAAATAGGCCATTGGCTCGTTACCATGAGATGCTTCAATCACAGTACCATCGGCATCTTTTAATGTGTAATGAAATTGGACAACTGTATCTTTTGCAATGGCCATTGTGGGCTCCTACTTAATTGATCAATACTATCTAGAATAACTCTAACGACTAAAGTGACGAATATTGACTGCATATTAACCAATTTTAGCCGTGAGCTCATAAAAATGCGCTAGTATCGGTAAAGCATAAGCTTTTCGCAAGTGATACTATGTGAAAGTCAGCTTAGATTGGATCGACCTGTGTTTGAGAAGAAAGATTTATTGGCACTAGCCAACGATTATATGCCTTTTGGTAAATACCAAGGGCGAGTGATTATTGATCTGCCAGAAGAGTATTTATTATGGTTTGCCCAAAAAGGCTTTCCTGAAGGGCGCTTAGGGATGTTATTAGCCTTAGCGCTGGAAGTTAAAATTAACGGCTTAGAGCATATCATTGAACCTCTAAAGAATAGGGATGCGAGTCAGTTTATTCAGAGCGAGTCTCAAACCCGACATTAGACTCATTCCAAACGGACCCTAACTTTATGCTACATTGATCGTGCTCTGATTAAAAAAGGAAGTTATAGATGCGCATAGGATTATTAGAAACCGACATTTTATACGATGATTTAATTGAAGATTATGGCTCGTATGGATTAATGTTTGAAAACTATTTCACTCAACTGGGTACGGCTAACCTAGAGTTTGTATACTACCAAGTACAACAAGGTGAATTACCACAGTCTTTAGACGAATGTGATGCCTATATTATTACCGGCTCTAAAGCGGGTGCTTATGAAGATCACCACTGGATTGCCCCCCTATCCAATTGGATTGTTGCAGCGAATCACGCTAAGACCAAGCTACTTGGCATTTGTTTCGGTCACCAGTTAATTGCTCAGGCCCTTGGCGGTAAAGTTGAGATGAGTGACAATGGCTGGGGCATAGGCGTACGCTCTATGATGACAATATCTGACTCCCCTTTTTCACAACCCTTGCCAAAATATTTAGATTTAATTTATAGCCACAAGGATCAAGTAGTTCGACTACCCGCTGGTGCGAATAACTTTTTAGGCGACAATTTTTGCCCCCACGCTGGTTTTACACTCGGTGAGCACATTGTGACTTTGCAAGGACACCCTGAATTTGATGCACAATACTGTGAAAGATTATTAAGTCGCCGCGCAGAAATTATTGGTGAACCCATCTATAGTAAAGGTATCAATTCTTTACGCCAAGGCACTGATGCGAACTTTATCGGACGATTGATTTTAGATTTTCTACAGCCTGCCATATCTCAAAAAAGTAATACCCATATTGAGGATTCACAGGCGCAAAATGAAACAGAGTTCAATTAGACGATTGAAATCTTAGCTAAATAATAATAGTTAACTTTTTAAAATGGCATATTGGCCACTGAATTTAACCGAAGGTTTTGTTTCAGGGTCAATTTCCATCACGCAAATATCGTTATAAATAGCGGCTTCCAAGCCGATCCGCGCACGCCCTTTACGCTCAAAATGATCGAAGAACGCACTGAGTTCTTTTTCACTAGGCGCATGACAAATCGCACGAATACGTCCGTGCACAGGCGCAATGTATTTCATACTGCCCTCTGTGACTACCTGATTACACTGGATATTTCTTTCTTGGGTTTTTAAATAAATCATCCCCCAACATGCCATCACTGCCGTATTGTATAAGCTGCCACCAAAGGCTGTTTGTTTATCGTTAATGTTTGGCTCTAAAGGTGCAGTAAGAATGAGCGTTTCACCATCATACGATTCAACTTCTAAACCCATAAACTGGGTAATAGGAAGGTGATCGATAAAAAACTGTTTTAGTTTTTTGCTAATGTTTTCTGGGCTTAATGATGTATTCATAGTCGCGCCTAAATTATAGTCTATCTATTATAGTATGATTTTAAAGCAAATCGATTATTTGTTGAGCAGCATTATAAGCAGTGACTTTATTATTTAACACATCATCTTGTAACTGCGGTAAACGTTCTTTAACTTTAGGGTCTTGTTTCAACTTTAACTCTAACATCTCGTGAATCAATTTTTTCAGCCACTCACTGTTCTGCCGTGCCCGCTTTTCTGCAAACGCACTGACACCAGCATTAATATTGTCATTGGCTTTATTTTGATAGTCGCAAATCATCAACCAAACATCGTCAATGCCTTCATTATTCAAGGCTGAGCAAGTTTTCACTCTAGGCGTCCAAAAGCTGCTTTGTTTCATCAGCTTGAAAGCACTTTTGTAATGCCCTTTGGTTTGCTTAGCCAGAATTAAACTGTCACCATCGGCTTTATTAATTACTAGGGCATCGGCCAGCTCCATGATACCGCGTTTAATACCTTGTAGTTCATCACCAGCGTTGGGCAACATAAGCACAAGAAAGAAATCGACCATGGCCGCCACTTCATATTCCGACTGCCCCACACCCACGGTTTCAACTAAAATTACGTCATAGCCTGCTGCTTCGCAGAGCAACATGGTCTCCCGAGTTTTTTGGGCAACACCACCCAGTGCACCTTCACTCGGTGATGGACGGATAAAAGCATGCTCTTCCCGCGATAGCATTTCCATTCGGGTCTTATCCCCAAGAATACTGCCACCGCGTAAGGGTGAGCTAGGGTCAACGGCCAGTACCGCAACTTTTTTACCTAGGCTAATTAAGTACTGGCCAAAGGCTTCAATAAAGGTCGATTTGCCGACCCCAGGAATGCCAGAAATGCCAATGCGAATACTATTACCAGTATGAGGAAGAAGCTGATTAAGAATATCCTGGGCATCAATACGGTGATGATCAAGCTTACTCTCAACCAGCGTGATCGCTTTTGCTAATGCACGACGATTTCCGCTTTTTAGTTTTTCCAAATCAATCATGGTTTGGCCTAATAAAAGTTATTGCCTGTTATTAAAACTTGGTAAGAACGTACCTTGGCGAGCGATTTTTTCTTTTGATCAACATTAGGTAAATCCTTTTTCGACACGCCGTAAATACTTCCCTGTAGGCTCGTACACCACATCCATGTGGTGTGACGGTCTCAAATAATTCACCTAACATTGATCCGAAAAATTGATCCGAAAAATCTTTCACCATATCAAACTTGGTACTAAAACTCTTAAGCTTGCGCTTCTCGAATCGAGTCTAAAACAGCACGAGCACTGAGAGGAATTTTAGTACCCGGCCCAAAGATCCCTTTAACACCCGCATCCCATAAAGACTCATAATCCTGCTTTGGAATAACACCACCGGCAACGACAATAATGTCAGCAGCGCCTTGAGCTTTTAAGGCGTCGATCAAAGCAGGAATAAGGGTTTTATGGCCTGCCGCTTGGGATGAAACACCGACCACATGGACGTCATTTTCAACCGCTTGCTTGGCCACTTCTTCTGGGGTGGAAAACATGGGTGATAAATCAATATCAAAGCCGACATCGGCAAATGCCGTAGCAATCACTTTAGCGCCACGGTCGTGACCATCTTGGCCCATTTTACACACCAGCATACGCGGACGACGGCCTTGCTCAGCTTCAAAGCTTTCAATGTCGGCCTTAATTGCCTGCCAGTCTGCATCGTCTTCATAAGGTGCGCCATAGACACCTGAAATGGTACGCGCTTCTGCTTTATAACGTCCGAATTCTTCTTCCATTGCGTCAGAAATCTCACCCACAGTCGCGCGCAAACGTGCGGCTTTCACACTTAAGTCTAGCAGGTTGCCTTCACCAGTTTTCGCCGCAGCCGTAATAGCCGCTAATGCAGATTTTACGGCTACGCTATCACGACTCGCTTTAATGTGTGTTAACCGTTCGATTTGTGAGTCTCGCACCGCGACATTATCTACTTGCAGAATGTCTAAGTCAGCTTCTTCATCAAGCTGGTATTTATTCACACCAACAATAACATCTTCACCGCGGTCAATGCGGGCCTGCTTTCTTGCCGCCGATTCTTCAATGCGAAGTTTAGGTAATCCTTCTTCAATGGCTTTTGCCATACCGCCTTTTTCTTCAATCTCTTCGATCAAGGCCCAGGCTTTATCCGCCATTTGCTGAGTGAGGCTTTCCATCATGTAAGAGCCACCCCAAGGGTCAACTACTTGCGTGATGCCTGTTTCTTCTTGCAGGATAATTTGGGTATTACGTGCAATACGAGCAGAGAACTCTGTAGGTAATGCTACGGCTTCATCCAACGCATTAGTATGCAGGGATTGAGTTCCACCAAAAACCGCTGCCATGGCTTCAACCGTCGTACGCACCACGTTATTATAAGGGTCTTGCTCTGTTAATGACCAACCTGAAGTTTGCGAGTGGGTACGCAACATAGACGACTTAGGGTTTTGTGGATTAAATTCCGCCATGATACGGTTCCACAATAAGCGCCCTGCTCGCAGCTTAGCGATCTCCATATAGAAGTTCATGCTAATGCCCCAGAAAAAAGATAAACGCGGTGCAAAAGCATCTACGTCTAATCCTGCAGCAAGCGCCGTACGCACATATTCACGTCCATCACTTAAAGTATAGGCCAGCTCTAATGCGGCATCAGCACCCGCTTCTTGAATATGATAACCAGAAATCGAAATACTATTATATTTCGGCATATTAGCCGAAGTATAAGCAATGATATCGCCAATGATTTTCATCGAAGGAGTCGGTGGATAAATATAGGTATTACGCACCATGAATTCTTTTAGAATATCGTTTTGTATCGTGCCTGATAGTTTATCTTGGCTAATACCTTGCTCTTCTGCCGCAACAATATAGTTGGCAAGAATCGGCAATACAGCGCCGTTCATCGTCATAGAGACTGAAACCTTATCCAATGGAATACCATCAAACAAAATTTTCATATCTTCAACAGAATCGATAGCAACGCCCGCTTTGCCAACGTCCCCCGCTACCCGTGGATGATCTGAGTCGTAACCACGGTGAGTCGCTAAATCAAATGCTACGGAAACACCCTGAGCCCCTGCGGCTAGGTTTTTACGATAGAAGGCATTGGACTCTTCAGCGGTCGAAAAACCGGCATATTGACGAATCGTCCAAGGGCGGCCGGCGTACATAGTCGCTTGTGGGCCTCGAACATAAGGCGCAAGACCCGGCATAGTGTTGGCAAATTCAAGATCTTTTACATCGTCTTGGGTATAAAGTACCTTAATCGGTACGCCTTCTGGAGTATGCCACTCCATTTCTTCTGGCGTTAAGCCTTTCATTTGCTTAGTTGCTAAGGCTTGCCACTCTTCTAATGTGTACTTTTTTTCTTCAGACATACTTTGATCCTTTCGCTTCCACCCTTATTATAGAAGGGAGATTGCCCGCGCTTGTATTCATCCTACAAGTTGAATTTTTCACGCTATTTCATTCTACACGTTAAAGCCCACAATATTGCAGAGTTTAATGCTGCGAGTATTCGCGTAGCGATAGAAAGTGAATACGTTTAGCACTCACTAAAATATATTCGTTATTGCGGCTGGTTAAGTTCTATTAAAACGCCATCGCAACTTTTTGGGTGAATAAAAATCACCTTGCAGTTATGCGCACCTAACGTTGGCGCTTCGGATAAAAACTGATAGCCCTTAGCTTTTAAACGCTCAACATCGGCTTCAATATCATCACTACGGAAACACAAGTGATGCATGCCACCGCCTTTTTTATCCAAATACCCTTGAATCGGGCCTTCACCATTTAATGGGTGCACCAACTCAATACTGGTTTCTGATAATGGAAAAAATGCCGTGCTAGTTTTAGCAGCAGGAACATCTTCTTGACCTTTAAAAGTCAGGCCAAAGTCTTCCATAAAACGTTTAATCGATTTCTCTAAATCAGGAACCGCTATAGCGATGTGATCTAATCCAACTATCATGATGTCAGTTTCCTATTTAGTTATTTTGTCAGTGATGACGTTGGTAAAGCAATCGAGCCTAAAAATTCAGACGTTTGCGCTTCAATGCGCGCTGTAATTATTTCTGGCGCTTCAACGACAGATTTTTCATCCGGGGTGATCTTAAACAATACCTGTCCCTTGCTGATAATAGCGCCGTCATCTTCAACTAAAACTTTTTCAACTGTCCCCGCAAAAGGGGCATTTACTTTATTGAACATTTTCATAACTTCAATAATGTACAGAGGCTGGCCTGCTTCAAAGTGACTCCCTTCTGCTATTAACGGTGGCATTCCAGGTGCTTCACAAGAATAGAACATTCCTCCTGTTGGCGCTAAAATCTCATCACTTTTGGCGGTGGGAGGCGGTACCAGTACCTTAGCCATTTGTAATTGTAATTCTTCATCAAATAAAGAATCTGGAATATGCACACTCAGATCTTCATTAACGGTTAAGTCGAAGAATCCAGTCTGAATACCGATGAAAGGTAATAAAGTTAAAATTTCATTACCTGCTTGATAGCCTAGGTGTGCTGATTGAATAGCAAGCCATTGAGCAGTATCGATATGATCGACGGGTGCTTTCTTCTGACTTAATAGCGTGCACAGATCCGCATAATTTTCAGTCGCTAGGATTTTTTCTAACTCTGCATAAAAATCCAGTGCCTGAGTTAATACTTCATGATCATGATCCCAGATCATAGTGGCGGCTGGATTATCGGCATTAAAGTCCATATTTAAAAAGTGATAAGCTTCAGCTAGTACTTTTACTGGGTTTTCCAGCCAGAGGATTTCACCTTTAGTATTCTGTTCGAAGTGCTTTTGATTTAAGCTTAACCAACCGGCTAATACATGCGGCTCTGCCATCAAACGTTCTAATGGGCGAGTTAATAGCAGCTGTTTACGTGTTAAGACTTCAAGCAACGCTGATTTTGCTTCTTCATCTTTAACTCTAGCCATGGCTTTATTACAAACCTGCTGATAAGCAAAATTAAGGTCTAGGTTATTGGCCTTCTGCTTCAGCAAACCGACTGCGGTTAAATACGGCACAATAAAACGCGTGGTTGGGCGAGCATTAATATTATTGCCCAAAAACCAATTAACCAAACCATAATGAAATTCTAGGTTTGTGGATAAGTCTTTACCCGTCAATTTAGTGGTACGTAGTACTTCTGCTAACTCTTGGTAACTATCTAAGCGATTTTCACCCACGGTTAATAACAACGCAATATTACTGTCGTAAGCACCCGCTAGGTGATACTTCATAAATACGTCAGTATCTGGGTTGTGCAAACTTATACCTTGGTCATCACGAATTTCACCTTCTCGAGCATCTGACCAGTTTTCTATAATACCGCCCGCATGGGGTGCCAAAGCTTGGTTAGTTGCGTTCAAACGCGCTTCTACTGATGCGTTATTACGTTTAATACGTTCAGGTTTAGGCAAGCGGGGGCCATGAGCCGCCAGTAATACCATAGCCTCGACCAGAGATTCTACGATAAAGTAATCGGCTTTATTTTCAGGGTTCACGAACTTGAGTGCATAACATAATTCAGTCACGCGATGCTCTACTTGGATGCGCGTATTCATTTCCATAAAGAAATGCTTATCACGATCGACAATACACTCAAAAGTTGAAACACTATCAAGGCCTACGGCTTCGCCGAAGACCTCGGATTCTTTCTCCATTGCATGCAGTGTTTTCAAATCTTGGGTTAGTATTTTAGCTTCAACATCACGACCGGCTTTTACCGCATCGGTTAAAGCACTTTCAAGCTCTTCGGTAGTAACAGAAACTTCTAATAGTTTTTGTTCGTGCATTTGCAATGAGCAATCACGTCCACCCAATGCCAAACTCCACTGACCATTACCAATCACCTGTATTTCTTGGTGACGAGTCGTTTCAATGTTTAACTCAATCAGTACGTTTTTATTATCGCCTTGGCCAGTCGCTTTTACTTCATTCAGGATTTCTAGAACCAAAGATGGCGCTAGCTCTGAGACTTTAGCGATGCGTTCTTCAACGTCACCTTCAAACGAAGAAGGGTTAGGAAGAATTCGTTGACCTTTACCACCGCCGCCACCGATGCATTTAAGACGGATGCGATTTTCTGGATAGTCACGACTCATCACAATTACTTGCTCACGAATCGTTTCTTGTAGTTCTTCCGTTGTGTATAGATCAATGCCTTTTTTATAACCTGCGGCCAAGACAAGATCAGCTTTTTCTACAAGGGTTTCAGCACGATCAAAAAGTTTTTTATTAAAAGCACCATCAACTAGATCTAGGCCTTCTTTTTTAACTAAAGCTAATAATGCTTTCTCATCGGTATATTTCTTGACTAAAGTAATTGCGGTTGCGTTATCTATACCGGGAGTAACACTTACGCCGACTTTCAATGCGGTGCGTTTAGCTTCGTCTTTCAAGCCTGCATCATGAACCGTTTTGGAACAGGGGCCGATAAAATTAAGGCCTGCGCCTTCCATCGCCGCAACCATAGTTTCATCTTCAGCCATAAAACCATAACCGGTAAAAATAGAGTTATAGCCATTTTCTCTAGCGATGCTTATGATTTGCTGTATACGAACATTACGTTCTTCTTTATCCACACCGGTATAGTCTGGAACACGATGAACACGCTTAGGATCCGTTAGCTGACGTAACTCAGGTGCCAAGGCATTTTGATAAACGATAGAGTCTTTCTCTGAAAGTAAAATACCGTAATGTTCGATACCCATTTCTTCGAATACATCCATCGCTTCTTTACGAATCGGCCCACGACAAATAATTAATGGACGCATATTGCTGCATTCAAAGCTCTGAGACCATTCGTTTTGTGAGTTTCCTAAACGGCGATCTTTATGCACTAACGGGTTATTTAAATAATGTTCGTTACTCATTTTCTAATCCTATTAAGCCAATTTGGCTTTAAATTCTTTTTATATGATTGCTACAGCGTTATTTAAGTTA